>JBBIRU010000012.1:0-178540 GCA_037441645.1 Bacteroidota bacterium
CAAAATATTTGCCAAAATTACAAATTTATATTTTGTGTAAATTTTTGCAATACGTTGTAATAGCTGATATATAAAGAATAGAGACAATATTAAATAATATTACAAAATATATGTACACTTGATGTCGAAATTGGAAAAATTGAGAGTGTAAGTATAAAAGATCTAACAAAGGATCATATTTCACTTGAACTTATGGTTCCTATTAAAAACAACAATAACTTTTCATTTACCATTTCGGATGTTAATCTTGACCTTTCGCTTAATAATGTGGAACTGGGAAAAGTAAAAAAAACTTCCCGGTTAAAAATCCCGGCCCATTCAAATACAGTGCATCCCTTTGATGTAGAGGTGAGATTCAGTAAACTGTCCGACAATCCTCTGTCGCTTTTATCCTCCGTAATCTCAAATAAGATAGGACTTAAAGCAACAGGATATGTCAAAGCCAGAAAATTCCTTCTTTCAAAAAAATACCCAATTGATGAAAATCAATCAGTAAAGCTCTTTAAAAAAGGTATTTTCAATTAGTTTTGGATTTTTAATTTTTTTGTTACTTTTGAACAAATGGAAATGTCGGATTTTGTTTTTTAAAAATTACAATATGAAGAAAATACTTGTTCCTATAGATTTTTCAGCAGATTCAGTTAACGCTTTGGAATTTGCAATAGCCTTGGCAAATAAAATCGATGCAGAAGTCAGAATGATTCACGTTAAAAAAAGCAAGAATTTTGAAATTCCATTTTACTTTAAAGATTTTGATCTTGCTATTGGAAAATCACTGGATGATTTCATGAAGATATTGATAGACAAATATAAGGGAGTTATTAAAAATCAATTTGATTATAAAATCCGTGAAGGAAATATTTTTAAAGAGATTACCAATCAGGCAAAATATGATGATGCCTATATGATTATCATGGGAACTCACGGAGTTAGCGGATTCGAAGAACTTTGGATAGGGTCTAATGCTTTCAGGGTAGTTTCCAATGCTCCATGCCCGATTGTTACTATAAGAAATGGTTTCTCAAATAAAGCTATTGAAAATATTGTAATGCCCGTTGATCTTTCAAAAGATTCGAGACATAAAGTTCCTTATGTTACAGAACTTGCCCGTTATTTTAATGCAACTGTTCACATTGTTGGAGTATCAGAAACTTCGGCTCCGGATATTGTTGCAAAAATAAATACCTATTGTTCACAGGTTGAAGAATATTTAAAAGAGAAGGGTATTCCCTGTGTAAAAGAAATCATTACCGGGTCAAACATTACCGACCTTACCATCGAGTATGCCAAAAAAGTTAATGCAGAATTAATTTCGATTATGACAGAACAGATGCAGAATAACGCTTTTTGGTTAGGTCCTTATGCCCAGCAAATGGTAAATCATTCACCTATACCTGTTCTAAGCATCCGCTCGCTGAATTAAAAAAATGTTACGCTATAATTTGTTATTTGTATTCATTCTCTTTTTTTGTGTCAGAATCTGGGCACAACCCGAGATATTTCAAAGTATATCAACAACCAAACCCGGATGGGGAAAGGTTAGTCTTGTTCAGGAACCCAGAATTGAAGCCTGGGTCGGTAAACACATTGAGATAAATCAAAAGGCAAAAGGGTTTCCCGGTTACAGAGTGCAGGTTTATTTTGGTTCCGGCTCAGATGCTAAAAGTATTGCCAATAAAATCAGAACCGATTTAAATAATCAGTATCCCGATCTGGGTTCGTACTTGCTTTATGAAGCTCCGTATTTTAAGGTAAGAGTTGGCGATTTCAGGAACCGGAACGAAGCATATAAATCTTTTAAAATTGTTCAGGCAACTTATCCGGGCGCCTTTATAGTTGAAGATCTGATCGGACTGCCAAATCTACATTAGGGATACTCTTTTATAAGTTTAACAGAACAGGTATTTTCACTACTATTTGTTTTTAAATCAATATTTAATTCTAAAACCCTATTTTAATTCCAACTCTCAATGTTCCTGGAATAGTATAATTACATGGATTATTATTATCATTGATAATACCGATGTGATTTATATTTTAATCCAATAAGTATAAATGTATACAAGTATAAATCAATCGGCATAAACCAAAGCAGAAATTATAATTCGTCCGGTTTGGACTCTTATAAATTTCACTTTGGTATAAGAAGTTGATAAAAGTTAATAAAATCCAACTTAAAAAATGTTATCTCTGATGAATAATAATCGGGAAAATATACCTTTGTTGCGTTGAAACTATCCGGATTATAAATGAGTGAAGAACTTAAACACGAATGTGGTTTTGCCTTACTCCGACTGAGAAAACCTCTTGAGTATTATCAATTGAAGTATGGCACATGGATGTATGGTATCAATAAACTGTACCTCCTTATGGAAAAACAGCATAACCGTGGACAGGACGGAGCGGGTGCTGCGTGTATAAAACTCGATCTTCCCCCCGGCAAAAAATACATTCACCGTTTCCGTTCAAACTCCGCTCAGTCTATTCAGGATGTTTTTGGCGACATACATAAGGAATTTGAAAAATACGAAAATAAAAGTCCAAGTCCATTAGATGATCCTCACTGGGCAAAAGAAAACTTGTCTTTTGCCGGAGAACTGTTTCTAGGACATTTAAGATACGGCACTTTCGGAAAGAACAATATTGAAAATGTTCACCCTGTGATGCGCGAAAACAACTGGAGATCGAGAAACCTGGTTGTTGCCGGAAATTTTAACCTGACTAATGTAAATGAGCTGTTTAATCATCTTATCGAATTAGGTCAACACCCTAAAGATTACTCAGACACAGTTTCAATGCTCGAAAAAATCGGACACTTCCTGGATAAAGAAGTGGAAAGAGGGTTTCTCAAATACAAAGATCAGGGTTTACCCAATCACGAAATCTCAGAACTTATATCGAAAAATCTTGACATAAAACGAATATTAAATGAATCAACCTGGCGGTGGGATGGAGGTTTTGTGGTTGCCGGCATGATCGGTCAGGGCGATTCATTTGTTATGCGTGACCCGTGGGGTATTCGTCCTGCGTTTTATTATTACAACGACGAGATTGCTGTTGTTACCAGTGAACGACCTGTAATTCAAACTGTTTTCAGCGTTCCCATAGAATCGATAAATGAACTTAAACCGGGACATGCGATTATTATCAGGAATGATAATCTTATTACGGAAGAACAGATTATTGATCCTTATAAAAAATCAAGTTGTTCGTTCGAAAGAATATATTTTTCAAGAGGAACCGACAGGGATATTTATTCTGAACGAAAAATGCTGGGAAAATTAATTGCAGAACCGATTCTGAAAGCAATTAACAATGACCTGGAAAATACGGTTTTCTCCTATATTCCCAATACTGCTGCTGTTGCGTATTACGGGCTGGTAGAAGCATTGAATGAATTCTGTAACCACCAGAAAAAAGAAAAAATACTGAAACTCGGTTCAAAAATAACATCTGAAGAACTGGATAAATTTATTCACTTTAATCCCCGGATCGAAAAACTGGCAGTAAAAGATGCCAAACTCAGAACTTTTATTACCCAGGATGCCGGCCGAAAAGACTTAGTGGAACACGTGTATGATGTTACTTATGGTATTGTTAAAGATCATTCTGACACACTTGTCATTATTGATGACTCCATTGTTCGCGGAACAACTTTAAAGGAAAGCATTTTACGGATTCTTGACCGGTTGAATCCAAAACAAATAATAATTGTTTCCACAGCTCCCCAAATCCGGTATCCCGACTGCTACGGAATTGACATGGCAAAACTGGGCGATTTTGTTGCCTTCCAGGCAGCAATTGCCTTGCTTAAAGAAACGGGACAACAAAGTATAATCAATGAGGTTTATAAAAAATCAAAAGCTCAACAGGGATTGCCAAAAGAAGAAATTGTTAATTACGTAAAACTCATTTACAAACCTTTTACCGCTGATCAGATTTCTGAAAAAATTACCCATCTGCTCAAACCCAATGATATTAAGGCCGATGTAAAAATTATTTACAATTCCATTGAGAATTTACATAAAGCTATCCCAACCAACCTGGGCGACTGGTATTTTACTGGTGAGTATCCAACTCCCGGTGGTAACATGGTTGTAAATAACTCATTTATTAATTACATCGAAGGCAGGAATCAGAGAGCTTATTAATCGAAGATTTTTTTCCTGATATGACAGTAGGGTGAACTTCCATTTTTTTCGTAATAATCCTGGTGGTATTCTTCTGCTCTCCAAAAAATACCTGCCGGTTCCACTTTCGTAGCAACTTTATAATTCTTTGTTTTTAAAACTTCCAGTAACGAATCAGCGATCTCTTTCTGGGCAGGGTTCAGATAAAATATTTCACTGCGGTACTGATCGCCGATATCCGGACCCTGCCTGTTTACCTGTGTAAAATCATGAATTTCAAAAAATAATTTTGCCAGGTTCTCAAAACTGGTTTTTCGCGGATCAAAAAATACTTCCACTACCTCGGCATGTCCTGTAGTATGTTTGCAGACATCTTTATAATCAGGATTTTCTGTCTTTCCTCCCATATAGCCCACATTAGCAGCCAGCACCCCGGGAGCATTCTGTAAATAATATTCAACACCCCAGAAACATCCTGCAGCAAAAACAGCTCTTTCGGGCGTTGTGTCGATTATTGCCGGAATAAACCTTAAAGAAACCGAGTTAACACAGTGTCTTTCATTTTTTGGCGTAAATCCCTCGCCTTCGAAAACATGCCCTAAGTGGGCATTGCAACTAGCACATAAAATTTCCGTTCTCTTACCGTCTGCATCTGTTTTTCTCAATACGGCGCCTTTTATCTCATCATCAAACGAAGGCCAGCCGCATTGAGATTCAAATTTATCTGATGAATAATATAAAGGAGCATTGCATTGACGGCATAAGTATGTGCCTTTGTCTTTAAGGTTGTTATATTCACCGGTAAAAGGATGTTCCGTTCCTTTTTGAAGGATAACCTTTTGCTCTTCTTTAGTTAATGGATTTAATGTTTTCATATTCTCCTGGGCACAAGATGTTAATGTAGTCAATAATAAATATATATGAAATATTTTTGACATAATTTCATTTTTATGTAAAATTATTCTAAATAAAACACCTGACTAAATTTTATAAGTTAATATTTCTAAACTAATTTGATTTTGATAAAATCTTTTCGATAGTCAGAAATTGTTATTGTCAGCATATTAATATATTTATCATGTACATAAGTAAGTACAAATAACCAAATTTTGTCGGGAATACTTTATAAAATGTATGGTAACACACAAAGAACCTGCTATGCTATACCTATAATCAGTGATTCAACTATTCAGTCTGTCGGAATTATATAATTTTACTCCTCCGGGTTCATTTTTCATATTTTTTGTTTTTATCGAAAACGTGTCTTATCCAAAGAGATCACTATGCGGTGAACTTATATTTCAAATCAATATATCTAAAAGAATATCACCCTCGCAGAGGTGAAATCAGGGCAAAAAAACATAATTAAATCACTAAAAAATCCTGTAAGGGTAACGATTCAATTTCTTAAACTGTGTTTATTTGTTAAGATTTTTATTAATTTTTATTCTTAACGCTGGTTTTAGCTTCATCTATTTTAAATTGTGCCTTTTGAGAAGCCAAAGGAGTTGCTGTTGTTTCACTGAATGAATCTTTCCAGACAATGTTCATCGTAGTGAATTGCATATCTGTTATTTTTCCGGGAATCTGAAATTCTGTTGTAAACTTTGATTCATCGCCGGGTGCAAATAATTCGGACTTTGACTTTAGGTTGGCCGTTGCAAATTCTTTTCCATCGGGAATTCTAACTACACATTTTGCCGGATTAATAAAACCAATCTTCTGCCCATTGTATTTGCAACTGAAACGAGCCCATGTTGATTGTGTTTTCTGTTCCGTCTTTAGCATACTGCATGAAAATTGTCCTGCTGTAAAATCTTTTGCATTGGGAGGCAGCTGAAAATCAGGAGCAGTAAAAACATTCGACCCGACAACTACTTTATATAATCCTTTAATGTTTACTTCAAAGTTATCTACATGAAAATTATCGGTTCCTTTAAATTCTATTACTTTCGATTTGGAGGAGAAGGGTTCAATAAATGCCGGTTTTTCATCGGCTTTTGCAGCAATACTGCCCGAAACAAATGTACATTCCTCCCCTTTAAACAAAATATAGTTGGCTGTTTTATTTGTTATTTTGATTTTAAATTTGGCATATTTAATATTTGAAACAACGTCCTCAATACTTATCGCATACTCCTCTGTCTCGAGGTTAGAAATATCGTTGTAAATATTAATATGCCTGGGATCTGTAGTCTGAATCTGACTGTACGATTTTTCTGAAAAGAAAAAACATACTACCAAAATAAAAGCTATTGAAATTGTTCTCATACTATTAGGTTTTTAATTATTAATCATTTTTTACAATATCAGTTCTCCGATTCCCTGCCGTATAATGTTGATTTCTCCTTCGGTGCAGTCGACAATAGTAGATGCAACATTTTTACCATAACCGCCATCAATTACCATATCAACTTTATCTTTATATCTTTCATATATCAATTCCGGATCAGTTGTATATTCAATAATTTCATCATCGTCAATTACAGATGTATTAAAGATAGGATGTCCTAATTCTTTAACAATCTCCCGTGCAATCGGATTATCGGGAACCCTTATCCCGACTGTTTTCTTTTTGTTCATTTTAAACATCTTTGGCACATTACTATTGGCTTCGAGAATAAAAGTAAAGGGACCGGGCAGATTCTTTTTCATTACCTTAAAAACATTGTTTTCGAGTTGTTTTGTATAATCACTGATGTGGCTTAAATCATAACAAATAAGACTAAATTGTGCCTTATCCGGATCAAGATGCTTAATAAAGGCTATACGTTCTGCCGCTTTTGACGAATAAATATCGCATCCTATTCCGTAAATAGTATCGGTAGGATAAATTATAACTCCCCCGTTCTGCAAAGTTTTTACAATTTTTTGCATATCGCGGGGATTGGGATTTTCTGAATAAATTTTTAAAATCATAAATTCTCCTCTTATCAACTTTGAATCTTCTTATAATCTTCCAGAAAGGTCTTAAGACCTGAATCTGTTAAGGGATGTTTTAGCAGGCCGGTTATAGCATTTAGCGGACAGGTAGCCACATCTGCGCCGGCTTCAAGACATTTTATTATATGTAAGGTATGCCTGATAGAAGCGGCAAGTACCTGGGTCGAAAAATTATAATTTTTATAAATATGAACTATCTGCTTAATCAGCAGCACTCCATCCTCGCTTATATCGTCGAGTCTTCCGATAAACGGGGAAACATAAGTAGCGCCTGCTTTTGCTGCCAGCAAAGCCTGACCCGCACTAAAAACCAGGGTACAGTTTGTTTTGATTCCTTTTTGTGTAAAATAGGTAATGGCTTTTATTCCATCTTTTATTACAGGAACCTTTACAACAATGTGCGGATTAAGCGAAGCAAGTTTTTCTCCTTCTTTTATCATCCCGGCAAAATCGGTAGAAATAACCTCGGCGCTTACAGGTCCTTTTACCAGTTCACATATTTTTTTATAATGATTAAGAATTGCTTCTTCACCCTTCACTGCCTCTTTCGACATTAGCGAAGGATTAGTTGTTACTCCATCGATTACTCCTAATTCCAATCCTTCTTTTATTTGATCGATGTTAGCTGTATCCAGAAAAAATTTCATATCGGTTCTGATTAATCTGCAAATTTACCGCTATTTAAATAAATGTAAAATAAAAAATCTTAATATTCTCCATTCTCAATCCGGACTACAATCTCTTCAACCAGTTTATCATCTCCTTTTGGATCGTATTCATCTTTCAGATTCTCGCCAAAAAGACGCGCAATAGATTGATATAAGAAAGCACTGAAGGAACCTTTTAATTCTTTTATCAAGGCATAGGATGTATTTCCGGTCTCCCTGTCAATCAACTTAATAAGCAGCCTCCCCTGGGTCATGGTCAAATTTGTAATTTCACCTTCAAAATCTTCTTTCAGCGATTTCTCAGCTCTTTTTAAAAATTCCTTTCTTAATTCCTCTGTAGGTAGTTTCTCCACTTCTGTCTGAATTAAATAAAGTTTTGTTCTGGCAATCTTTGCATAAGGCAATACCTTCTTAATATTTTTTACCAGTTTGGCATATTTTAAAAATTCTCTTTTACTGTGAAATTCCCGGGGCGGTAAAACAATCACTTCCCGCAGATTAATATTGGCAAGTGTATCGCCATTAATAATTTTTGTTGGAACCAAAAAGCCTTTAACGGGTTGCTGATCCGGCACCTGTGAATAAGATGGAAAAAAAGCAAAAAGAAATCCTATTATAAATAATCGGCAAATCATGAAGCGAAGAAATGCAATTCGTATGCCATTGCTAAAAACGGTTATTTAACAACAAAAGTATTAAAAAAAGAAACTCCTGTTGCATTTTTAAAATACAACAGGAGTTTAAGTATGAGTTGTTAATTTAATTCACCAGTGTTTTCAGAGTCTCAGCAGCTTCCTGCAAAGAAATGGCTGAATAAACTTTTAACCCTGAATCATCTATCAGTTTTTTTGCTTCTTCAGCATTGGTTCCCTGTAAACGAACAATAACGGGAACAGGAATTGATCCGATTGATTTATAAGCATCTATAACACCATTAGCAACACGGTCGCAACGTACTATTCCACCAAAAATATTGATTAGTATGGCTTTTACTCTCGGATCTTTTAAAATGATACGGAAACCGGCTTCCACTGTCTGTGCATTGGCGCCACCTCCAACATCGAGAAAGTTGGCAGGATCGCCACCCGAAAGTTTAATAATATCCATCGTTGCCATAGCAAGACCGGCACCATTTACCATACAACCCACGTTTCCGTCGAGTTTTACAAAATTGAGATTATTTTTTCCGGCTTCTGTCTCGGCTGGATCTTCTTCATTCAAATCGCGCATTTCTTCGAAATCGGTATGACGGTAAAGTGCATTATCATCAAGAACAACTTTTGCATCGGCAGCAAAAATAAGATCATCGGAAGTTTTAAAAACAGGATTGATTTCAAATAAAGTTGCATCGGCACCAACAAATGCATTGTATAAAGCCGGAACAAATTTCAGCATTTCTTTAAATGCTTTTCCCGAAAGGCCTAAATTGAACGCAATACGACGTGCCTGAAAATCGGCAACACCCGTCATCGGATCAATTTCTTCTTTAAATATAAGGTGTGGCGTTTTGGCAGCCACTTCTTCTATATTCATACCGCCTTCGGTTGAATACATAATAATGTTACGACTGGTTACACGATTTAGTAAAACACTCATGTAAAATTCCTTAACCGGACTTGGACCCGGATAATAAATTCCTTGCTCAACCAAAACTTTACCAACATGTTTTCCTGCAGGTCCGGTTTGAGCTGTAACCAATGTCATTCCTAAAATTGCTTTAGCATGTTCAGCCACCTCATCAAAACTTTTGGCAATTTTAACTCCACCGCCTTTTCCGCGGCCCCCGGCATGAATCTGAGCTTTTACAGCAAAAGTTTCATTGCCTGTTAATTCTTTTATTTTTTTAGCTGCATTAACAGCAGCTTCTACTGTTACAGCAACCATTCCCTCGGGTACAGTCACTCCGTAACCGCGTAAAATACTTTTTCCCTGATATTCGTGTAAATTCATAATGTAAATTCGATTTGATGCCAAAATTAGCAATTCCGATGAAATGAAAAACTACTTTTGTAATTTAATTCAGTAAAAAAATGAAAAAAATTTCAATGGATAACCTGGGTCGAATTTCTGTTGATGAATTCAGAAATGCGGAAAAAACTCCATTGGTTGTGGTGCTCGATAATATAAGAAGTCAGCATAATATTGGTTCTGTGTTTCGTACATCTGATGCGTTTCGGATTGAGAGAATTTGTTTATGTGGAATTTCGGCAACACCTCCCAGCAGGGAGATACAAAAAACAGCACTGGGTTCTACAGAATCAGTCGCATGGAAATATTTCGGCAGCACTGTTTCTGCTATTGAAGAGTTGAAGAAAGAAGGTTATATTATTGTATCGGTAGAACAGGTTGAAGGCAGTATAAACTTATCAGATTTTAAAACGAATAAAGAGTTAAAATATGCATTGGTATTTGGGAATGAAGTGAATGGTGTATTACAGAAAATAATAGATGTTTCTGATTATTGTATTGAGATTCCACAATTTGGCACCAAACATTCTTTTAATATTTCTGTAACAGCGGGAATTGTTCTTTACGATTTGTTTCATAAACTTTCGGGAAATTGATATTTTATTTTGTAATTAAAAATGCAACCATTACCTTTGCACCCACATTGCGGGGTAGAGCAGTGGTAGCTCGTCGGGCTCATAACCCGGAGGTCGTTGGTTCGAACCCAGCCCCCGCTACGCAGAAGAGACAAGTTGAAAAGCTTGTCTCTTTTTTAATAAAGTTTGATCTTCAAAATTCCTTCCTCTGCCTTTTTAAATCCTATTTCAGCCAATTTTTTTGTTGTTAACTTCAATGATTTGCTGATGAATCTGAAGCAATTTTTCCATTTAGAAAGATATTTATTACACTTACTCCTTTCTTTTATTTATTGTTATGAAATTATATTTATATATTTCGATACTAATTTCTTTTAACACCATCTCTTTTAAAGTTATTTGTCAGGAATTAGTTCCTTTTACAAATTCGTCTACGAATTTTTGGGGATATAAAGATAAAAAAAACAGTAGTAATTCAGCCTATTTATAAGTATGCATATTACTTTAATGATTCCATTGCTATAGTAGTGAAAGACTCAATGTACGGATTGATAAATAAAAAAGGCAAAGAAGTTTCACCTTTTGTTAAAGATGAATTATTTTTTGATGACGAAACAAATAAACTTCATAGGGAATTCAAGAATAATAAATATAAAGGACACAGTTTATATGGCTCTTATCAAGTAAACATCAATTTAGAAAATGATATTAATGATTTTAATATTAGAGACTATTATGTGCCAAGAGATGCTAATAAATTAAGTGAAGTTCAGAAATTAATATTAAAAGCAGATTCTATGGTCTTTGAAAGAGATTATTTAAAAGCTATTGAATTTTGTGATGATGCTATAAAATTAGACTCTTTAAATCCAGGTCTTTACTATTCAAGTTCATATATTCTTACAAATGAAATTCAACACCTTTTTTATAATGATGAATTACGTAAAAATTCATTTCTATTAAATAAAATTGAAAATTATATAAATAAAGCCCTTCAGTTAGTTGATACTTCAGATAAATTTGAATACAAACTTATTTTAATTGAAAGATATAAATTTTACAACGAACTTAAAAATAACAACAGAGAAAAACAAAAAACAAAAAAAGTTCTGACTAAAGATTTGAATAATACTTATGAATATGATTGTAAAAGCATACTACTTGCTTTCAATAATAGCACATATAATTCCATTGAATTAGGATATGGATATGGAAGTTACTTTGAAAATGGACTAATAAATGCAAATTACTTTATAGGATTTTCTTTTGAAAAGGGAATAAGCAAAAATATTAATGCTTTGAGATTATATCTATTGGATATACATTATCTTTTAGATTTAGGCATATATCCCTCATTATATATGAAAAATTATGATATGGCTTTCGGCATTAAGACCGAAATAGGTACTACATTCGGTAGGGTTTCTATTACATACGGTTATACTATTATCTCGAAAAGAACAATTCCTGAAGTAAGAACTCATTCTTTAAATCTAAAATACTTTATTCCTTTAAAAAAAGAAAGAGTATTTATAGATAAGTAAAATTAAATCTTTATAAATATTTTCGCAGGCCAAAACCTTGAGTTCATTGAATTTATTTTAATTTGATCGTTTTGAACTATATGAAATAATTGATTTAACAATGTTCATAATGCCTGGATAAATACTTGAAATATGTCACATTGAGTATCGTCTAAATGTGCTTTAACCTGGCAGTCTCCGACTCCGCTCAGACTGACGCCAAGGATTAAGGTTCAAGAAATTGTTTTATAAAAAAAGCTGTCGTTTCTGACAGCTTTTCACTTAAAAAAAATTATTTACAATACTTCTGAATGTATTCTTCCACATCGGTATACCCCAACTCGTTTGCTTTGGACCAGTCGGCACAGGCACCTTCGGTATCGTTCATATAATACTTGGCATTTCCCCTGTTGGCAAAGGCCAGTGCATAATCGGGTTTAATTTCAAGGGCTTTGTTATAATCATCAATGGCGCTCTGGTAATCTTCCAGGTAATCGAAAGATAACCCGCGATTATTATATGACTGATATGAAGAAGGATTTAATTTAATGGCTATGTTATAATCTTCAATGGCGCCTTTATAATCTTCCAGCTCGCTCCTGGCAAATCCACGATTATTATACGATTCGGCATTTTTCGGATCCAGTTCAATGGATTTATCATAATCGGCTATGGCGCCTTCAACATCTCCCATGTCGTCTTTTAAACTTCCACGGTTATAATATGGCAGGGCATATTTAGGATCGATATTTATAGCTTTTGTGTAATCAGCCATAGCTCCCAGGGTATCTCCCATGTTGTCTTTAGCAAGTCCCCTGTTGTTATAGGCAGTAGCAAAAGAAGGATTTACTTCTATGGCTTTATTGTAATCGGCAATAGCGCCTTCCATGTCGTCCAGCGAGCTTTTTGCAAATCCCCGGTTATTGTATGCCTCAACCAGTTTCGGATCTAACTCAATGGCTTTGGAATAATCGGCTATGGCGCCTTTATAGTCGCCCATATCGTCTTTTGCAATACCTCTTTCATAGTATGCATCTACATTTTCGGGATTGTCTTTAATGGCCTGGTCGTATTCTTTAATAGCACCTTGCAGATCGCCTTTGCTATATTTTTCTTTTCCCAGGGCAACATTTTTATCGCCATTGGAAGTACAGGAATATAAAAAGAGAATCATTAAAGAAAAAAGAATTGTCGTTTTCATAGCTTTATAGTTTTATTTTGAGTAAAATTAAAAATAATTCTGAAATAATATGTTAAACTGAATTATAGAATTACTGCATTAAGTTCTGACAGTTACTACTAATTACAGTATTTCTTTATAACATCATATGCTTTTGAGTAACCCAGTTCGCCTGCTTTACTTAAATCGAGACAACAACCTTCTTTGTTATTTAAATAATATTTTACTATTCCGCGATTAAAATAAGCATAAGAGCTTTTGGGATTTAATTCAACTGCTTTGTCTGCATCTTTATAAGCTCCAATAAAATCAGCGAGCCTGATTTTTACTAATCCACGGTTTATAAAAGCATCCGAAAACTTAGGATTCAGTTCAATGGCCTTGTCATAATCCAGTACCGCTCCATTCAAATCATTAAGATTACCTTTTACGATGGCACGATTGAAATATGAATTCGGGTTAGTAGAATTAATTTCAATGGATTTGTCAAGGTCTGTGATAGCACCTGTATGATCTTTTATGTTTTCTTTTGCTATACCCCGGTTAAAATAGCCATCTGATTCTCCGGACTTTAATTCAACATACATAGTATAATCCTGAATAGCGCCCCGGTAATCCTGAAGCTGAAATTTCAGATTCCCCCGGCTGATATAGGCAACTTCGTCTTTAGGATTTTTTTCAATGGCTTTATTAAAATCTTCCATGGTACCTTCTTTTTTAGGAGGAACTGCATTTGAATGTATACTATAATACATATTTTCATCCATTTGAGAAAATATAAAAGAATTTGAAAGACAAAGAGATATAGTTAGAAATATTCTCATCTTAAAATGTCTCATAGGGGTTCTGTTAATTACGTGCAATTTATAAAATTCTATCCGACTTGTTAACAATAACCCGATTTTGATTTTCCATGATAGCCTCCTATGATTTACCGTTTTTATTATTTCGTATATTTGAATCAAATATATTTACATGGCTTCCCAATCACCTACTCCCGACATGGACCGCATTAAGGAAACTCTTAAAAAGCTGGCCATACTTGCCGAACGGGGCGAAAATAATGAAAGGGAAACCGCCCTGCTCCTGCTTCAGAAAATATTATTAAAATACAATCTGTCCGTTCCCGACCTAGTTAGTCCTGATATTAAAGAAAGAGAATTCAGTTTTACTTCAAGGGATAATTTAACCATCCTGGCACAATGTATCTGGTCGGTAAATAAAGATGCACATATTTCTTTCGATTCGGGAAGAAATAAAGTATTTGTGAAATTAAGGAGTTCCGATTACATCGAAGTGGTTGAGAAGGTACAGTTTTATTTCCCTCTTTACGAGAAGGAAAAAATGAAACTGATGCTTGCATTTATATGCAAACACGGACTCACCACCGATACAACATCGTGTCAGAGCAACGAAAACATGAGCGAACAGGAAGTAAGACAGATTGTGGTTATGATGCAGGGAATGGACAAAAGCTCTTTTGTAACATCTCACAAAATGATTGAGAAAAAATAAATTTCTTTTTCCGGTTTTACAATATTTTTTAAATTTGGTTAAAATTCGATTTCTATGAAATACTTCTTTTCAACTCTCACTTTGTTCATTATGATACTGGTGAATTCCTATTCGCAGGAACGACCCCATGATGCATATTATAATGAAGACCAAACCTATTTCACCAATCTTCTGCCAACGGCTAACGGGCTTGTAATGACAGATAATTACGCTTCGTCAATTTATCTTTTAAAAGAAGATACCCTTTCTGTTCTGCTCTCAGCCCCCGGCTGCGGAAGATATATGAAGTTGTCGCCCGACGGAAAGACTGTTCTTTTTAAATACATCAATAACAATAGACAACAAGCACCTTTCCGGCTAATAATTTCATCGGGTAAAACTGAAATACTGGGAGATTTTGTTGATTTATGCAGTCAACCGGTTGCTGATAATCAGAACAATACAGGATACTGCATTACAGGAAATTTCATTTTAAAAAACAGTACCGGTTTGAAATCTTCCGCAACCGAAGGTTATACTAATTATCCTGCCCTTTCGGGGAACGGAAAATTTTTAGTTTTTAATAACAATAATGACCAACTATTTATGAAAGATATTAAAACCGGCAAAATCCTGCAAATAACCGATGAACAGGCAGGATATGTTTATCCTTCATTTTCGCCGGATGATGAATTCCTGGTCTTCAATAACCTGGGAGGTGATCTTTTTATATATAACACCATTAGTGGTAATACTAAAAAGGTAGCCAGGGGAGGCCATGTCAGGTGGATTTCAGATTCGGAATTTCTTTTTACAGGATTTGATGAAAACGGTGTTTCGTCAGTTTCATTTTCGAAAATTCATGCTGACGGAAAAATTACGATACGCCCCTTAGACCTCCAGGCAGGAGCCATGTTTGCTGCAACATATAGTAACGAGTTATTTTACACTGTCCAGGGAACCAGAGAAATTTACAAAATAAACCTGCAAAAAGCGCTTAATAATGTACCTCATCCGCAATTAATCTATAAATCGGAAAATAAACTGCCTGTAACATTTTACTCTGTTAAAAGCTTAACAAAGGCAATTGTTAAAGTTCCCGGAACAGTCCCTTATGTAAACCAGGTTTACGATACTCCTTCGTGGCATGCGGGCTGGGGCTCCTGCGCGCCTACCACTTCCGTAATGGCATTTGCCTATTACAACCGCCTTCCGCCCTGGCCGGTAACGGTTGATCACGGCCAATCATGGGATCCGCATGTAAATGAATATGGTTCTTATGTTGCCGACAGGTACAGGTTTAACGAAATTTATTACAGCGAAACTGCCGATGCATACGGAACTACAGCCTATGGCGGTTATGGTTACCTGTGGACGGGTTCCTATTCGCCCAATTCGAGGATGAAAATTTATATTGAAAATCATTATATGGCTTCCAACCAGTTATGGACAACATCATGCACTTATAATAATACAACCTCTGAAATCGATGGCGGATATGTACACCCTATTTGCAATTACCTGACTACATCAGGACACCTGACTCTCGCTACAGGTTATGTTGTGGGGCAGCACACCCTTATTTTCAACGATCCTTACGGAAATAAAAACAATCCCGGGTATCCGAATTATACCGGATATGATTCTTATTACGACTGGCCGGGATATAACAACGGATACCAAAACCTGGATGCCAGCGGCGCTAACGGGGGTGTTGCCTGGACAGTAAAGGCTGAAACTTCACAACCTGTCTACAACGACACAATCATAGATAATATTGATTACGGTCATGGATTTTACATGAGTAATGTTACAAACGGTTCACATATGCGTTACTTTCACGATTACAATGTCGGGTATCACGGACACACCTGGTGGACTTATACCATGGCTTCCTTATCTGACATCTGTTATGTAACATGGGGGCCGAATCTTCTCCAGGCTGGAAACTATAAGGTTGAAGTTTATATTCCTTCAAACGGGGCAAACACAACCGGAGCAAGATATCATGTACATTTTAACGGAGGTGATTCACTGATTCTTTTAAACCAGGGAAATTATCCCGGCCAGTGGGTTGAACTTGGAGTTTTTCCGTTTCATGCGGGACAGGGCGATTATGTTTACCTGGGTGATTCAACCGGCATTGATAATGAAATGATAGCATTTGATGCCATGAGATGGTCATTTGTTCCTGATATTACGGCAAATTTCACATCAACAAATCAAACCATTTGCACCGGAGATATAATTAGCTTTACAAATACCAGCCTTCATGCCGATTCCTGCAAATGGATACTGACAGGCAGCAATCTGAATGTAACCTATCAACTGAATCCAACTGTTATATATAATACTGCCGGAACTTACGACGTAACATTAATTGCCTTCGGGAGCTATGGAAACGATACTTTACTGATGCCAGGATATGTAACAGTTAATGCCAGGCCGGTAGCTGGTTTTTCGTGCGGAAATACAACGGTTCAGCTTCCCAATGCTGTTGTACTTTTTACCAATACTTCCCAGAATGCAACCACATTTTCATGGAACTTTGGCGACGGATCATATTCAACCGACCAGGATCCTTACCATATTTATACTTTAGCTGGCAACTACAATGTTACTTTAATTGCCTCGAACGGTTTATGCCCATCCGATTCTCTGGTTATGAATAATTATATTACCGTTGAAGATGCTTCTGCCATTGAACAGTATAAAACGAATGAACCAACCTTGTCGGCAAACAATGGAATACTAAGTATTTATGCCGGAAGTAAGAATTTGTCAAATGTCGATATTAAAATTTCAGATGAAGCCGGAAGAACGATTTTCAACAAACACATTAATTCCATAAATAAGTATTATAATCTGCCCATACAGGATTTTTCCGGAATAATACTAATAACTATGACTTCTGACAATAAAGAAACGGTTACTTTAAAATATGTAAATTATAAGTCGAAATAGAAAGTTTTAATTTAAGAATGATAATTATTTTTGTCTATCCCGACTTTTATGAATTTTATTCCATTTAACAAGCCATTCTTTAGCGGTAATGAATTAAAATATATTACCGAAGCACTTAACAGCGGCAAAATATCGGGCAATGGTATTTTTACAGGTAAATGCCATTCTTTTTTTGAAAAGAATTATGGTTATGGCAAATGCCTACTGACATCCAGTTGTACGGATGCTCTTGAGATGTCCGCTCTTCTTTCTGACATAAAACCCGGCGACGAAGTGATTGTACCTTCTTATTCCTTTGTTTCAACAGCCAATGCATTTGTCCTTCGGGGTGCGACTCTCAGGTTTGCCGATTCAACCCGGAATTCCCCTCACATTTCTCCCGAATCTGTCGAAAAACTTATAACACCTAATACAAAAGTTATTGTAATTGTTCATTATGGGGGGATTGCCTGTGATATGGAAAAAATCATTGCATTAACCCAAAAACATAACCTGATTCTGATTGAAGATTGTGCTCATTCCATCGACAGTTACTGGAAAGGGAAACCGTTGGGATCGCTGGGTAATTTCGGAACATTTTCTTTTCACGAAACAAAAAATATTATCGCCGGAGAAGGCGGAATGTTAACCATTAACAAACAAGATGATTTTAAACGTTCTGAAATTATCTGGGAAAAAGGGACCAACCGGGCCGCCTTTTCAAGAGGAGAAGTGGGGAAATACAACTGGATTGATTCAGGCTCTTCTTTTTTACCTTCCGAAATTACCGCTGCTTTTTTATATGCTCAGCTTGAATCGTTAAACCGAATCCAGGAAAAGAGAATAAAAATATGGGAACTTTATTATTCCGGCTTAAAGTCATTGGAAAAAGAAGGATACATTAAGTTACCGTTTATTCCTGGTTATGCAACCAATAACGGGCATCTTTTTTATGTCTTAACAGATTCGCTTAAAACGAGAAACAGCCTTATACATTATCTTTCAGAAAAGAATATTCACGCGGTTTTTCATTATCTGCCCCTGCATTTATCTCCATTTATAAACTCTGTCAAACAGGCTAACGAACTTCCTGAATCTGTACATTTCAGCAATAAACTGGTCAGGTTACCGCTTTTTTTCGAAATTACAGAGGAGCAGGTTTTTTATATCATTCAAACCATAATGGATTATTACAAAAAATAAAGGCTGCCCTTTTGAGACAGCCTTTAATAAATAAATCTTTTTACCTGTTGATTAAAAGTTTCATTGTATATCGATGTGCTTTATTTTCAGCATTTACATAATAAATTCCAACAGGTAACTGGTTTGTTTCAATGGAAACAACTTCCTTATTTGTTTTAGAAGAAAGAACGTTTTGTCCTATCATATTTGAAACTGTAATATCGTATTCTTCTCCGTTCAGATTGAGGAATACATTTTCGTTGGCAGGATTTGGCCACATTGACGGCGCAAATACAGCTTCTTCTTCAACACCAACAGTCGATGGAGTAAAGGCTAGGTCATCAATCAATAATCTGGTTCCAATAACAGGATTTACAGCTGACGATTTAATAACAACGTTGAAACTGTCAGGAATAATTGTCGGAGGACTGTAAGTGATAGGAATTGTAAATTGTGTATAGGTCGTTACAGTTTGCCCGGCCGGAGAATTAAATGAACCATTAAATAAGGTAATACGCGAAGTACCTGTCCATTTGGTTATAGTTAAAGTAACTCTCATATTTTCTGCCCCGTTTCCGGCAGTATATTTATAAAATCCATGCAGATCAAGAGGTTTGGTTGAAATCGGAATTCCACCGGTTACGGTCTGTGTATTGATATCAACATTTCCTAAGGTCAGTAACCCGGAAATATTACCGGTTGAACCGGACCAATCACCCGCAGAAGAAATTATTTCTACGGCATAAGTTCCGCTGTGTTTATCTGTTGACTGGCGGATGTAGTTCAGATTGGGAGTAAGGTTCGTTTTATTATTACTTTTCCAGCTGGAAGTAATGTTGACATTTGTCCAGGTTTCAAAACCTCCGTTAGGGACTGTTTGAGCTGATGCAAAGAACATTCCTGCCAGGAAAAATAATCCAAATAAAGTAAATATTCTCTTCATAAGTTTGTGAGTTTAGATTTATTCACATTGCAAATATAAAAAAGTATTTAAAAAGAAAAATTTAAATTCTATTTTTTTAAAGAAAATATTTTAAAAAACGTACCAGCCCCCTATTCATTTGGAACAGAACACTGAAAAAAATCACTATTTCGGGAATAAAACTAATTTTATGTTTTTTTTGTAAAATGAATTCCACCCCGGCTAAAATTAATAGTCCTGCCATTTTTTTCATTATCGGACGATCCCGTTCAGGAACCACCCTGCTCAGGTCTATGCTCGATATGCATCCCAATATTTCCATTCCCAATGAATGTACTTTCATCTTACAGCTTTCAAAAAGATATAAAGATGTTAAAAACTGGAGTCCGGAAGTTATTGAAAGATTTATTAAAGACCTTAAAAAAACCTGGTTGTTTGAAAACTTAAAGCCTGATATAGAGAATTTTAGAACAAAACATTTTAGCCTCAATCCGGAGCTGACTTACCAGGAAATCTGCAAACAAGTGCTTTTAAGTACTCCTTTGGCCCTTTCAAAACCGGATTTACTATATGTAGGCGATAAAAACCCTTCCTATTCGCTTAACCTGAAATATCTTCATCAGATTTTCGGCATTCCATGTAAATATATCTATATCAATCGCGATTACAGGGACCAGTTTGTATCTCTCAAAAATGCAGGAATTGAAATACCCAATATTGTAGTTTCTGCTAAACGGTGGGTTACAGCTTTTCAAAGTTTTATCAGAATATCAGAAAGCAATAGTCAAAACCATATTATTATCCGATACGAAGACCTTGTTTCCGAACCTGAAAAAAAACTGGCCGAGATATGTTCTTTTTTAAACATACCTTACCATTCCCAGATGCTGGAATTTTATCATACTGAAACTTTAAGGAAATCATTTTCAGATGATTCACTTTATGGAATACATAAAAGCATTAAAAATCCGGTAACCAGAGATAAAATTGGTTCCTGGAAAAATCATTTATCGATACGGCAGCTTCGGATTTTAGATAAAATATCCGGAAAATATGAAGAACAGTCGGGATATAAATCCTGTACAAAAATCAATCTTTTTGCTTTTATGATATTCTCGTTTTCTGGATACTTGCTATATTATTTTACTCTCTTATCTTCGCACTTTCTCCGATGGATGCCATTTGAAATGTATCTTAAATTATCCGGAGGAGCTTTTCTTGGCAAAATCTGGAACCATTATTTCAGGAAAAACTGATGCAGAAGAAACTCTCAAGAGGCATTATTAAAGTACTGATAAGCAGTGTTTTTGCTTTAGTGTTAATTGCAGTTTCTGGAATCATACTAGTCAGAATACTCGGGCCAACACAAATCGGACGACTTATTTCAATTTATATAATACCAAGCATGTTAATTCGTTTAACCATGCTTGGATCAAGAAAAACAGCAATATCTCACTTTGCTAAAAGCAGATACTCTGATAATGAAATAGTTTCGTCGCTTTTTTTTATCTGGATTTTCAGCAGTTTTATGGCTATTCTCATTTGCATGGTAAATTTTGCAATTATGCAACATGCCGATATGACTCCTTTAACACATTTTTTCATTCTTGCTACCATTCCTCTCCGATTATTTATTGTTTATTCTATAACTGTATTTTTTGGCAAGACCAAATTCAATTTTTCAAGTTTATTTAAACTTCTTCCTGATCTGCTCAATTTATTTATCCTTTTCCTTTTTATTTATTCTAGCACATTAACTATTAACGGAGCCATTATTACTTATTTCTTTTCGAGTTTACTTGTTGCTGTTCTTAGCTTTTTCCTTTTAATAAAGCATTTTAACATTAAATTCGAATACAATAAGCAAATAATTAAAGAGTTATCCTCATTTGGTTTTATTACTGCTCTGGCTTTTTTTATTATGCAATTGAATTACAGGTTTGATATTATCTTGTTATATAAATATGCAACCAACTACGATGTCGGAGTTTATGCTTTAGGAACAGCATTTACACTGGCTTTATGGTTAATTCCGGATACTCTAGGGTTAATTGTTAGAAAAAAAACTTCTAACGCAGCCAATCCTGTTCTTTTAAAATATGAAATAGCAGGTCTACTTAGATTTTCGTTGATACTAGGTATGATTACGACTGTAATAATGTTTTTTCTTGCACCGTTTATTATTACATTTATTTTCGGGAACGAATATAAAGAAAGTGCTATCATTTTCAGAAACATACTTCCCGGGGTTTTCTTTTTTATAATTTTCAGAACATTAAGTGGTTTAATGCAGTTCCTGTGGAAACCTAGTATTATTATTAAAATTTTCGTTCCAACTCTAATTATAAATATCCTTCTTAACCTTTATCTGATTCCCCTGCATGGAAGTATTGGCGCAGCATGGGCATCCAACATAAGTTATACCACTGGAGCAATCGCAACTTTAATTGTGTTTTCTTACAAAATGAAAATATCTTTGTTGGAGATTTTCAGTTTCAGTCCTGATGATTTTGGTTTTATAAAAAAACTCACAAAAATTGGAAACCGGAAAAATTAAAAATCTCCCCTTTTTCTTTATCATTGGAAGACCCAGAACCGGCACTACTCTTCTTCAGCTTTTTTTTGATGCCCACCCAAATGTTCAGATTCCCTCGGAATGTATGCATATCGGCCAGTTATTTATTCATTATTCCGGTATTAAAAAATGGGATAATGTAATAATAGACCGATTTTTACAGGATTTTTGCAAAACATGGCTATTTACATACGATAAATTTAATCTTCCACAAATTAAAAAGGATTTGAATGATCTTGCCGAAAGTTTAAATTTCAGTACTGCCTGTAAGATTATTGCCAAAAACTATAACACCGTTTACGAGAAAGAAGAAATTTTGATTTTTGGCGATAAAAATCCTTTCTACTCCCAGGTATTTGGAAGTATTTTCCGAACCATAGAAAATTCAAAATTTATCCACTTGGTAAGAGATCCACGCGATACTCACATTTCTCTTTTTAACACAAGATTTGTCTCTCCCTCTATTACTTACAACACCAAACGGTGGGTTCACTCAGTTAAAACTCTCGATTTATATTCAAAACAATTTCCAAATCAAATTTATACCCTCAGGTACGAAGACCTTGTTTCTGATCCCGAAAAATATTTAAAAGAGATTTGTGATTTTCTCCACATACCATTTTCCCCGGAAATGCTCAATTATCTTGACAAAAAAGAAAATCTGACAAAAGTTGCCTTTGTAAATGATGTTTACAAGCAACGATATCATTTAAGTGTTTGTGAAAAAGTAAGTACGGATAAAATCGGGCAATGGAAAACCAGGCTCAGGCCCGGAAAAATAAAAAAAGCAGAAAGAATAGCAGGCCACTGGTTAGAAAAGTTCGGATACAAAAAACAGTATCATTCACCCGGATGGTGGTCACGTTTTTCTACCTTGCCCGGACTTTTTTTATATCATTTTATTGAATGGGAGCGACACCAGATGATACATTTACCAAAAAAATGGCAACTTAAAATTGCTCTTAAATCTCATATTCCATTTTTGTTCTGGTGGAAATTTTATGGTAATAAAAAATTATAGAAACAGACAAAGCAGTATATGAGTCATTCGGAAATAAAAAAAATCGAGTCCTTACCTTTCTTTTTTATTATCGGACGCCCCCGTTCCGGAACTACTTTACTTCAATTATTTTTTGATGCTCATCCAAATGTTCAGATTCCTTCGGAGTGCATGTATATTGGTCAATTATGGTTTCATTATCATAAGATTAAAGCGTGGAGCAAAACAGAAATAAACAATTTTATACGTGATCTCAGTAATCTCTGGCTTTTTAGCCCGGAGAAATTTAACATTAAAAAAATTGAAGAAGAATTATCAGAAAATGTAAATATATTAAACATTGTTATAGTCTTTAAAATCGTTGCAAATAATTTTAACAGTATTTATGAGAAAAAAGAAATCCAGCTTTTAGGCGATAAAAATCCATTTTACACACAAATTTTTGAAGGAATTTTTCCGATTTTTCCTAATGCAAAATTTATACATTTAATAAGAGATCCACGCGACAATCACATTTCACTTTTCAATTCACGTTTTACAGCTCCTTCCATAACCTATGACACCATGTACTGGAAAAAGTCAATTATGTCAGTTGAGCGTTTTCAACAGTATTATCCTGAAAGATTTTACACCATCCGCTATGAAGATTTAGTGAAGGAACCTGAAAAACACTTAACTGAAATGTGCCGCTTTCTAGAAATTCCTTTTGCCCCGGAAATGTTGAAATACCTGGAACGAAAAACCGACGACTTTGCAAAAGTAGTATTCACTTCCGATAATTATTTATACACTAATCATACAAGTATTTTAGAACCCGTAAACACTAAAAAAATTGGAGCCTGGAAAACGAAACTTACAAAATATTCCATTAAAAAAGCTGAGCGTGTAGCAGGTGAATATCTTGATAAATATTCATATGAAAGATTAAATAAAACTCCGGGGTTATGGTCCCGGTTTTCGACTATTCCCGGAATGATCCTGTATTATGTTATAGAATGGTTAAGTAAAAAAGCGATGTCTCTGCCTAAAAACTGGCAGCTTAAAATTGTCCGGAATAATCATAGAATTTTTGCTTTATTGTGGAAAGTTTCTGTAAGAAAAAACAAAAAATTATAATTCCTTTACCTCCTGACATCCTGATATTTTCCATAAGTTCTTTTATAATTATTGTATGTTCGCCAATTGTTTCTATATACATTTTTTGCTATCCTGTAACTTCTTGTTTGTAAAAAAGTAACAAGAGTTCGCATCATAATATTCTTTCTTTTATAAATAGTAACAATAATTTTAAAGTATTCCTGGGATAACTCTAACGGTGTAAAGTTTCTGGGCTTATAAACAACATTCAGGAAATTATATTTTGACCAGTCCTTAGGATAGTTATTATTTATTAACCTCTTTTCATCTTCAAAATTTTTATAACATTTCGTCCCTGGTAAAGGTGTTAAAAAAGCAACGGCTAATGTATTAATTCTGTGCTTTAACATGAATTTTAACCGGTTGCTGATGGTTTCTTTTGTGTCTGAATCGAGGCCTATAATAAAACCGCCCATAACAGCAATTTTGTATTTATTAATCCTTTTTACGGCCTGATGATAAAGATGAGATCCTGATTTAATATTTAAATTTTTATTCATTTCTTTCAACTGCAGATCATCTTCTGCTTCAAAACCTATAAAAATCATTGTACAGCCACAATCAGCAGCTGCTTTTAAAATTTCAGGCTTATCTGCAAAATTGATAGAAGCATAAGAGAACCAGGTTTTGTTTATATTCTCATTTTTCATTCTCTTAAACAATTCAAGCGCTCTTTCTTCATTTTTCTTTCCAACCCCTAAAATATTGTCATCAATTATAAATACTTTGTCTTCTTTAATTGTCTTTAATTCTGCTATAACTTCATCGATTGGCCGGAGCCTGTATTGATTTCCATTAAACAGGGATACCGAACAAAAATCACAATTAAACGGACATCCCCTGGATGTTTGAATAACTCCCATCCGGTAATACGGATGAAATAAATCGTGGCGTGGAATAGGCCAATTCTCAAACGGAAGTAATTCCGCTTTATACGTTTTCTTTAACTCTCCTTTTACAAAGTCATCTATCACCTTATTCCATATCCCTTCTGCTTCACCTAACACAACACTGTCGACATAATTTAATGCTTCGTCGGGTAAAACAGATGCATGAATACCACCCATAACAACTTTCATGTTATTACTCCTGTATTTTGCAGCTATTTCGTATGCAGCATTGGCAGTACAGGTAAAAGAGGTTATTCCTACCAGGTCGGCCTTTTTTACTTCAAACGGAACAAAATTAAAATCTAATATTTCAACTTCCCAATCAGGTGGAGTAAGTGAAGCTAATATTGCCAGGCTTAAAGGAGGATATTTCTGAAAAGCGTTATTGGGGTTAATCAGGAGAAGTTTCATCATTTGTTAAAATTATTTTCTCTTCTTTAAAACATAGAACAAATATTTTATCGTTCCGTTTTTTAGTCCCTCGTATAAAGGTGTTCCGGGAAGAGCAACCATATCGCTTAGTTTTTTATTGGGAGATATTTTACCTTTCACATAATACTTCCTTATTTCCGCCTGTAATTCAATCGATCGCATAATAGGTGTAGTAATATCTTCCTTTTTTTCTATATAAAAACCTGTTTCATCAAATTGTTTTTCCATTTGTTCTGTCAGATGGTCATACCAGAATAAATCTGAATATAAAAAGGTTCCATCATCCTTAAGAATGGCCTTTACATTTTTATAAAAATTCACCTTAGAGGCATAACAATGTGATGATTCCAGGTTAAGTACAACATCAAAACTTTTATCGGGAAAAATCTGTTTTTCTGCATCGCCACGAATAAATTCCACTCCGTTTCCCTTGTTAAGCCTTTTTCCATACCTGATGTTTGCATCAGAAATATCAACACCTACAGCTTTTACCGGTTTATAGCGACTTATTAACAACTCCAGGCCGGCGCCTCTTCCGCAACCAATCTCAAGATAGTTTTTACCATCTATTGTTGCTTCTCTCATTAAATGTAAATATAAGTTTTGCGAAAGTTTTCTGAATAATAATGGATTATATTCGCTGAATTCAATTTCTTCATCGTTTTCAACTATGCCATGATTTAAAAACCTGGCTTTTCTTAATATTCCGATTGTTCCTATATAATTATAGAACACTCTCCAGAAAAGTTTTTTATAATGTTTTTTTAAGGGTTTTGGAACGTATTTATAAATCATAGTTAAATAATTAATTTGCCTGCATAAATTTTACTCCCGCTACGCTCAACACAAGTCACTGTAGGATCTTCATTCATAACCGGAAAAACATATAAATTTTCCATCATCTGTGCAAGTCCCGACTCATAGTCGTGCTTCTCCAGTTCAAGTGTCAGCTCGCCATTGGAATTTGTATTTATCATGATGGTTTTCCTGAGTTTTTCAGTCCGCGTTCTAAAATTTTCTTTGGTAAGTTTCATTTTTATCTGCCTGCTCTTCGGTTTATTCTCAATAACATCGTAGCCGATAATTGTATTATATTCAATGGCGCGGGTATTCTTTTTCAGAACTTTAGCATATGAGTCGCCCCCCTTCATAATATAAAAACCAATCTCGCACAACAACACCGATGCCAGTAAAGGGGCAAAATCATAGGTATCGTTCCAGATAAAAATTCCTGCTTCAGATGAACTGTCTCTGGTTTCAATGTTCTTATTGTTAATCAATCCGATTTTTTCATTTTTATAAATAATCAGGTAATATGAATTCTGATTATTATTAATAGAATGAAACCATTTTACTTGTTGTTCGGGAGTTATATAATCACGGTAAATCATATTTTTGCTCACTACCGGGTTATTGCGCCAGTTCCTTACCAGTTCAATATCTTCGATGGTTATACGACTAAGTGTTATGCCATAACGATTCCACTTCATCTTAAATTTTTTCTTTTACAAGGTAAGCCGGACGTTTATTCTGCATCTTGTATACCTTGTGAAGGTATTGCCCGATAATACCTAAACTTAAAATGATAATACTGGTAGAAAAAAGAATGGTAACAATTATTGAGGTATAACCAGGAGGCACTTTATAAAATATTTTTCTGAAGATATAATATACTCCAAACAAAAAAGTAAGAATGGAAGATACAAAACCACCATAAACCATCAATTTTAACGGAATATCTGTGCTTACAACAAGCAATCTAAAGGCTAATTTAAACAAATTGAAAGTTGTATACTGAGTTGTGTTATACATTCGTTTTTTATGTTCAACTTCTACAAAACCGATGGAGGTTGTATACCATAACAACAAATCATCTATGTACACAAATTCCGGGCTATGCTGAACCATACTATCTGTAATTTCTCTTTTAATAAGGCGGAAAGACGAACCCTCGCCCGGAGTTTTGTAAATTACTTTTGATGATTTTTTAATAACTTTACTACCGAAGTTTCTGATAGTTGAATGATTTTTCTTTTTAAAATAGCCATACACCAGATCGGGTTGCTGCTCGTTGTAACAATTAATGAGCTTTTTTATATCTTCCGGCAAAATCTGTAAGTCGTCATCAATGGTGATAATATATTTTCCCTGTACATGAGCAAAACCACACAACACGGCATTATGCTGGCCAAAATTTCTGGAAAGTTTAATTCCTTTTACTTTTCCAGGGTTTGCAGCTTTAATTCTTTTTATTACCTCCCAGCTATTATCGTGTCCCCCATCTTCCACAAAAATAATTTCAAAATCTTTTTTAAGATCTGCAAATACCTTGTCGGTTCTTTGGAATAATTCTTCCAATGAATCCTGACTGTTAAAAACGGGTACTACTACTGAGTATTCGGGCATATTATTAATGTGTCAAAATCCTCCAAGTAAAATATTAGCTCCTGTTATCCACTTAGATGCATCGGATAAGAAAAAAATAATAGTGTTAGCGACATCTTCGGCAGTTCCAAATCCCAACGGATGAACTGCTTTCATCCCTTCCATAGTTTCCGGCGAAAGGGTTTGTGCTACTTTTTCGAGCATTGGGGTTTGAACCATTGCAGGAGAAATACAATTTGCTCTTATTTTTCGGGAAGCCAATTCAAGAGCTAATGTTGTACAATATCCCTCCAGCGCTTTTTTAGAACTGGTATAAAGACCGCCTCCGTAATATGGATGAAGGGTTGCAATGGTCGATATAAAAACGAGAGATGCTCCATCAGCCAGTTTTTTCTGAGATAATAAAAAGCGGGTTAATAAAACCGGGGCTTCAAAATTAATTTTAAAAACCTCATCCATCTGTTTCTTTCCTATCAGTTGGGCAGGCATGTGGCTGGTAACTCCGGCAGAATGAACTACACCATGCAAAATACCCAGGGAAGCAACTCCTTCTTTTACTGTTTTTTCGTCAGTAATATCTGCAACAAAGCTGGCATGTCCTTCGCCAGACATCTGCGAGAGTGTTCCGGCAAGCCGTTCTGTATTTCTTCCTGCAATAATTACTCTGGCCCCGTCTTCAGAAAGCCTAATAGCCACCCGCTGCCCTATTCCGGACGAAGCTCCCGTTACCAGGATACATTTATCTTTCAGAGAAAAGGGGTTTTTCATGTTTTTACTATTTACCGGAAATCTTATACTGTGGTGTTTTATCGCCCAGGTTAGGGTATTCAACCAATTCAGGACAAACGATTTTATTTGTTTTAATAGCTACGCTTCCCCACGAAAGACCTACACCAAAGCCGGAAAGAATAAGCTTAAGTTCTCTTTCTTCCAGTTCTTTTCTTATTTCCGAAACCATTGTTAAGGGTATAGAAGCCGAACTTGTATTTCCATATTTGTGAAGGGTATAGGGAACTTTTTCAGGGCCCAGTTTCAGTTTTTTCCGTATGCTCTCGTTCATTAGCTTGTTGGCCTGGTGAAAGAGATAATATTCAAAATCGGTTGTTTCTTTTGAAATATGTGCTAAAAGCGCTTTTATGTTGGGTGCAACTTCACGTAATGAAAAATTAAAAACATCTATCCCGCTCAGGTGAAGCTGAAAACGGTTGCGTTTAATTCCGGGCATCACTTCTTTTAAAATAAATGAATCTTCCTTCGGAAAGTTACGGGTTCCTCCTTCGGGTATACAGATGGCCTCCCATCCCGCTCCATCGGATTGGAGATTAAACCAGACAGGTTCGGCAGTTGTGTCATACTCAAGAATAGTGGCTGTTCCCGAATCGCCAAAAAGCGGAAATGTACTTGGATCAAGGTACGAAGTACTCATGGTGCTGATATCGCCCACAAGCAACAGGCCCTTCTTCAATTGTCCTTTCATCATCATACTTCCCATGATATACAGGCCGTACACATAACCCGAACATCCCAGGGGAACATCAAAAGCCAGCGAAGTCATGGGAATTCCCATTTTATTCTGAAGAACAATGGCAGTGCATGGTAAAATATAATCGCGCGACTGGCTTACAAAAATCACAAGATCAATCTCCGAAGGTGAGATATGTATTTCAGAAAATAATTTTTCGGCCGCCCTCTGGCACATATCGGAGGTTGTGATTTTGGCCCCTGCCATCCTTCTCTTCTCCACACCAATGGTGTTAATCAGGAGGCTGCGCTCGGCAGGCGGAATCAAATCGTAATCGTTGTTATCATACTCAAACTGCGGCACACATGCTGCCAGACCTGTGAGTTTTATATTTTCGATATTGACTATAGCCATATTATGAGGTCCTGGATTGTACCAGGTTAAAAATATCGTTAATGGTTGCGGAAGCCCTTAAATCATCGCCGGTAAGTATCACATCGTATTCGGTATCCACCAGCGCAATCAGGATCAGGGCATTGATCGAATTCCAGTTCATCACTTCCCTGAAAATCGAATCTGGCTTTAGTTTTCCCGGTTCCATATCAGGAAACTCACCTTCAATTTTCAGAATAAATTCTTCAACAGTCATTTTGGAAATATTTATGTTTTGTAAACCAACATCAATCTCCAAAAATACTAAAAAGCATGTAAATAACTACTGGAAAATTAAGGGCTGGCTAAATTCAAATTAAATATACTGAATTACAGGCAATTCAAGAACAAAGAGAAGATCTGGCACTCCAACTAAAACAACAAAAACACTTAACAACTTGTATATAATATCATTTACACGACTTTAAAGATACGGCTCATTGTACCTTAATGGGATTATTTTTATTTTTTCTTAAACCTTAATGTATATTGAATTCCAATATTTATACTAAAAGTAGAAAATGAAAACGTTGATTTATACCTTGTTTCAGTTAAATATGGAATTGAAGGGTTGTTTCTATAATTTCCTCCATTACTATAATCTTCTAAAACCAATTCGTGATCAATAGGCACACTGTTGTCATAAGTTCCATTGGAATATTTATGGAAATAACTATATGAAAAACAATTTGGAGGGGAATATTTATCCAATAAAAATCTACATTCAAATGAAAATGCAAAGTTTTTAATATTGTATTTTGTACCTAACGAAAAAATATATCCTAAACTATAATTACCATAGTATTTTTCTATATTACCATCAGAATCGTTATAATTATTAAAAGTAAAAGTATGAATTCTACTGACAAATATTTCATGAGTAGATCGGGATACTCCCAATTTAATGAAAGGATTTAAATACTTGTTAATGGGGTATTGTATAATACTTTGTAAAACAATCGAATTTGATATCGCATAAAAAGTAAATTCAAGTTCATTTTTAACTAAAGGATTTCCATAATAATCATTATCAGTAAGTGCATAATATGTTTTTTTTTCATTAAAATCGTTTGTAGTATTATTATGGATATAAGTAAGCGATAAACCCAAATATTTTCCAAAGTAATAACCTAATGAACCGCTAAAATTATAGCCTGTACCAAAATTCATTTTTGCAGGCCTTTTTTTAGTAATTGTATGATCAAAATAAAAATAATTTAAACCCGTATTGGGGTTGTAAATAGGATCTTTACATAAATAAGTATCATAACTTCCATTAAAGTAAGGGAAAGCAAGTTCCGATTTTTGAAGAGGAAATGAGTATCCATTAGAAATTTCTAAAAAAACCTGAGCTTTTAAAAATAATGAGAATGAGAAAAATAAAGTTGTTATAATAAATTTCATAAACTATTCATTTTAATCATCTTAATTATTTTAGAAAATGAATGATTTTTAAGTTCAACGAAATATAATCCTGATAGCAAAGATCGTGTATCAAATGTAATATTTTTTTCTGATTCGGTACCTTCATATATCTGGCTTATTTTAATACCCAAAGAATTTATGAGATTTATTTCAGTTTTAGATTCATCGGTAATTTTATAATAAATTTGTATGAATCTGTTAAAAGGGTTTGGTGATGCAAAAAAAGAATTACTGGAATTATTAGAATTATTGTTATTCAAATCTGAAAGGATTGTTGCTTTTTTTCCTGATTGAAACCCGTCACATGGTTCGATAAAACCGCCACCTGCAATAAAATCATAATTCGCTCCTGAAACAAAACCACCATCTAAAATTATTTCGTTACAAGCAGTAAGTTCAACACGATGCTGGTTAACATAACTATTTAAATTATTACTGCTATTAAGATTAAAAGACCCGGCTGAAGCGAAAGTTGAAGTAGCAGATTCTATATAATTTACTGCATTATTAAAAGGAGTAATAGCATTATTAGTGAATTGTGAACTTAAATCACAATCAATAACTTCTACATATTTGTCTGTATTTAAATAAAAATGATTAGAATTAGAATAATCATATAAATATGCATCCATTTCAACATGATAGCGATCTTGATGGCTAAATGGGTATTCAAAAAGCACTGCTTGATAATTGTTTATCATTACATGGTCATTATAATTCTCCCAAGAATAATCACACCATACTACATAAGCATCATCAGAAAGATTATTACTAAAAATATGTTCTCTTACAACACCATCTATTTTCCACCATATTTGTTCCCATCTATAAGGAGAATCCATGAACAAGTAAACAGTTTGTCCGTAACTACCATCAATTATAGGTGAAATATGACCAAGACATTGGTTATCATCATTATCATGTAGTCGAATATGAATAGGATCATATTCTGCCCCGTTAGTACTAACAATTCCATAACTATAATTACTAAGATCTAAACTATTTATAGTAATATTTTTTTGTGTTTGTATTTGACAACCTCCATTGTCTGAAACAATTAAAAGAACTGGGTAAGTACCTTCTACATAATCTGATTTAGGATTTGGATTCCCATTTGGGTAAAAAACACTACTAATTATTTGACTTTGAACTCCGGGTTGCAAAACGGTATTATCATTTATTTCTGGTAAAAAATACCAGGTCCATATATATGGTGGAGTGCCTCCACTTGTTTGTTCTGTGAAATAAACCGTTTGGTCATCATAAGGATTTGAAGGGGAATAAGTAAAATCAGAAGTAAAATTATTACATGGATTGGGATTATTAATTGTTAATAGCTGTTCACAATATCCCCAAAGAGCTGCATCAGTATTATCAAATACAATTACTTTTAATCTATAGGTACCAGATGCATAAAATGTATGATCTATACTCTCCATACTTGAAGTAGAAAATATATTAACTCCATAATAAAAGCCGTTATTATCTGAGATTTCGAAAAAGTAACGATAATTATGACCAAAAAGATAACCAGTATTTATACTAGCTTGTATGTTAACATTTTCGTCAATATCTGCAGGAGTAGGATAAGTATTGCAAAAGATATCTAAAATAGGGGTATTTTGTGATGGATCAACTACAAAAACCTGATTTATTGTACTAATTGTTACTGAACTACCCGATGCGGTTAATTGAACTGAATAAACTCCGGGTGCCGTATAATTGTGAACCGGATTTTGAAGAGTAGAAATTGTTGTTCCATCGCCAAAGTTCCATGAATAATTTGCCCCAGTTCCTAAATTACAAGTTCCATTAAATTGAACAGATGTTCCGGTTATCTGTTGATTAGTAAAACTAACATTTGGAGTAAAACCAGTTTTTTGAAAATAATAATAGGGAGTTAATTCAATTGGTTCCTCCCCATTAAAATCCAATCGATGATACTCGCCTGTAGTGCTATATGAACGAATGTATTCCGGGTTAACATTCATTTTAACTTTAAAATTTTGATCGGTAAACCAGTGAAATGAAATTTTTTTCGACATCCCATTTGTAACATCGGTCCAATGTATATTAGTTATATCTACCCAACCAGTAATTGTTTGTGGAACCAATGCCAAAGTAGCTGGCTGGCTGGCATCACAATAGGTATCTAATTCTAAATAAGCATCATCTTCAGTTCCACTAACTATTGTTGTAAAGAATTTTGGAGAAGGACAAAGAGTAACCTTATTATTTGCAACATAATTAAAACCATATTTATGATCTGGCATATAATTATATGCATCTGAAGCTTCTCTATGACTACTTGCATCTTTTTCACCATTCATTCTTGTTAATAGCTCATCATTATTATCCATAATACCTTCATATTCAGAGTCTATTGTATATCCAAAAGTTATTCCACCTCCACAAGCACTAACCCATCCATTTGGTATACTTTGACACCCAGATAAAATTGATATTGCATTGTTTGCAGTAAGATCAGGTTCCCAGTTTGTTTGTGCCCAATTTGCATTTGCACCAGCAGCCCACTGTGAAATTGAAGCATCCCATCCAAATAAAGGAGGAACAATAGGAACGGCAGTTATAAATTGAGCCCCTCCGCTCCATTCATTTATTTTAGCTTGAGATGTAGCATAAACTAACAATACTCCTGATATTGTTTGATGTGTTGAAAGATATAAAAAACCAGCATCTTTCATTCTTAACAAATTTGCATAAGTACTACTTCCAAAGTTATCATCATCTGGAGTTTCATCATTAAATACATTAGAAGGGTTATAAATATAATCCTCATTTTCTATATTATTTCTTATCTCTCCTACCTCAAATTGTTCAAAATTTTCAAATGCGTTATCCCATGTACCACTGCAATAAGCAAATATTTCTTTTTTAGAAGGAGAATATGTTCCAACAATCTTTGCACCTCCTTTCTTTAAATCATTATTTTGGTTACCAGTTGTTTTGTCACTAATTTCTTTACTGAATGATTTTATATTTAACTCTTTACCTAATGGCAAATTATTTATTTCTTTACCAATTGATCTATCATTTGTGTCTTTAGAATTTAATTTTAATTTAATCCTACTATCTAATGAAGGAGTTGTTTGATATTTTTCAATAAAACTTTTAAGAAGATTTGAATCGCACATCAATGTAGTTATTAGGCTATCTTTTTTTTGAAACATTGTTAAAGCATTATTATTTAATATATTATAAAAATATATTAAGTGCTCTTCAGATAATAGTATGAATTTATTTTTCTCAGTATCATACAAAATAATATAATTCGACAATAAATTTTCTTTTATTATCCTACATTTTTGATTAACTTTTTTTTCCATTACTTCTTTTGAAGCTGGACCAGAACCATTTGGCCCCCATTTTTGGCTATATTCTTTCATTTGAAAAGCAAAAAGTTCTTTTCGTGTTTCGTTATTATAGGATGTTACTTCGATATACGATTCATCTATAATATTAATGTTTTTTATATTTGGAAATGTACGATAATATGTTAATATACTATCATATGCTTGTTTATAGTCATATTTACCAAAATAATAATAGAACATTGCAACTAAATAAGGAAGCCCCTGGTTTGGTTCTTTGCATTTAATATAATCCTCAAGAGAAGAATTTTTGTCTAAACAAGGTGGAACTCCAAGTCTCTGATCATAAGAATAAGGGGGAGTCTCCATTTCCAATTCCTTTGTTACTTTTATTCCATTAATATATACAGCCAATCCTTTCTGTTTAACATCATACGGTGGCTCAATATATTTTCCATCAATAAATACAAAACCAGAGCTAGTAGGAGTGCCAGACTTAATATTTTCACCCTCTTGTGCAAAAGTAGAATAGCTTATAAATAAAGCCAGAGCTATTAATATTGATTTCATAGCTTTAAAACTTTTTAAGTTGTTCAACTTGTTTCTGCAATGTATTTACCTGTTCTTTCAGGTTATCAAGTTCTTTTTGTTGTTCTACATTTTGTATAACAGACGTTTCAAGTTTTTGTAATAATGAAGAAATAAATTGATCTACATCCATACCTGATTCTATTACTTCTTTGGCCGAAGGAATACCTAACAAGTGTTTATTGGTTTTATAGAATTGTTCTTCTTCGTAAAGTGTTGGTATTTTGTAATTTTTATCAAAAACGAAATCGGGAATACTTCCTGATATTTTAACGATTAATTTTCTGCATGTAATATAGCCGTTTTCGTCAATTAAAGTAACCGCATCACCTGTATTCCAATTATTTATTCTAAGTCTTGCAAATGCATCGATGTAATAATCATTTATCATGAATTTTGTGTTAGTGGTTGATGGAATTTCGGAGTTTGAGATTATTTTAAAACTTTCATTATATTCATCACCATCACTATCCATTGATATTATGACATCACCTGTACCTGAAAATGTTGACTTGCGGTCGAAACTGCTAATTTTTAATGAATTAACGGGTGTACTTAAGCAATTAATAGTAATTTGAGATTTTTCTTTTGTGTTACCTTGAATAAATAAGGAAGATGTTGGGTTATTCATTCCGATTCCTACAAATCCGTTTTCATCAATCCTCATTCTTTCCGTATTATTTGTTTTGAAAATCAACGCATAAGGGTCAGTAGTCCCAATAAAGTTACCAATACCTGTATTTCCTGTTAGTTGCCAGGCAGAACCTGAAGAAACAGGCATTTGCCAGCTAGCTAAACCGTCAGGATCAGATGTAAGTACTTTTCCATTTCCTTGTGTTCCATCAGTAATCTTAATCGTCCCATTAACTTCTAATTTGGATGTAGGTGTCATCGTTCCAATTCCAACACTACCATCATTTACAGCAAGATAGGCGCTATGTAGCGTAGAAAAATCTCCTGTAGCCGGAGAACCTCCTCCAACAACTACGTTCTGTCCGGTATAATAATTAATTAAAAGAGCATCACTGGAATTTAAATAACCATGCACACCATCAAAACCTATGGTCGTATATCCTATACTTTCATCAACTTTCGATCCGAAAAATTTACCATACCCTAATACATTAAATTTCTCTGTTAAATTGGTACTTGAATTTATACCAACATTATTTTCTGTATTAATAAAAATTCCCTCTGAATTTATTGGAGAATTGTTGGTAAGCCAATGATTTCCCAAAATTATATTTTGAGTTGCAGTATGGTTTCCCAAATCATCATAAATTTGACCACTCATATTCGTAATAATTTGGTTTCCAATGTCATTTATAATTTGAGTTCCTAAATTATTTATAGGTTTTTTCCCAATTATTCCACTTGTATTTGTAACCAGAATATAATCACTTACTATTGATTCGCTTAAGGTACCTATTCTTAAATCCCCTTCTACATCAAGTTTAGCATTAGGAGTAAGCGTACCAACTCCAACGTTATCTGTAGTTCCTACCTTTGTTAAATAAACATTACCGCCGTTATTACCAGTGCAAATAGAAACATTTCTACCACAAAAATTGTTAATTAAAAGACCCGGATCATTTGAAGATATTATACCAGTATTTGCCATATCTATAATGCAATTTGTCCCATTAAATCCCATTGTCATGATATTTGTATTACCGTTATTTGAACCTGTTGATTGTATTAATCCTGGAAATTGGTTCAATTGAACAATTGGTGTAAAACAAAGATTAATATTTTGATTAGGATTTGTTGTAAAATATGTTATTTCAGGATTTCCACCAGAAGCGGGTAAGTAGCCTATCGTTTTATTTCCTGCAAAAGTAAGGTTTCCGGCTGTCTTAAAATTTCCGTTTACGTTTACATTTCCATAAACATCTAATTTGTTTTCTAATTTAACATCACCTGCAAATTTTGAATAACCGTAAAATGCTTTTGTGCTATCCATTAAAATTGAATCGGCTCTTAAAGCCACTGATTTTAATTCTACAGTTGCATTTATTTTTCCGGTATTTACTTCACTTGCAGCATTAACCTTATCTGTAATAATTATGCCTCCTCCTACATACAGGTTTTCAGAAATTCTCACGTCCCCGTTAATATCGAGTTTAAACATGGGGTTGTTAAGTCCAATTCCCACATTACCAGAGGTTAACGTATAAAGATCATTGTTATGTAAATGCCAGTAATCAGCCGGAACAGGTACATTTCCCCAGGAACCATTTCCCAAAAACACCATTGTTGCATCGTTTGGAAAAGCAACCGGAATTAATTTACCCGTATTGTCAAAAGAAACAATACCGTTTCCATTATTAGAGAATGAATTTATTAATATACTGCCGCCGGGATTTATTTGCAATGCAAGAGCATTATTTACCTTAATTAACAAAGGCTGATTATTTGTTGAACCTAAAAAATTACCGGCACTAAGGCTGTTGCCCTCAACAGAAAATTTTTGTCCGGATTGTGCAAAGGTGTTAAAATTAAAAGCAGTAATAAGAATGCTTGTTGCAAACAATAATACTATTTTTCTTTTCATAACAGGGTATATTTTAGGTTAAAAACAACAAAGTCTTTAACGACATAAAAAATGTAATGGTTAAGTATTTCGAGCGTTATTTATTAACAGGTTTCAAACAATGCCTGTTGATAAATGTTAGTAATAATTGATTTTAAAAACTATTCAACAACGAGTACTGTTGCTCCCCACGAATAACCTACTCCAAAGGCGGCAATAAGAATTTTATCGCCTTTTTTAATTTGTTTTTTATAGCAGATGTTAGTCAGAACAATAGGAACTGATGATGATACCGTGTTGCCGGTTGTATCAAGGTCGATAATTAATTTTTCATCAGGGACACAAAGTTTTTTCCTTATTGTTTCCAGGATAATTTTATTGGCCTGGTGTAGAACAAGATAATCAATATCAGCAAGATTCTGTCCGGACTTTTCTAAAACCTGCTGAATGAGTTTTGGTGCCATATTGATGGAAAACAAAAATACCGCATTGCCATTCATATAAAAATTTGATGCCGTACGGATGTTACCGTATTCGTCTTTTATTTCTTCCGGCGGGGCTTCCGAAAGAGGATGCCTGGCCCCTCCATATTTAATTATAATGTTATTATAGCCCTTTCCGTCTGTCCCCAGAACAAATTTTCCGACAGAAAACGATAATTTCCCGGGCAAATCTGAAATAAGTGCAGCAGTAGAACCATCGCCAAACAAAAACCGTGAGCTTTTGTCTTTCTCATGGATATATCTTGAACTGGTTTCTGCAGTCAGTAATAATATATTCCTGGCGGTTCCGGCTTTTATCAATCCATCAGCCACCGACAAACCGTAGAGAAAACCGGTACATCCCTGATTAATATCAATGGCTCCGGCGGTTACGGGAATGCTTAGCTTATGCTGTAAAATACAGGCAGTGGTAGGTGTTATATAATCGTTGCTTTGTGTACAAAACAAAATAAAATCAATAGTATTGCGATCAATGTTATTTTCTGTAAATAATTTTTCGGCAGCTTTAAAGGCAAGGTCTGAAGGAGTTTCGCCGGAAGAAGCAATATGCCTCGAATATACCCCGGTTGACTGGTACATTTCATCCACATTCCACCCGGGAAACGACTTTTTCAGATCATCATTCGTAAGAAGAGCTTCGGGTAAATGGTAACACAGGTATGATATATAGCTCTTCATCTCTTTACTGATTTAAGAATGTTACCGTGGGTATTCCGGCCAGAACCCGGTATTTCTCCGCTTTTGCAGCATCCCTATTCTGAAAATAATTATAAAGGATTCCGGCAATAACTTTGTTTGACGGCACTTTTGCACTGGCATCTTCAAAATATTTTATGGCATTCACGGTATCGGCCCTCATAAGGTAATACGTTCCGATATTAACATAAGGCACATCAGAAGCAGGATCTTTTTTCATAATCTCCTGGTTCAACACCATTGCCGTGTCCATACTATTTAAATAATCATTGTAAATATTGGCCATGTTACTCCATGCTTTAATATAGGCCGGGTTTAGTTTAACTGCTTTTGCATAGTATTTTATGGCCTTCCTGTAATGTCCCATTTTTTCGTGGGTAAAAGCAAGGTTAAATGTTGCATCGAAATATACCGATTTTCCGGGAATTGCTTTTTCAAAACAGGAAACAGCTTCGGAGTATAAGTTCTGTAACCTGGCGCTGTCTTTTTCCAAAGGGGCATAAAAAGTGATATAAACAGTACCTATATTGTTATAACTTGAATAATAATACGGATTGACTTCAATGGATTTCTTAAAGAAATATACAATTGAATCGGCTTTCTCCCTGAAATTCAGTGGAATTTGTCCGTTGCTAAGTGATTTATTCACCTCCAGCATCATATGACTGGCAATAAGTGCGTTTGCCTTGGCCGATTTATCAAGATATTTCATATCGTGCCTGTAAAGTGTCATGTGAGTATCCCAGTCGGGGTTGCGTATTATTGTTTTGGCCGAAAAAGGAATAAGAATTATTGCCAGTGGAAGAAACACCTTTACTATTGTTTTATTTGTTACAACTTCTGTATTTTTCTCCGCCTTGAATATTTTCAGAATGAGATATGCCAGGGCGATACAGAATCCGAGAGATGCTGCATAAACAAAACGCTCGGCTACAATTCCCATGGCTGGCTTCACAAGGTTGGAAAACATGGAAATGGTGATAAGAAAATACAAAATTGAAAAAGACAAAACTGTTTTACGCCGGATACCTGTCATTGCAAAAATAAAGAGAGCAAGGTAAATTATTCCGCTACCTATTATCCAGGGATTGGATAACGGAAGTATCGGAATCATATTATACCCGTAATAAAATACAAGCGGGTGTGGGAAAAAAAATATTTTCAGATAAAACAATAACGATAACAATCCTATTGATACCTTGTTTGACAGAGCCGGGTAAAAAAACAGGGGATTCTCGAAGAAGTAAACGCTGCGGTCGGGCGCCGGCAGAATTGTTTTCGGAAAAAACCTTGCCGCTAGCATCGCTATCAGAATAATAATAAAAACCAATCCTATTTTCCTAACAGATGTTTTACCGTAAAAGTAAAGCACCAGGGGAAAAACGGCTACAAAAACAATGGCGCTTGATTTAGAAAAATATGCCAGGAGATAACTGATAAAAGCATATATTAAATATTTTAATTTTGATGTATCGGCATTTCTTAACAGGAACCAGAGGGATATAATACATCCCAGGAAGCTCAGGATTTCATCGCGATTTTTGAGCGATGTTACAACTTCGGAATGGACAGGATGTACAATAAATATTAATATTGTCATAAAGGAGAGTAAAGGACTATAACCGGCAAAAAGTTTAAGCAGGATTTTAAATAAAATCAGAACTGTTAATGCATAAAACAGTATATTAATTAAATGGCTTACATGTGGGTTTTGCCCGAAGAACTGGTTTTCGACGGCAAACGTAGTTTTAACGACCGGGCGATATTCGTATTTGAGTTTTCCTTCGGCATAAAAACTTGTCCAGATTCCGGGAATAGCTTTTACACCCTGCATAACTCTCTGGTTATTATAGGAAACCAGTTCATCATCCATGGCATAATGATTTGGAATAGAGTTTCCGTAAACAATAAAACAAAGAATAACAATTACCAGGTACAGAACATTAATATTCAGACCATTCATTTTAACAGAAGCAGAAAGGGTATTTGATTCCGCTTTTTTCATTATGCTATTTTCTTGCTAAGTTAAACAGAATTTTATTCAACAGAAATGAATTACATAATATTTGGTACCAGCCCTTACAAAAAAATCCCGGCATAAAGCCGGGACTACCCAAAAAAACCAACAGAATCGATCTACCAAAAATCATAGAAGAATTGCCTATCTACATTTCACTCTCTTTTATCATAATTCGACTCCACTATGACAAAGGGCTAATTGCTTAATGTGACAAGTCGATAATTATCCTTGTGAAAGCAATTGTTTCACTTTTTCGGAAATAACCCGTCCATCGACTCTTCCGGCCAGGCGTTTGGTGGCAACTCCCATAACTTTTCCCATTTCGGCAGGCGATTTTGCTCCTGTTTCTGTAATCACTTCCTTTAGCACTTTTGTGATTTCTTCATCGGTTAAAGGTTTGGGAAGATACTGTTCAATAACTCCGGCTTCAAACAATTCTTTATCGGCAAGTTCCTTTCGGTTATTTGTTAGATATATTTCCGCCGATTCTTTTCTTTGTTTGTAGAGTTTCTGAACAATCGACAACTCTTTCTCAGGAGTTAACTCGTGTTGCTGTGCTCCTTCTGTTTTAGCTACCAGAAATGCAGCTTTAATACTGCGAAGCGCTTCCAGTTTTCCTTGTTCGCGGGCCATCATGGCGGCTTTAATATCATTGTTAATCTGATCAAAAAGTGACATAGCTTTTTATTTTTTAGTCAACGTTTCCGTGTAAATACGAATTATTTTCTTTTAACTGAACGCCATTCCCTTTATCGGAAATAGTATAGTTCGACTGATCTGATTTCTGAGAAAAATTCTTATCCTCAATGTTCATTTTTTTCCGGATATAGGCAGGAATATTCTCGAGCTGATCAATCTGCTGGGCATCATTAAGGTCGCGTAAAATATTCTTTTTATCGTTATTTGATAAGGTAGTTTGCGGATCCGTTACCTCTTTCACTTCAAGGTTAACTTCTGTTTGCTCCTGTGGCTTTACATCAAATTCAAAAGACTTTTGTGTGATTTGTTGTTTCTCACCACAGGAAACATCAAGGGTTTTCGGAACTTCCACTGCCGGCACTCTTCCCAATGTACTTATTTTTTTCTCTTTTTCAGCAGATACGCCTAATTCAGGTATCGAGGAAGCACCGAAGCCGGTGGCAATAATTGTAACACTTATACTGTTTCCAAGAGTTGCATCCTTGCAACTGCCAAAGATCATATCGGCATGCATTCCGGCAGCTTCCTGAACGTATTCGCTTATCTGCCCCATTTCATCCATAGTAATTTCACTTTCACCGGAAGAAATATTAAGAAGAACGTTTTTAGCTCCCCTGATTTCGTTATTATTTAACAACGGTGATGACAAAGCTATCTTTATTGCATCAATAGCCCTGTTTTCGCCTTCTGCTTTTCCTGATCCCATAATGGCCACGCCGCTATTTTCCATAACTGTTCTTACATCGGCAAAGTCGACGTTTACATGGCCGGGAATGGTAATCACTTCAGCGATTCCTTTGGCTCCGATCGTTAATACGTCATCGGCCTTGGCAAAGGCATCTGAAATGGTCAGGTCTCCATAAATTTCGCGCAGCTTTTCATTATTTATTACAAGCAGTGAATCGACATGCTCTTTCAGCTCGCGAAGACCTTCAATAGCCTGGTTAAACCGGCGGGGTCCTTCGAAACGGAAAGGAATTGTAACAATTGCCACGGTTAACAGCCCCATTTCCTTCGCTGTTTTTGCAATTACAGGCGCAGCTCCGGTACCGGTTCCTCCACCCATACCTGCTGTTATAAAAACCATTTTTGTATTTTCTGAGAACAGCTTGGCTATTTCTTCAATACTCTCAATCGCTGCCTGTTTTCCGTGTTCGGGAAGATTTCCGGCTCCCAGCCCTTCAGTCAGAGTCTGACCAAGCTGGATTTTGATAGGAACCGGACTTTTGGCAAGCGCCTGTATATCGGTGTTACATACTACAAAGTCTACATCGCGTATACCTTGAGTAAACATGTGGTTAACAGCATTACTGCCTCCACCTCCTACACCCAGAACCTTTATTATCGAAGGTCTGTCGGTAGCAAATTTAAAATCCATTAATTCTGTCATATTCCTTGGTATTATTGGGTTTCGTATTTAATTTGAAATATTTGTATCTGTCGAATCAAATAGATTTCCCAGCAGTTCTTTTATTTTGCTCCCTGTTTTCTCACCACGAACTTTTTTTGGCTTTTCTTTCTTTTTCTTTTCTTCTATAAAATCCTGGTTATTTTCTTCTTCTTTGGTTTCTTCAACCATAAGATGGTCTTCCGGTTGTGTAGAATTGTACAGGTGAGGGTTTTGTGTTTTTTCTTCATAGCCAATCTGCATCAGGCCGATGCTGGTAGAAAACATAGGTTGATTTACGTCTTCCTGAACATCCGAAGATAAGTGCTGAATCGGGTAACCGATACGAATTTCATGGCCTGTTTTAAATGCCACTAGCTGGGGAAGATTCTTTAACAATGCGCCCCCGCCGGTAAGCACTATTCCTGCGCCCAAACGATCTGCATAACCTGAATTTTCAATCTGAAATTCAATGGCTCCTATAATTTCTTCCATACGCGCCTGAACCACATGTGCAAGATTCTTAAGGCTGATTTCTTTTGGATCGCGACCGCTAACACCAGGCACGGTAACTACTTCATTGTCGGCTGTTACTTCTGCAAGAGCAGAACCATACTGTACCTTTAACGCTTCGGCATACCGTTCAAGAATATTATATGCAGCTTTAATATCGCTTGTCAGCACATTTCCGCCAAACGGAATAACGGCAGTATGGCATATTGTTCCTTCGTAATAAATGGCAAGGTCGGTAGTCCCGCCGCCTATATCTATCATAGCTACTCCGGCCTCTTTTTCGTCATCTGTAAGAACGGCATGAGAGGATGCAAGAGGTTCGAGAATCAGTTTATTGGTTCTTAATCCAGTTCTTTCAACGCATTTTTTCAGATTATTAATATTCACAACTTTTCCAATAACAATATGGAAATTACCCTCCAGACGTTTCCCGCAATTCCCTATGGGGTCGTTAACTCCTGTTTCACCATCTACAGTATAACTCTGGGGCAAAACATGAAGAATCTCTTCGCCGGGTTCAAGGCCCACCCTGTACTGGTCGCTGAGAAGCAAATCAACATCTACCTTTGTTATTTCCTGTTCGTAACTGGCCCTGTTCACATAACCCGAATTACGGATACATTTAATGTTCTGCCCGGCAATACCCACAAAAACGTCTGTTGCTTTTACCCCGGCTTTCTCTTCCGCTAATTCAATAGCCTGTTTAATGCTTTTTACCGTTTCTTCGATGTTGAGAACATTTCCTCTTTTGACTCCTTTCGATACTGTTTTTCCCAATCCCAGAATCCGGAATTTTCCGTCGTTTTCTTTTTTACCGATAATGGCAACAATCTTTGTTGTTCCAATGTCGATAGCTGCAATAATTTCATTCTGTTGGTTCATAGCCTTCTTTTTTAGTACAAACAATCTGATTTTTATATTTCACATTTATTATTGTGTATTTATCCCAACCTTCACGGGGAAGAGCAACTTTCATAAAAGAAGTAAGGTTGGCCAGCTTCTCTTCCATATCGTTTATGTCGCCCAACAATATTGTAAAATTCCCAACTTTGGGCACTAACTCGATTTCATTATTCTCATTTACAAAAATCTGTTCAATCAATGATTTATAAAACTCATTCCCCTGTATAAATTTAGCAAGCCTGAATAAATCATCTATTATATATTTACGACCGAGTTCGTCTGATTCTTTTTCTTCCGATGCATTCCTGGTATACCTGAGATTATAGGGCTCGTTAAGGTTTCCGTTTGCCACCAATACCCTGGCCGTATATTTTTCGGAAAGAGGAAAAAGTGCTCCGTCGTTGTCGATATAATAGCTTTCGTTGTTATAGTTTATTATCCTGAGAATAGGATTTCGCTGCAGAACATCAATATGCAGAACTCCGTCAAGGGTAGTATAAACTTCAGCATTTTTCACCGAAGGATGATTTTTAATATCGTTCTCGATTTTATTTAACGGTAATGTTTCGAGAGTTTTTTCTTTGATTTTATAGCCTTTTTCACTCAAAAGACTGATAATATCCTGAGGCTCGACAAATAAATAACCGGTTGTATCAATCACCTGTACCTGAATTTCGTTACATTTAATTTTACTTCTTTGTGATTCTGAGAAACCAAGAAATAGAACCAGAACTGCAACAAAAACTGTCCATATTGCAACAGAAGTAATTTTATGTATAATTTCTTTTTTCATCAGAACATTTTAACAATTTTAAGAATCGGTTGAACCAGCTGATCTATATCGCCGGCGCCCATTGTTAATAATACTTCGGGTTTGGTAGCCGCAATAACATCAAACATTTCTTCTTTTTTATACACTTTTTTCCTGGCAATTTTCACTTTCTCTAAAATCGTGTTCGCTGTTATGCCAGGTATAGGTTCTTCGCGTGCCGGATAAATATCAAGCAACAACAGTTCATCCAACAGAGAAAGTGAACTGCCAAAACCTTCAGCAAAATCGCGTGTACGGGAGTACAAATGAGGCTGAAAAATTCCGGTAATCTTTTTCCCGGGAAAAACCTCCTGTACGGAAGAAATAAATGCTTTCAGTTCTTCGGGATGATGCGCATAATCATCTATAAAAACATATCCGTTATTAGATTCCTGAAGATCGAATCTGCGCCGGACTCCTATAAAAGAAGCTAATCCCTCACGGATTGAATTTTTGTCCATTCCGTTCCACAGGCATAGTGAAGCAGCAGCAACAACGTTCTCAACATTATATTTACCTATTACACCCGGAGTAATTTTATCAATATCCCCCCAGGGTGTATGTAAGTCAAATGTGAATTTCCCATTCTTCAGAGTCAGGTCGGAGAGAGTGCAATCAGCGTCAGAATAAATCGAATAGGTTGCCATTTCTGCACCCATTCCCTGCGGAATAAAACAGGCTTCCTTTTTTATTAAAAGTTTACCTCCTTTATTAATTCGTCTGGCAAATTCAGTAAAAGCCTCTTTAACGTTATCCAGATTTTTATAAATATCAAGATGATCGGCATCTACTGCTGTAATTATTGCTGATTCAGGCGAAAGCTGTAAAAAGGAACGGTCGTATTCATCAGCCTCAACAACAGTAATTTTACTTGAAGGATGAGATAAAAAGTTTGTATTATAGTTCTTTGTTATACCTCCCAGAAAAGCATTGCAGCCCCGTCCCGAAGAAGTATATAAATGCGCCATACAACTTGAGATAGTGGTCTTTCCGTGTGTTCCGGCCACTGCAATGGTTGAGTTTAGTTTTGTAATTTCACCCAGAACAACGGCTCTTTTCATAACATCAAAACCATTCTTTCTGAACCATAACAGTTCGCCATGATCTTCCGGAACAGCCGGAGTTATTACCACTAAAATATTTTCTTTACTGTTTAGTTCTTTGTACTCATCATAAATCAGAGAAACATCATCCTGGTAATGAATTTTAATTCCTGATTGTTCCAGTTCATAACATAAGTCTGTACGATAGCGGTCGTACCCGGCAACACTTAACCCATGCAAACGAAAATATCTTGCCAGGGCGCTCATTCCTATACCGCCTATACCGATAAAATAAATTCTATTTTTCTTTTTCAGACTCATGAATTACTTTGTTCTATCATGGTAAATATTTCGTTTGCAATTTTCTCAGCCGAATTAGTGACTGCCATTTTTCCCGAATTTTCGCGGTACACGTTAATTCTGAATTCATCAAAAAGCAATTTGATGGCTTCATCAACAAGAACTCCCGGGGCTTCCGCATCAGTAATCATCATGGCAGCATCATTCTTTATTAATGCCATTGCATTTTTGGTCTGATGATCTTCAGCAACATTAGGTGATGGAACCAGGATAGCAGGTTTTTTTATCATACAAAGTTCAGAAACAGTGCTTGCACCGGCACGTGAGATAACAACGTCCGCTAATGAATACGCAAGATCCATCCTGGATATAAATGCGTGAACTTTTATATCCTCACTTCCGATTTTATCGGCAGTCTCTTTTGATATTTCATAATAATCCTTACCGGTTTGCCAGATAAGCTGAATCTTCTGATCGACAATCTTTTGTAATCCAGCCTCAATACTACGGTTTATTGTTCTTGCACCCAGGCTTCCTCCCACTACCAGAAGAGTTTTTTTATTACCCTTTAATCCAAAATGATATAATGCTTCTTCGTGTTTTTTTCCACCTAAGTCGGACAAATCCTGACGAACGGGATTTCCTGTAAATATTATTTTTTCTTTTGGGAAAAACCGTTCCATATCGTCATATGCAACACAAATCTTATTTACCTTTCCGGCCAGAATTTTATTTGTAACACCGGCATATGAATTTTGTTCCTGGATGAGTGTGGGTATTCCTAAACCGGTAGCAGCTTTTAATACAGGCCCGGAAGCAAACCCGCCAACTCCAACTACAGCATGAGGTTTAAAAGATTTAATGATTTTTTTTGCCTTCATCATGCTTACCATCAGCTTATAAAAAAAAGAAATATTCTGAAAAGATAAGCGGCGTTGAAAGCCTCTTACAGGTAATCCTATTATTTCGTATCCGGCAGCGGGAACTTTTTCCATTTCCATTTTTCCTTCTGCTCCTACAAAAAGGATTTCAATGGAACTGTCTTTTTGTTTCAAAGCATTGGCAATAGAGATAGCCGGGAATATATGGCCTCCCGTGCCTCCTCCGCTTATTATTATCCTAAGATTCTGTTGCTGGTTGCTCATTGCCTGAATTTTTTGTTATACTTTGACTAACACTTAATATAATTCCAAAAGCCGCACCTGTAAAAATTATTGACGTTCCTCCCATACTAACAAGGGGCAGTGTCTGCCCTGTAACCGGAAAAAGATTTACTGCTACAGCCATATTGATAAACGCCTGGAATACCAGGCTTAACACAAGTCCCATGGAAAGGAAGGCCGCGAAAGCACTGGACGATTTTTTGACTATAACCCCTGCCCTGTATATTAAAAGAAGATAAAGAAAAATAATTATTGCCGGCCCCCAAACCCCATATTCCTCAACAATTATGGCAAAAATAAAATCGGAATACGGGTGAGGAAGAAAATTCCGTTGGGTACTGTTACCGGGTCCTTTTCCAATAAGACCTCCTGATGCAATGGCAATCTTTGACTGTTCTACCTGGAAATTCTCCTGACTTTCGCCTCCCATAAAACTTTCTATTCTTTTTTTCCAGGTACCGATTCTTCCCTGTTTGTTTTCGGGAAGATTTATAGCTATAAGAATAAATATACTTACTGCAGCTACTCCTATTCCAATAACATATAATATATATTTAATATTTACCCTGCCCAGAAAAAGTAATATTAGAGATGTTACGAAGAGCATGGCAGCTGTCGAGAAATTGGCAGGTAATATCAGACCGCAAACAATAAGAATCCATACCATTATGGAACGGAATCCTGTTTTGAAGTCTTTTATATTTCCCTGGTTTTTGGCAAGAAAACGGGCTATATACATAATCAGGGCAAATTTTGCCAGATCGGAGGTTTGAAATGAAAGCCCGGTCCCGGGAAGTGTCAGCCAGCGTGAGGCTTCATTTAAACTGGTTCCTTTAATTAATGTCCATGCAAGAAGCGGGATGGAAATTATGAGCAATAGCTGTGAAATACGCATGTAAACTGTAAATGGTATCCTGTGAGTAATAAAAATTATCCCTAAGCCGATTAATAACAACACACCATGCCGGGCAAGATAATACATTGTGTTACCATCCTGATATTTAAATGCCAGGGTACCTGTAGAACTGTATACGGCAAGTATTGAAAATATGGACAGCATTGCTATAATGCCCCATATAACAACATCTCCTTTAAAATATTTTGCCAATACAGCTTTCATCTAGATTTATTAAAGATCTCTTACTGCTCTCTTAAATTGTTTACCTCTGTCTTCATAGCTTTCGAATAAATCGAAACTTGCACATGCAGGTGACAGCAGCACAATATCACCTTCCTTGGCTAAATGATAGGATGACTTTATTGCATCGGTCATATTTTTAGCTTCCACTTTGGGAATATCAAAATCTTTGAACGCTTTAATTATTTTGGAATTGTCTGTTCCCAGGCAAACCATAGCTTTTACCTTAGACTTTACAAGCTCCGTCAACTGGCTATAATCGTTGCCTTTATCAACACCCCCGACAATCCACACGACAGGTTTTTTCATGCTTTCGAGAGCATACCAGGTAGAATTTACATTGGTTGCTTTTGAATCGTTGATAAATTCAACTCCATGAATCTTCAACACCTTTTCAAGCCGGTGCTCCACAGCCTGAAAATCCATTAAACATTCACGAATAATATCCTTACGGATCCGTAGCACCTGAGCTGCAATTCCTGCTGCAAGAGAATTGTACTGATTGTGCCTGCCCTGAAGGGCCAATTCTTGTATTGACATAGTAAATTGGTTGTTATTATAATTTATGATTACATTATTTTCTTCTACATAAGCTCCATTTTCTATTGTTTTCTGAATAGAAAAAGGAATAAGTTCCGATGCAAGATCTCTTTTTGAGATTTCATTCTGAATAACCTCGTCATCGAAACAATAAATAAAAACATCTTCCGGACCCTGGTTTTGTGTAATCCTGAATTTACTGTCGATATAATTCTGGAATTCGTAATTATAGCGGTCGAGATGATCGGGAGTGATGTTTAACAATATAGCTATATCAGCTTTGAATTTATACATATCATCAAGCTGAAAACTGCTGAGTTCCAAAACAAAGTATTCAAATTCCTTTTCGGCAACTTCCAAAGCAAAACTTCTTCCTACGTTACCGGCCAACCCGACATTAAGTCCGGCTCTTTTTAAAATATGATATAATAAATAGGTGGTAGTGGTTTTTCCATTACTTCCTGTTATACAAATGGTTTTGGCTTTTGTGTAACGGCCGGCAAATTCTATGTCAGAGATTACAGGAATCTGCTTTTTCCTGAGAGCTTTAATGATTTCTGCTTTCTCCGGAATTCCGGGGCTCTTTATTACTTCTTTTGCAGAAATTATTTTTTCAACTGAATGAGATCCTTCTTCAAAAGGAAGGTTATACTTTTCTATTAATTCTTTAAACTTCGGTTTTATGTTACCCGAATCACTTATAAAAACGTCATAGCCTTTCTGCCTGGCCAGCACTGCCGACCCGATTCCGCTTTCTCCTGCTCCTAATATAACAATAAGTTCTTTCACTTATCTCAGTTTTAATGTTATAATTGTCATTACTGCTAACATAATGGCTATAATCCAGAACCTTGTTACAATTTTCGGTTCCACATATCCTTTCTTTTGATAATGATGATGCAGGGGAGACATTAAAAACACTCTCCTGCCCTCGCCATATTTCTTTTTTGTATATTTGAAATAGGCCACCTGTATCATAACCGACAGGTTCTCTACAAAGAAAATTCCGCATAAAACCGGTAACAGGATTTCTTTCCTGATTAAAATGGCAAAAACAGCAATTATTCCTCCTATGGCAAGACTACCTGTATCTCCCATAAAAACCTGGGCGGGATATGAATTATACCAAAGGAACCCAACCATTGCCCCTATAAATGCACTTGCATATACCACCATCTCACTGGTGTATGGGATATACATTATATTTAGGTAATCGGCAAAAATGATATTACCTGAAACATAAGCCAGAATTCCAAGTGTTGTCCCGATAACTCCGGAGACACCTGCCGTCAGACCATCCAGTCCATCGGTCATATTTGCACCATTGGAAACTGCTGTAACGATAAAAATAACAGCTAAAACAAAAACTATCCACACCCATTGTTTTCTTGCTGATTCACCCAGAAATCCAATAAAATATTCGTAGTCAAATTCATTATTTTTAAAGAAAGGTATAGTTGTTTTGGTTGATTTAACATCTTCGGATAAAGAAATTTTCCTGCTTTCAAAACGGTTGAATGTGACTGCCGTTTCGGTTGTGGGTTCTACTACTTCCTTACTGAGTTTTTCCCGGATAACAATGTCATTACTGAAATAAATAGTAAGACCGACTATTAGTCCAAGACTAACCTGTCCGAGAATTTTAAATTTCCCTTTTAATCCCTTCTTGTCGTGTTTGAACACCTTTATATAATCGTCGAGAAAACCCATGAAACCCAGCCAGATCGTAGTAACGAGCAAAATAATGACATAAATATTATGGAGTTTTGCAAAAAGCAGAGTTGGAATAATGATGGATGCAAGTATAATTATACCACCCATGGTGGGAGTTCCCTGTTTCTTTAACTGGCCTTCGAGTCCCAGGTCACGAACTGTTTCGCCAATTTGTTTTTTCTGAAGGAAATAAATGATCTTCTTCCCGAAAATGAGTGAAATAAACAGTGAAATAATAACTGCCATTGCTGAACGGAAAGAAATGTACTGGAACAATCCCGCTCCCGGAAAATCTAAAGTGTCTAAATATTGAAATAAGTAATATAACATATTATACTTTTTCTTTAAATATTTCTTTAATTATCATTCTGTCATCGAAAAAATGCTTAACACCGTTTACCTCCTGATATGTTTCATGCCCTTTTCCTGCTATCAGAACAACATCCCCCTTAACTGCAAACTGGCTGGCAGCTCTTATTGCCTCTTTCCTGTCTGTAATGCATAATGTTTTATTTGCCAGCTCAGAATCCAGTCCTGTTTTCATATCGGAAATAATATCCTCAGGATTTTCATTCCTTGGATTATCTGAGGTAAGTATTACTTTATCGCTCAATTCAGCGCTTACTTTTGCCATTACTGGCCGCTTTGTTTTATCGCGGTTACCACCTGCACCAACAACTGTTATTATTTTTCCGCTTCCTTTAATCAGGTTCCTGATAGTTGTCAGAACATTTAACAGTGCATCCGGAGTATGAGCGTAGTCTACTACTGCAATATATCCCGATGGTGAAGTGAAATACTCAAAACGCCCGTCTACTGCATTCAGGTCACTTAGCTCGGTCATTACTTTCTCTTTATCAGAACCCAGTAAAATTGCAGTGGAATATATTGCCAGAATGTTACTTGCATTAAATTGTCCGATCAGCCGTGTCCACATTTCAACGTTGTTAATATTTAATAACATCCCATCAAAATGATTTTCGCGGATAGAGGCATTAAAGTCTCCCATAGTATGCAATGCATATGTATTCACTTTTGCTTTGGTATTTTGTACCATCACTTTTCCGTTCCGGTCATCAAGGTTGGTTAAAGCAAAAGCATCTGCCGGAAGATCATCGAAAAATCGTTTTTTGGCGGTTAAATACTCTTCAAATGTTTTATGGTAATCGAGATGGTCGTGTGTAAGGTTTGTAAAAACACCACCTGAAAAACGAACACTGTTGATTCTGTGCTGTACAACGGAATGCGAACTTACCTCCATAAAACAATATTTACATCCTGCATCCACCATTTTCGACATAAGCTTATGGATGGTAACAGAATCGGGAGTTGTATGTGTGCTCGCCACCGACTTTGAATCGATATAATTTACTACCGTAGAGATCAGTCCTGCTTTAAAGCCCAACCTTCTGTATAACCTGTAAAGAAGTGTAGCTATTGTTGTTTTGCCATTGGTTCCTGTTATACCTACTACTTTTAATTTAGCTGATGGATTATTAAAATAGGCATCAGCCATTGCCCCTGCTAACAGAATGGTATCTTTTACCTGAACATAAGTGATTTCTTTATTTATTTCTGAAGGCAGTTTTTCACAAACTATGGTTTTTGCTCCTGCTTTTATCACTTCATCAATAAATGTATGGCCATCTACACGTGCTCCGGACTGTGCAATAAATAGTGAATTCGGGGTCACCGTTCTTGAATCAATAAATATTTTATTTACCAGGACCTCCGGATTTCCCACGATTTTTTCGACGGGTATATTTATCAATATTTCGGATAACTTTTTCACCTAACTTAACTGTAAATAAATTGTTTGACCATTTAATATTTTTGTTCCTGCCGGAAGAGACTGGGATTTTATCGTACCCTTCCCTATTGTTCTGACCTGAAGTCCGTTATTTTCCAATAAAAACAAGGCGTCACGTAATCCCATACCTGTTACGTCAGGTACCAGTTTTGAATTGTAATCTGTATTCTTTAATGCGACTCCTTTTGCCGACCGGAAAACATCAACCCAGTCCGAGGTCTTTGAAGAATTATTACAATCAATTCCAAGGGTTTTATAAATGGATAGAATATCCTGTTTCTTCCCTTTAGATGCCACCGGAACATTTCCTGCAACAGCAGAAACAAGATTTAAAGGAGTATGAATATCAAGGCTTGTGGCATATACCTTATCGGCAATTTCTTTAAATATGGGTCCTGCAACAACATTTCCATAATACACGCTGTTGGAAGGCGAGCTGACTACAACAATGCAACTGTATTTCGGATTATCTGCCGGAAAATATCCGACAAACGAAGCCTGATAAGTTTTCCGGGCATTTTCGTCGGAATATCCGTGCCTGGTGTTTGCAATTTGTGCGGTACCTGTTTTTCCGGCAATTTTATAAATGGTTCCTTTCAGGTTTTTTGCTGTTCCATGATCGACAACGCCTTCGAGCATAATCTTTAATTTATCCAGGGTTTCTTTCGAACAAATGGATGGGATAATTACTTCAGGCGTATATTCTTTTACTGTTTCGCCATGATATTTTAATTCTTTTACCAGTTTCGGTTTCATCATGCGTCCTTTGTTAGCAACTGCATTATAAACTGAAAGAATCTGCAAAGGCGTAAGCATTACTTCATATCCGATTGACATCCATGGCAATGTAACACCAGACCATGTCGAATCAGAAGGATCCTTAACTACCGGAACTCCTTCTCCTTTTATATCTAAGCCCAGCTTTTCATTTAATTTTAATTTATATATTCTGTCAACAAAGCGATGAGGGTCTTTTGAGAAATGTTGTGTAATAATTTTTGAGACCCCGACATTAGAGGAAAATGCAAAAACATCTTTAACGGTAATTCTCCCATAGCCTCCCTCATGTGAATCTTTCATTTTCCTGTCGTGATACATCACTACTCCGTTTCCTGTATTTATTGTGTCATTTATATTAATAACACCTTCTTCCAGGGCAACCATTAATGAAATCAGTTTAAATGTTGAGCCAGGTTCTGTACTCTCGCCAATGGCATAGTTATAATTCTCAATATACCCGGTTTCATCGGGTGTCCGTTCAAGATTTGCAATGGCTTTAATGTAACCGGTTTCAACTTCCATCACAATGACACTTCCATGGTGTGCATTGTTTTTCATTAATTGTTTAAGCAACGCATTCTGGGCAACATCCTGGAGATTTACATCAAGGGTGGTAAACACATCATATCCGTCCTGGGGCTCTACTTCATTACCATTATTCAACGGCATCCAGACATTTCCGGCAATTTTCTGCATCAGTTTTACCCCTTGTTTGCCCTTTAAGTACTGGTCAAATGCACCTTCAATTCCCACCACTGCCCGCTCCTTTGTTAAATAACCTATAGTGCGTGAAGCCAGCATTCCAAAGGGTTTTGCACGACGATTCGTCTGAATAACTATCATCCCCCCTTTGTTCTTCCCCATTCTGAAAATGGGGAATTTCTTCATTTCCTTTAATTGTGAATAGGTGACTTTTCTTTTAATAAGCTGATACCTGTTTCCTGTCTTCCATGCGGTTTGCAGATCCGACCTGTACTCTTCCGAAGTTTTATCATTAAATAATTGCGAAAGACAAAGAGATAATGAATCTACATTTTTCCGGAATATTTCCTTTGTTAACCCTTCTACCCTGGCATCGAAACGAATTTCATAAAAAGGTACCGAACTGGCCAGTACTTTTCCGTTTCCGGAATAAATATCGCCTCTCTGTGGTTCTATAATAATATCTTTCTGTGAAAGTTCATTTGCTTTTGCTTTCCATTTACTTCCTTCAACAACTTGTAAGAAAAGAATTCTTCCAATAATTACAATGGCGAATGCAAACATTAAAAAATACAAGAGGCCCATTCGCCATAATATGTCTCTGCGCACTTCTGCCATTAGTTTTCTTCCCTCACCGTTATTATTTTAGGGGGCACAACCGATTCTGCCAGGCCCAGTTGATTTTCATCCACTAATTTCACCACTTCACTTTGCTGACTCAGTTGCATAAGTTCAGAAGTTATTGAAATCTGTTCTGCCCTTAATTCTTTTAATTCATTCTGGAGATCCTGGGTTTTTCTCACAATTTTCTCAGCGCTGTAGCGATTGGCAATATATAATACACATAACACGGCAATAAAAATGACAAAGGGAAACTGTTTAAGAATTACCTCCTTTGTCAACAACGTACCATCAAGAAACGAACGCAGGGGGTTAGATTTAGTTCCAGTAGTTTCTGAACTGCTTTCCTTCTGCTGCTTCGTTTCTTCAGCCGGCTTCTGTGATTCAATATTTTCGTTCTCTTTAGTCATTTCTTTCGGCAATCCTCAGTTTTGCACTTCTTGCTCTTGAATTTTTATTTATTTCCGTTTCACCGGGAATAATCACTTTCTTATTTACAGCTCTAAATGGCACCTTGGGCAATCTTCCATAAACATCTTTTTCTACCTCCCCCGAAAACTTTCCTGTTCTGATAAAGTTTTTCACATCACGGTCTTCTAACGAATGGTATGTTAAAATCACCAGGCGGCCTCCGGGAACTATCATCTCAGTTGTCTGTTCAAGCATTTCCCGCAGGGCTTCCATTTCTGAATTAACAACAATTCGTAATGCCTGGAATACTTTCGACAGAAACTTGTAGTCGTTATTCCGTGGTGTGACTGGAAACAAAACCTGGCAAAGCTCAAACGTTGTTTCAATGGGCTTACTTTCCCTGGCTTTTGTAATAAGAGAGGAGACCTTTCTTGCATTCTCGACCTCACCATAAACATAAAAGATATTGGATAATTCTTCAGGAGTTGCAGAATTAATGAGAGTCGCAGCAGTTTGTTTTGAGTTCATGTTCATTCGCATATCCAACGGACCATCGGTTCTATATGAAAAACCCCGTTCAGCCGAATCAAAATGATGCGATGAAACACCCAGATCTGCAATTATTCCATTTACCTTTTTTATTCCCAGATACCATAAATAATTTTTAAAGAACCTGAAATTCCCCTGCACAAAAACAAATCTGTCCTCATCTACAATATTCTCCCTCGCACTTTCATCCTGGTCAAAACCAACCAGTTTTCCTCCCTGTAAATTTTTAAGAATCTCTCTCGAATGACCACCGCTTCCAAATGTCAGATCAACATAAACTCCTTCCGGATTGATCTTCAGACCATCCATGCACTCACTTAGCAGAACCGGCGTATGATACCCTGTCATTCTTCATTATTGTTCAGTTGTCCGCCCAATATTTTTTCTGCCAGTGAAGCAAATTCGTCTTCTCCTACACTACGGTTTTCATATTTGTTTTTATCCCAAATCTCAATTTTTCCATCCTGTCCCGCCAATACAACATCTCCGTCAATTATTCCCGCCCAATCGAGTAACCGGCGTGGAACAAGCATCCGGTTATTTGCATCCAGCAGTAATTCGGCAGTGCCTTTGTAAAACTCACGCAAAAACTGGTTGTGCTCACGGTTATAAGGATTTATCCGGCTCCTGAGCAACTTAACCTGACGTTCCCATTCGTCGAGCGGAAAGAGAACAAGGCATTTCTCAAAGATGTCTTTTTTAACGACAAACTTATCCTGCGAAGCGTTGCTCATCTGCTTTTTGAAAGCAGAAGGAAGCATTATGCGTCCTTTCGCATCAGCTTTACAAGGATAATCGCCAATAAAAGTGCTCATAGAGTTCGCTTTTTTTTGAATGGTTCAAAAATATATAATTTCTTCCCACTTTCTACCAAATCTTCCCACTTTTTCCCACTTTGTTGATAACTTTTTTCAGGCTGATTTTTATTAACTGATTATTTGATAGTTACAAAAAAGTCGTTTTTTTGAAAATTAAGAAATCAGAATTTTTTGAATTTCATTCTTTGATTACCTTTGAATATTACCAATCTATAAGGAACTTCTGCGAATTTATGCAGGATATAAAAACTGAAAATAAGGCCATACAAATTGATATCGAAGCTATTATCAGAAGTAAAAATCCTAGAACTGCGAAAGCATTACCGGGTTTTTTAATAAGATATATTAAGCGGATTTTACACCAGGATGAGATCAATTTATTTCTGAAGGAAAGCAAAGATCTTTTCGGAATTGATTTTGTTCACGCTGTGATAAAGTTGTTTGATATTAAGTATAATGTTATTGGTCTCGAAAATATCCCGAAAGAAAAAAAATACCTCTTCGTTTCTAATCACCCCCAGGGTGCTATTGATAGCATGTGCCTTATCGCCACTGTACACAAACATTTTGGCGAAGCCCGGTTCATGGTTAATGACGTATTGTTAAACCTTAAGAATTTCGATCCTATTTTTGTTCCTATTAACCTGTTTGGTGCTCAAAGTAAAGAGGCTGTCAGAAAATTTGAAGAAGTATTTACAAGTCCTTATCAGATCCTGTTTTATCCTGCCGGACTTGTTTCCCGAAAAATAAAAGGGGAAGTACATGATCCTGAGTGGAAAAAAAGCTTTGTTAACCTGGCTGTTAAATATCAGCATGATGTTGTTCCTGTGTATATTCATGCGCGAAACTCAAATTTCTTTTACCGGTTGGCCATGTTTAGAAAATTTCTGGGAATAAAAGCAAATGTTGAAATGTTTTATTTACCCAACGAAATGTATAAGCAAACCGGAAACACTTTTACTCTTGTTTTTGGAAAACCCATTTCTTATCAATCCTTTGACAAAACTTTTAATCAGGCTTACTGGGCAAGAAAAACACAGGAAACTGTTTATTCTTTAAAAAAGAACATTGTATGAGTCAGCATTTAATGAAACGCATTATACCGCCTATCCCTGTTAACCTGATTAAAAAAGAATTAACACCTGACAAGTTTATCAGGCATTCAAACTTTGGCAATAACCTTATTTTTAGCATTAATGCAAATAATTCTCCTAACATTATGCTTGAGATTGGCCGGTTGCGGGAACTATCCTTCAGAAATGCCGGTGGAGGTACAGGAAATGAAGTTGACATTGATGAATGTGATTCCGGCGAAAAACCTTATCAGCAGTTAATTGTCTGGGACCCCAAAAGGAAGGAAATCCTTGGTGGTTACCGTTATATTCACGGAAAAAATGCTCCGGTAGGTACCGATGGAAAAGTAATATTATCAACCTCCACTCTTTTTCATTTTTCTGATTCTTTTTTGAATGAATACATGCCCTACACCATTGAACTTGGACGTTCCTTTGTTCAGCCTAATTACCAATCAACCGGAAACGACAGAAAAGGATTATTTGCTCTTGATAATTTATGGGACGGGTTAGGCGCTCTGACGATAATTCATCCCGATCTGAAATACTTTTTTGGAAAAGTAACTATGTATCCCGATTTTAACCGCAAAGCACGTGACATGATTCTTTTTTTTCTTAAAAAATATTTCGGCGATAAAGAAAACCTGGTTACTCCTATTATACCTTTAATGGTTGAAACCCCGGATAGTGAATTTGAAAAAATATTTTCAAGCAATAATTACCTGGAAGACTATAAAATTCTGTCCCAAAATGTAAGAAATCTCGGCGAAAATATTCCTCCGCTTATTAACTCATATATGAATCTGTCGCCTACCATGAAAACTTTCGGAACTGCAATAAACAACCATTTTGGTGAAGTGGAAGAAACCGGGCTGATTGTAACTATTAAAGATATTTATAATGTTAAGAAGGACCGGCATATTCTTACATTTAAAGTAGCCAACCGGGTTTTTCACATAAATAAACCTCATCGGAAAAAGAAGAAATAAACTAAAACAGTTTTTTTAAATTTGAATTCAAATAAAACATTAAAAACTAAAAAAAGAAAATCCATGGCATTAGCAAAGAGACTCTTCGAAGGAAAAACACTGGCAATCTTAACCGGTGGTGGCGATACACCTGCATTAAACGCAAGCATTGAAGCTATTAAAAGCCGCGCCTCTGTTCTCGGATATAAAGTATATGGAATAAGAAAAGGCTGGAAGGGATTACTGGGAGAAGGAGAAGTTGTTGATTTAAGCCTTCAGCCCTATGATGGAATTTATGGTGGTACAGCCCTCCGCAGTTCACGAACAAATCCTTTTGGAACAACCAATGGCAACCGGGTTGAACAAATTATGAAAAACCTCGAACGGTATAAAATTGATGTTATTGTAACCATTGGTGGTGACGACACCAATGGAGCTGCAAAAAAATTATATGAAACAAAAGGAATTCCTGTTATCGGATTTCCGAAAACAATTGACAATGATTTAAAAACAAGAACCCTGCATAATTACAACGGAAGTTTAATCGAAGCTGTTGTTTGTCCCGGTTTTCCTTCGGCTGCCAAAGGTGTTGCAGAATTTTCCACCCGGCTTGCAACTACCGCTGAATCGCATTCACGAATCATTGTGCTCGAGGTTATGGGAAGAGATGCAGGATGGCTAACAGGTTCTGCTATGTTTGGAGGGGCAGAAGTATCATTGATTCCTGAATACCAGATTACCAAAGAAAGAAAAGAAGCGTTTTTTGAAAGAGTTAAAGAAGCTTATAACCATTCAAAAAAACACTACCTTCTTGTTGCAGTTTCTGAAGGAACCCGCTGGTATGATGAAAAAACCGGAAAATTAGATGTAGTTTATGCCTCAAGCGAAGTTGATGAATACGGTCATCCCAGGTTTGGCGGCATCAGCGGTGTTATTGCAAGTGAAATTGAGAAAAAAACAGGAATACAGGCAAGAGCACAAAATATAGGATACTATGCACGTTCTGGTGATTGCAGAAACTACGATAAGCGATTAGTAGGCGTATTAGCAGATAAAGTTGTCGATCTTCTGCTTCGTGAAGATTACGGCCGTATGCCGGTGTTATCAAAACTTTCCTCGTACCAGGAACTGGAAGAATACAATGTGGATACCATCGATATGGGAAATATCGGTAACCAGCCACTTCCTGCTGATTATTATGATTTCGAAATGTTTCATTTCAATGAAAAATATGATGATTTCTTATCCTATTTCATTGATAAACCTAAAAGCATTCGTTTCGATTATAATTTTCCAAAAGTTCTTCCCTGTTTTTAATTTCGATTTTACTTAAAACAAAATATTATGTACGGAGATTTTCAATCTTTTTTAGCTGGTGAACTTGCCCAGATTAAAGAAGCAGGTTTATATAAAAATGAACGAATCCTGGTTAGCCCCCAGAGTTCAGAAATAAAAATAAACACAGGAAAAACGGTATTAAACTTTTGTGCTAACAATTATCTTGGACTATCTAATAACAGACGACTTATTGATGCGGCAAAATCGGCGCTCGATAGTCATGGCTATGGAATGTCTTCGGTAAGGTTTATATGTGGCACCTCTGATTTGCACAAAACGCTGGAAAAGAAAATTGCAGATTTTTTTGGAACCGAAGACACCATATTATATGCCGCCTGTTTCGATGCCAATGGTGGTGTTTTTGAACCTTTATTCGGGGAAAATGATGCTGTTATCTCTGACGCCTTAAACCACGCTTCCATTATTGACGGAGTCCGTTTATGTAAAGCTGTTCGTTATCGCTATGAAAATGCCGATATGGCCGACCTCGAAAAACAACTACAGTTATCACAGACACAGCGGTTCCGGGTTATTGTTACAGATGGCGTTTTTTCTATGGATGGTAATGTACCTCCTTTAGATAAAATTATTGTACTGGCCGAAAAATACAATGCCCTTATTATGGTTGACGAATCGCATTCTGCCGGCGTTGTCGGGAAAACCGGACGAGGTGTTACGGAAGAATTCAACTGCCGTGGAAAAGTAGATATTATTACCGGCACACTGGGTAAAGCATTCGGTGGAGCTATTGGTGGTTTTACTACCGGTCGCAAAGAAATAATTGACATGCTACGTCAACGTTCACGTCCTTACCTGTTTTCGAATTCTATTCCTCCTGCTGTTGTTGGAGCGGGTATTGCTATGGTTGATATGATGAGTTCAACAACTGAGTTGCAGGACAAATTACACTTTAATGTTAAATATTTCGGCGAAAAAATACAGAAAGCCGGTTTTGATATTAAACCAACCCAGTCGGCCATTATTGCTGTAATGTTATACGATGCAAAACTTTCGCAGGAATTTGCAGCAAAACTTCTGAATGAAGGAATTTATGTTATCGGATTTTATTTCCCTGTTGTACCTAAAGATAAAGCCCGAATAAGAGTTCAGTTATCTGCTGCACACGAAGTGGAACATCTCGATAAATGTGTTGCGGCATTTACTAAAGTAGGGAAAGAATTAGGAGTAATAAAATAAATTTTTAAAATAAAAGGAGCTGTCTCAAAAAGTAAAAATAATACATGGATTGTTCCACTGCCGGACGAAATGTGGCTTTAGCATTCAGTCTTCGACTACGCTCAGACTGGCATTAAGGGTATGTTCAGACTGACTTAAGGAAACGCTCAAACTTATATTAAGACTTCGTTCAGAATGACAGCTCTGTGTAATTTTGAAACACTCCATAATAACAATAATAGCTGTTTCTAGGACAACCAATCTTTCCACTTACTATACCCAGCCTCCATCAGACCATCAAATTATGGTATAAAAAAAATTATTCACTATTGAATCCTGCCTCAGAGTGGATTCTTCCATAAATTCTTCGGTAAATTTATTTTGACAACACGCGAGTGTATGAATCATATCTATCTGTTCTTTGTTTTGACTTTCTTTCAATATTATATAACATCCTAATTATTTTTTTTATATTTGTAATATATAGATATAAAATAATTACAATTAATTTTAAAATATTTATTAAAACAATGCTTAAGTTTAATATTCTAACCATCGCTTTGTTCTTTCTTTTTCTTCCCGGAATTTGTCAGCGTCTCGATAATTTTAAGCCTCTTCAGTCAACAGGAAAAATTCCCCAGGACTTTATTAAACTGTCTTCTGAAAAATTCATAAACGAAGAACAAACTATTGATAAAAATGAAAGTTATTCAAGAGTAATGCTCAAAAAAAAATATCTTTTACAAAGTAATTTTTATATCGAGTTTATTCTTAATTCCGGATTTGTTCTGTTTAATGATTCCTTAAGCAGATATGTTAACGGCGTTGCAGATCACTTGCTGAAAGACCAGCCTGACCTTCGTAAACAACTTCGTTTTTATACTGTTAAATCACCTGAAGTTAATGCTTTTGCAACCGACAAGGGAATCATATTTGTTACGGTAGGACTGCTTTCACAAATTCAATCGGAAGCACAACTGGCATGGATACTCTCTCATGAAATAATTCATTATAAATATAAACACAACATAGAAACATATGTAGAAAACCAGGAGATATTAAAAGGTGAAGGAGAGTTTGCAAAATCGAGCAAAAGCGTTAAGTTATCCGCCATCTTTAAATATAGCCATGAAAATGAGTCTGAAGCTGACACAAAAGGGTTAGAAGAATTTTACAGTAAAACAGATTATTCATTTAAAGATGTTAAAAATATTTTCGATGTTCTTTTATACTCTTATTTACCAATTGAAGAAATTGATTTTGACAAAAGTTTTTTTGAAACAGATCAATATAAATTTCCCGACTCATATTCTCCTTCGGAACAAAAACAAATTACAGCTATAGAAGGGTATGACGATTCCAAAAGCACTCATCCAAATATTAAAAAACGAAGAGAAATAATTAATAATACCATCAGTAAGCTTACCAATAAAGAAAATAAGAGCTTTTCAGCCTTTTCACAGGATTATTTCAATCATATCAGACAAATTGCCCGATTTGAATTATGTAATATTTATTTATCCAACATAGATTACGAAGATGCCATTTATACAGCATATTCAATAATGAAGAAAGATAGTTTTAGTAATGAATACTTAGAATCGGTAATTGGCAAAGGATTATACGGTCTCTGCAAGTATAAAAACAATGGTAATTATGGAACAGCTCACCTGAAACTAGAAGATACCGAAGGAAGTAAGTATAATATGGTTTATTTTTTTGATGAAATCTCCAAAAAAGAACTTAACGTATTGGCATTATCTTATTTATGGAATCACAAAAACACATATCCTGATAATCATGATTTTAGTCCACAGGCAGAGGATATGTTAAAAGAACTGGTATTTGTAAATAAATTATTTCCCGACAGTTTTTATTTGCGAAACGAGATATTATCAGGTTCCGGTGAAATGCCCGATACACTTTCCGAAGCCCAGATTTCAAAACTTGATAAATATGAAAAGATTAAATATAAAAGGAAAAAACAGGTTACAGCTAATCCCTCTTTTAAGAACTATAATTATGCTCTTTCGGATCTTTTAAAAGAAGAAAACTTTAATAATCAATTTGAAAACTATAAAAAAGAATATCTTAAACAAAATGAGGAAGAATCTTCAGAAGCTGTTTCTTCCTATAGATATAAAAAGGGAAAAACATCTGCAGATGAAAAGAAATACGGAAAAAAACTAGGAATAGATAAAATAGTTTTTGTAAATCCTCTTATGTTTATATCTAAAAGAGAAAACGGGGTAAATGAATTAGATTTTTTAAAATCTGAGAAACAAGAGGCTTTAATCCTGGGAAGAATTAAAAAGTTTGCTGATAAAATAGGATTATCCGTTGAAATAATCGACAATAAACTTTTCTCTGAAAATGATATCGATTTGTTTAACGATGGCGCTTTACTCTGGAACTGGATTTTTGAACAAAGTTCACGTAATGATACCGGTTTTTATAATAGTATCTCTTATAAAATGAAAGAAATTGCACAAAAACACAACACAAATTATTTTGCATGGTTACTGGTAGATATAAATCCGACAAAAGGCAGATTACGTTTTGGAAAATTTTTAAGATACGCTTTCACAGTATTCGGAATTCCTTTAGGATTTTCAGAATTAACAAAGCCGGTTTACAATAATTCATTCAGTATTGTTTTATATGATGTTGTCAATAATAAACTCGTTTTTGATGAAGCTACAAGTACCGAAACTGCTAATTCCGATGATGTTATAAATTCAGTTTTATATAATTTTCTTTATGAAATAAAATCTAAACCAAAGAAAAAATGAAACTTTTAATTGCAATATTTTTCATCTTCATCTTTTTTTCTGTTTCACCGGCCCAGCCATCGGGTTACCTGGGTAAAAGATTTACTATATCATATGAACAACTAACCGGGCCTAACTATCTTTATTTATTTGAAAATGCCCTTATGGCAGGAGATCTTGGAAGTAATTCCCAAATCTCGGAATCAAAAGCATACTGGAACTATATTGGAACTATTTCATTGGATTATGTTTTGGGAAAAACAAAGTCAAGGGGATTAAGCATAAGCCCCATTGATCAAACCATGTTTTTTGAAGACAATACAGTAGATCCCCTAAACGGAAATCAACATACCAGCTTTATGAATAACGCAAAATTAACCGGCGTTACCATTGGTTTATATGTTAAATATTTTAAGAAAAAAAATATTGCTCCTTTGGGTGACTATTATAAACTTGAATTCTTATATTCTGATTACCAGATTAAATCGTTTTATAAGCAAGCTGAATTATATAATCTCTGCAAATCAAGACTGGAACCTTTTTCCACTTTGGGCTTTGCCATAACTTATGGCAAAAACCGAATTTTCTGGGATAAAATAGTAATAAGCGCTGGAATAACATCAGGATTCAGGATGAGCTTTTTCTCACAGATTTTTACTCACGATGACGGCAATGAAAGTAGCCAGGCGTTTAATAAATTAAAAAAATCTGCACAATATTGGCATGGACAGAATCTGTTTTATAATCTTCACCTGGGTATAGGATTTTTACTTTTCTAACAAATCAAAAAGTAACCTTTACCAATACATCCTCTTTTTGTTTTTTATAAGCTTCAAAAATAAATGAGTTTAATGTCACAGGTATAATCCTGTTAACAGCAAACTGAAAAAGTTCGATACCTTTTACATTGTCCATATTTAATATTGATATTTTTTCAGTTTTACCATCACTATCCTGAACTTTATAGGCAGTTAAATAACCGCCTTTTCCATCCACATGCTGTGCAGGGCGTTTATTCAAAGGAAGATTCATGTTTTTTACATTATCTAAATACAATAAATAATGGCATCCTTCGCCTTCCATATATTTATAAGATAATCCTCCCTGTCCTTTTCCTGACGTTTGACGTTTGGGAAGTTTCTTCATCCAGGCTAATTGACCCGATTTATCTATTTTCGTAATCAGAATATCATCATAGTGATAAGTACATGTTGTATAAGAGCGTCCATTAGAATAAGTTGTATGGCATACTGAATAATATTTTTCTCCTACCACAACTATACTTCCATCATCCTGTATTATAAGGTGATCTAAGTATAAATTAGAAAATTCCGCCTCATCTTCCTTTTTCTCGTTTTTTTCCTGTGACTTATCAGTTTCATACATATTAATAACTTCTAACGGAATTTTATAATATGTAATATCTGATAATGCTCCGCCTTTTAAGATTTTGAAAACAACAATTCCATCAGGATCTGATTTAATATCTTTACTTGACAGACCTAAACATATCATATATTCAGCCGTACATTCAAAAACACTTAATTGTTTTACATATTTATCGCCCAGGTTTATTGGTGTCTTTGTTACTGTACCCGAAGTACCATCAATTTTAAGAATTTCAAGATGGAAGTTTGGTTTATCATCTTTTTCAAGTTTTGTTGTTTCATCATTATAAATTCTTGTCAGAATATATACATTCCCATCTACATCAATAGAATAATCAAGATTATCCATTTTCTTTTCCGTATAGGGCATTGCAACTTCCTTCCCGAAAATCTTAGTCATGTCAGAATTATATACATAAACTCCGATAACATCATTGTTTTTACTGTCATCTTTTATTTCAGGTTTAACTCTGTATTTTATGAGTAGCTTCGACTCATCGTTAGCTACTTCAAAATCAAATTTATTTATTGTCTCATATGAATAAAATCCACTACTTACCAAAGTACCGGAAACTTTTCCTTTTACTTTAAAAAGTAAATGCCCGTCAGGTTCAAATTTGCCTAAATCCGAATTAAATGCTTTATAAAAAAGTTGTTCTGTTTCATTCTCTTTATCATATAAATCGTAAAACATATATATTTTATCGTTTATTTCATCTACATAATCAAAAACTGCCTTTTTCGGAAGCTCATACTCACCAATATTGGCCAGATTCATCTTATCTATATTAAACATCTGCAATGTATTGTCCTTCATTGTCATAATACTGTTTCCTATTTTGAAATATATTTTGCTCTTTGCATCGATAACAGGATATGGTTTACTTAGTTCTACTTTAGACTTTAATTGTTGCGAAAACAAATTAGTAAGACCTAATACCATTATTAACAGGGTAATTTTTAGTGTTTTCATAATTGTTTTATAAGTTTATCAAATAGTATCACATTTCAAATGTATATTATTGATATTACAATAACAAATTTATTAATATTTTGATATTATAATGGAGTTACAACAAAACTCCTTTAAATTTTTGCTTTGTAAAAAAGAAGGCTGTCTCAAAAGTTGAAACAGCCCTCCTCTGTGAAAGTAAAATTCTGCTTATCCGCATTTTGAATACCCGCAATCGTTGCAAGTAAGACAGCCTTCCTTGTATATCAGGCTATCGTGTCCGCAGTTCGGACAAGTGGTACCTGTTTTAGGTTTAGCTCCGTCGGGAATATATTTTTTAATAGCTCTTTCAACACCGGTTTTCCATGTATTAATTGTTGCATCATCCAGTTGAAGCGAACCAACCAAATTTATAACATCGGTTATTGGCATTCCATACCGAAGTACTCCTGAAATCAGTTTTGCATAATTCCAGAATTGCTTATCGAACATGCGCGATAAACCTTCGAAGGTAGTACGGTAGCCATGTTTATCGAGGTATTGAAAATCATACCTGGTATTTCCTTCATCGTCTTTATTTTTAATTATGACTCCCCGGTTGATGGAGGGAGGAATAACCAATGTTTCAGGATCGGATATCCCGGTAAATATTTCGTAGGGTTTTCCTTCCAAAATTCCAACGAATGCAATCCATTTTTCATTATTGTTATTAAACCGGACTACATCGGCATCAAGAACCCTGGGACGTTTTTTTACTTCGTATGGAAGAACTTCGGGCTGGGATCCTTTCTTTTTATCATTGGAAATAAGTACTCCCGACCGCGACCCTTCACGGTATACAGTTAATCCTTTGCAGCCGCTTTCCCAACCGGTAAGATATACTTTGGCAACCAGATCTTCATTTGCGCTTTCGGGTAAATTAACAGTAACACTGATGGAATGATCAACCCATTTCTGGATTCTTCCCTGCATCCGGACTTTTGCAAGCCAGTCCACATCATTTGATGTGGCGCCATAGTAGGGCGATTTCTTTACCAGTTCGTTTAACTTTTCTTCATTATATTTCATCACATCATATAATTCATACCCATTCATTTCCAGCCAAGTAACAAACTTATGATGAAATACATTATATTCTTCCCAGCAATCGCCCATTTCGTCGGTAAACGATACTTTCACATCCTGGTCGTTGGGGTTTACTTTACGGCGACGGCGATACACCGGCCTGAAAACAGGCTCAATTCCTGAAGTCGTCTGGGTCATTAAGCTGGTAGTACCGGTAGGTGCAATGGTTAACAGTGCGATGTTACGTCGTCCCCATTTTTTCATTTCTTCGTATAGTTCCGGATCGGCTTCTTTTAAACGAAGAACAAAGGGATTATTTTTTTCACGTTCGGCATCAAATATTTCGAAAGCACCCCTTTCTTTTGCACAGTTCACCGAGGAACGATATGCTTCTACAGCAAGAGTCCTCTGAACTTCTTCAGAAAAATCAATAGCTTTGTCGCTTCCGTATATCAATCCTAACGCGGCTAACATATCGCCTTCGGCAGTGATTCCAATGCCGGTTCTTCTTCCTTCGAGTGCTTTGGTCTGTATTTTTTTCCATAGCTGGACTTCTACTCTTTTGGTTTCCTCAATCTCAGGGTCTTTACTGACTTTTGCAAGGATGGCATCAATTTTCTCTAATTCAAGATCAATAATGTCGTCCATCATACGTTGTGCATGATGAACATGTTTTTTAAAAAGCGGGAAATTAAATTTGGCTTCTTTAGTAAAAGGCTTTTCTACATAATTATAAAGGTTGATAGCCAACAATCTGCAACTATCATATGGGCACAACGGAATTTCTCCGCACGGATTGGTAGAAACAGTACGAAAACCCTTATCTGCATAGCAATCGGGAACGGATTCGCGGATTATTGTATCCCAGAACAGAACTCCCGGCTCAGCTGATTTCCATGCATTATGTATGATTTTTTTCCAAAGTGTCCTGGCATCTATTTCCTTTCTCACTTTAGGATTCGGACTATCAATAGGATATTGCTGAACATACGATTTTCCATCAACAACTGCCTTCATAAATTCATCGTCCACTTTTACCGACACATTAGCTCCGGTTACTTTTCCCTGGGTTAATTTTGCATCAATAAAACTTTCGGCATCGGGATGTTTAATGGAAACACTTAACATTAATGCACCACGACGTCCATCCTGGGCTACTTCACGTGTTGAGTTGCTGTAACGCTCCATAAAAGGGACCAGTCCGGTTGACGATAATGCGCTGTTTAATACCGGGCTTCCTCCGGGTCTGATATGGCTCAGGTCGTGTCCTACTCCTCCTCTTCGTTTCATTAACTGAACCTGTTCTTCATCTATTTTTAAAATTCCTCCGTAGGAATCACTGGGACCATCAAGTCCGATAACAAAGCAATTAGACAGGGATGCTATCTGGAAATAATTTCCAATTCCTGTCATAGGACTTCCCTGGGGAACTATATATTTAAAATCACGAAGAAGTTCGTAAGCTTCTTCTATACTAAGAGGATTTGGATATTTTGCTTCAATCCGGGCTATCTCACGGGCAATTCTCCAATGCATTTCATCCGGATTTTTCTCATAGATCTTTCCATATGAATCTTTCAATGCATATTTAGTGGCCCATACTTTTGCTGCCAGTTCATCGCCACGAAAATATTCCAGTGCCGATTGAAGTACTTCATCAAATTCATATGCCGTTTGACTTACTTCCTTATTAACCTTGTGTTTAACTGTCATTTCTTCTACAAACATTTCTTGTTTCGTTTTCACTGTAAGTGTAACTTCTTGATTGTTAATATTATTATCTTGCTTATTTGGGTATTGCAATATATATCACTCAAAGACTTTTTACCAATCTACTTTTCAACACGCTTATCAACATTACATGTCGAAATGAACACATCTAACTGATATTCAATAATGTTATGATTATCGTTATATTTTTTCAAAAAAATTGAACATAGCTACTTTGCTGATATCCTTAGATTTAATTATTTTTTAACAATAGATTGTTAAAAATATAGTTTGGCAGAAGTAATTTTTGGTATTTGACTGATTTTACTACTATTTCCTGCTCTAAAAAAAGAATTTAAAAAAAACAGGCTGAAAAGGATAAAAAAATACCTGCATTTTTGCAGGTATTTTTTAAATGGATTTTTAATGAAATCCCGTATATTTTTTTATATCCGTCCGGGGGTTAATACACATTACCGGTATTTTCGAATTATTTGCAATTATCTGCTGTTCATCGGCGGCAAAAACATAGTCGGTAAGCCGGGGTTGTTTCGTCGTCATTATCATAATCATATCAGCATCAATTTCAGTAGCAAAGTCGATTGTTTGTTCCGAAAATTTTGCTTTTTTCTGAGAAACATTTACCTCATATTCTATTCCCCGCTCGTCGAAATAATTCCGGGCAAAAGAAAGATTTGCTTTTGTTTTACGTAGAAGAGCATCATCCAGAACACGGGGAATAAATAAATACATTTTTGTTTTAAAATAGGCAGCTATATAATTTGCCCAGCGAAGTTTTTCTTTGTTTTCTACACTAAAATCAATAGGTAAGACCATTTTTGCAAAGGCCTCATGTTCCGGCTTTCCCTGAACAACGATAAAAGGAACAGTGGAATTTGCAATTACTTTTAAAGCCCAACTTCCGGTAAGTTTTTGCATTCCTTTAATTCCATGAGTACCCATCACAACAAGTATTGCATCGTTTTCTTCAGCTACTTCTTTTATAGTGGAAAAAATATTACCTTCTTTTACGAGACCAAAAACCGGTACTCCGTATTTTTTTGTTGCATCTGAAGTGATTTGTTCAAGTTTCGGTTTTGTTTCTTCTATTTCTTTTTGCTTTCCAACAATGTGAATAAGAGTAACTGATGTATTAATAGTTTTTACTAAACGAACGGCATGTAAAAGTGCATTTTCAGCTACTTCTGTAAAATCCCAGGGGACTAAAATTGTTTTTTTTGCTTTTTCCATACTACTCTGTGGTATTTTTTTTAAGTTTACAACTTCATTTACAGTTATCCCTATTTATTTCAGGTATGATTTTTTATACGAACCACAAATCTACAAAATTTAATTTATTTCTCATAAAAAGTTCATTAGTAATTCTTCTGCTTTCTATAAAACTTATTTCGAATGCACAGGATAACGAAATGGGTTTTCCGTTTGTCGAAAATTTTCCTCCCAAGGCCTATGGTTTCGAAAGTCAGAATTTTTCCATTGTTGAAGATAAACAAGGAATTCTTTATGTAGGAAATCTGAGTGGTGTTCTTGAATATGATGGAACCAGCTGGAAGCTTATTCCTTTAAGTGGAATTCCACAACTGGCTGTTGATGAAAATAACAAGGTTTACGTTGGATGCTATAATAACTTTGGTTTCCTGACTCATAACGATAAAAATAAAAACGAATTTACATCATTAACATCAACTCTTCCTGCCAGATATAGAAATTTCGGGGAAGTTCGAAAGATTGTTACCCAGGGAAATATCGTCCTTTTTGTAGCAGGCACAAGATTATATCAGTATGACGGCAAACATCTGAAAATGACTGACAGTTCAGCTGTTGAGATTAATCTTTTTAAAGTTCATAACCAGATTTTTGTTTCCCGTCAACCTGGTGGTATCTTCCTGTTTTCAACAAAAGGGTTAAAACCAATAAAAGGAGGTGATTTATATACCCGAAAATCTGTTTTGTCCATTTTACCTTATAACAAAGATTTACTGATTAAAATTCAGGAAGATAAAGGTTTTTTTATTCTTCAAAGTAATGGAGAACAGATTCCTTTTAAAACTGATATTGATGAATTTATTGAAGTTAATCGTTTTTCTTGTGCACTCCAGGTTACGAATGATTTTTTCGCTATCGGAACTGCCCGCTGTGGCTTTGTTGTGATTGATAAAAAAGGGAAATACATTACCGGGCTTAATGATAAAACAGGGTTATATAACGACAATATCAATGAAATGTATCTCGATGCAAGAAATAATCTGTGGGTAAGTCTGAATAATGGAATCTGTCGTACCGAAGTCCCTTCCGCCTTTAGCTATTTAAACAGAAATAATGGCGTTCATGGCGGCGTTTCTTCTATTTGCAGATTTAATGGTAAACTTTACATAGCATCCACTCAGGGAGCATTTTATTTAAAGTCCGGATTAAATTACGATTTCAAAAATTATAATTTTGAATCGGAAAAATTTATACCTATTAATAATATAACTTCTGACTGTAATCGTTTTTTTTCTTTAGAAAATAGCTTATTGGTTTCTGCAGATGACGGAATCTACCAGATAGAAAATGAAACCGGGAAAAAAATATTTGATGGACTTTTCGAAACTATTATTCGTTCCCGTAAATACCCCGAAATAATATATGTAGCAAAATCGAATGGTCTTTCAGCTTTATCTGATAAAAATGGCAAATGGACTGAAGAACCACTTTTACCAGAGCTCAAAGAACCTATACGTACAATTGCCGAAGAAGACGATGGTACTTTATGGCTGGGAACCGATTATAATGGTACCATAAAGGTTCAGATGGATACGGGCTGGAATATTAATGCACCATTTTTTTCATATAAAGAAGGCTTCGGACTTCCCAAAAATTTTAACTGGTTAGATGTATATTATACTTCTTCAGGCATTCTGTTTTCAACCCAGAAAGGAGTTTACAGGTTTGATAAATCAAAAAATAAATTTTATGCGGATACTTTACTGGGGCTTGATTTTAAGAAACAAAACAGATGGGTATTTCCGATTATTGAAGATAAACAAAAAAACATATGGCTAAGTTCGGGAGTGGAGGGAGTATACTCTAAAGAAACAGCTCTTGCGTATTATAACGGTCGTGGAAGAAAATATACTCTCGTTACAGCTCCGTTTAAAAAAATTAAAGATTTCACCATTGAATCTGTTTTTCCTGACTCAAATTCGGTTATCTGGTTCGGTAGTTTTGACGGCCTTATTCGTTTCGACACAAAATATTATGACAATGACACTGCCGCTATCCAGGTTCTTTTAAGACAGGTCATAATCGGTCAGGATTCTATCGTCCGTTGCACCCCCGACACTGTTAAAAGTAAACTTACCGGGGAAACAGATACGCTTTTACCAATATTTAATTATAGGTATAACCATATCACCTTTCATTTCTCTGCACCCTTTTATGAAAGTCCCGGTGACGTTTACTACCAGTTTTTCCTTGAAGGATTTGATAAGGAATGGTCACCCTGGGAAAAAATTCATCTGAAAGAATACACTAATCTCTCGGAAGGTGTTTATACTTTTCATGTAAGGGCACAAAATATATATGGAAATGTTTCAAAAGAAGCCACTTATCGTTTTAAAATCAAACCTCCTCTTTATCGCACATGGTATGCACTTCTTATTTATATCGTATTGTTAATAAGCTTTATATTCATGTTGTTGAAATGGAGGGCTTATCTCTATGCCCAGGAAAAATTCAAACTCGAAAGTCTTTTGGCAGAACGTACCGAAGAGCTTGTAAAACAGAAAGAGAGGGCCGAAGAATTAATTGCTAACATTTTACCCAAAGATACTGCCGAAGAACTGGCTTCCAAAGGTCATGCCACCCGTAAGAAATACAAAATGGTTACGGTTCTCTTCAGCGATGTACAAGGCTTTACTATGATTGCCGAACACATGAACCAGGAAAAATTACTGGATGAACTGGATAAATTTTTCCTGCATTTTGATACTGTGGTTGAAAAACTTGGTATTGAAAAAATAAAAACCATAGGCGATGCCTATATGTGTGCCGGTGGTATTCCTCAAAAAAACCGCACAAATCCCATTGATGTTATTATTGCAGCAATAGAAATGCAGCAATTCATGACTGAACTCCGGAAAGAATCAGAAAACGAATGGGACATCCGAATAGGTATTCATACGGGTCCGGTTATTGCCGGAGTGGTTGGCAGTAAAAAATTTACTTATGATATATGGGGCGATACCGTGAATATTGCCAGCCGTATGGAATCTTCAGGAAAAGCCGGTGAGATAAATATCTCTGAAACCACTTACGAACTTGTTAAGGACTATTTTGATTGTGAATACCGTGGCAAACTTCCCGTAAAATATAAAGGGGAAATCGACATGTACTTTGTTAAAGGCATTAAACCTGATTTATCAGTCAACGGAGAATGTTTGTTCCCGAATGAAAAATTCTTTAAGAAACTGCAATTTATTTTATTTGACGACCTTGAAGAGTTTATTATGCTTAAACTTGACAAAGGTTTACCAAAGAATTTATATTATCATAACATTAAACATACAATAGATGTTATGGTTCAGGTCGAAATTTTTGGCCTGGGCGAAGGTGTCTCGCGCGAAGAGATGCTACTGCTTAAAACGGCAGCCTTATTTCACGATACCGGTTTTCTAATCGGTTATGATGATCATGAGTTGCTCAGTATTAAAATGGCCAAAGAAATTCTCCCCCAGTTCAAATATTCCGAACAACAGGTACAAATTATCTCTGAACTTATTTTTGCCACTAAATTTCCACCCAATCCAAGGAATAAACTTGAAATGATTATCTGCGATGCTGATCTTGATTACCTGGGACGCAATGATTTTATACCCACCTCCCAAAACCTGTTCAGGGAATTATACGAACGCGGAAAAATCAGAAGTATCGATGAATGGAACAAATTGCAGTACGAATTTATCAGGAATCACCAATATTACACCGAAACGGCCAAAAACATGCGAAATGTTAATAAAAACATGCAACTGGATGAGTTAAATAATTTGATTTAAAAAAGACATGTCAATAGCCATACAGTTATCATAGAAAAACAACTATCAACGGTAAAGCTAAATCAGAATTCCTGAACTGCCAGTAATTATTCGTTATACAATAAATTATTCAATAGTATATATTCAGTAAATCCTAAATCGAAAATCCTAAATTAATAAAAGGTTATACCGATGTGATTTATATTTTAATCCAATAAGTATAAATGTGTATAAATATAAATCAATCGGCATAAACCAAAGTAGAAATTATAATTCGTCCGGTTTGGACTCTTATAAATTTCACTTTGGTATTACTTTGTTTTAGAACCGGTACTATTTCCAGTGCATAAATTTATTTACCAGTTTTTTTACTTCTTCGTTGTTACCGTAAATTTTTTCGCTCAATCCTTCATCATTATGAGCTTTCAGCGATTTGATTATGGCATCGATGGTTCCTGCCGGAAAAACACCTTTCTTTTCATAGAACTCCCGCATTTCGTGTAGCTTGTTAGCAGACTCAAAACATGAAACCGGCAAATGGTTCAGGTTATCGCAACATCTTTTATTTTCATCCCTGAAAATATTAACATCCACATACAGTTTTTTTGCAAATTCAAGAGCATCCGGCATTTCGAAACCATGCCGTGCAGCTGTAACTATTCCTGCCAGGAGAAAATAGACATCGGCTGAACCATCGGGCGAACGGAGTTCTACAGTTTGTTTGGATGTAAAATCGTTGGTTTCTGCTTTTTCATTTGGATTTGCATCACATACCATATCTGATGCTCCAATCCATCCCAAGGGAACACGTACAAGTACAGAACGGTTCCGGTCTCCCCAGCAAATATTGGTAGGCGCCTCCTGGTGTGGAACAAGTCTCAGGTAAGATGTCGGAATAGTATTACCAAAGGCTGTAAGCGAAGGGGCAAGATCAAGTAACCCGGCAATCATTCTGCGGGCTGTATCGCTAAGTTTGCCGTTTTCTATCATCACATTCTTTCCGTTCTTTTCGGCCAGCATGTGAATATGCATACCGCTACCGGCTTTACCAACCGTAATTTTTGGGGCAAAACTAACAAGCAGGCCATACTGGAAAGCAAGCATCCTCAATATCCACCGTGCTATGATAATCTGTTCAGCCGTTTCTTCAACATCTACAGGAAGAAATTCGATTTCATGCTGCTCGAATAATTCGGTTTCACTTGAAAAATTCCCGACCTCCGAATGGCCATATTTTATTTTTCCACCCGATTCAGAAATAAGTTTCATAGCATGAATCCTGAAATCATTATGTTTAATAAACGGAGCCGAACCATGATAACCTTTTTGATCAACTGCCTGATATTCTGTTTGTTTTTCTGAAATAACATAGTACTCCAACTCTCCCAGTGCCTTAAAGGTTAATCCTGTTTCCTTTTTAAATTCATCGTGGGCCTTTTTCAGAATAAATTCAGGCGCACTTTCCAAAGGCTTTCCATCGCTCGAATAAAATGAACATAAAATGTCAATGGCAGGAATTTCGGAAAAGGGATTCACAAAGGCCGTGCGAAAACGCGGTACCACATAAAGATCACTGGAGCCGGCTTCAATAAATGAAAACAAGCTAGAACCATCGACTCTTTCACCGGACGAAAAAATATTTTCGAGATGCTGCCTGCTGTGAATGGTAAAATTCAGGGTTTTTAATCTGCCGTCCTGGGCCTGGTAACGAAAGTTTACCATTTCTATCCCGTTAGATTCTATATAGTGTATTATATCGTTCTTTGTAAAATCACGTGAAGACTTCTGAAGAAACTTCTCCATTAAGTTCGCTCTTATTTCATAATTTTCCATAACGTCAACAAATTTAATCAATTACTCAACGAACAATTTTTAATAATTTGCACATAAATGTAGCAAGATTTATCTTTTTTGCAAATGACAGAAATTTCTATATCAATTCCTTTATTTTTGTACGAAAAATGAATTTCTTTTATTCATGTTTTTTATTTTATCAAAAATATTACTCTTTGTCTTCTCACCCCTTTCCTGGGTCATTTCTTTTCTCTTATGGGCATTATTAACCAAAAAACCCAAACGAAGAAGAAACCTTTTACTAACCTCTTTCATTCTTTTGTATTTATTTTCCAATTCCTTTCTTTTCGATGAAGCAATGCGGGCCTGGGAAATGAAACCTTCCGGAAAAAATTCTGCCGAAACCGTCTACGATTATGCTATTGTTTTAGGAGGTGTTATGTCATATTACGATAAAAACCATAAGCTTGTTGGCTTTAACAGGAGTATTGACAGGTTGATGCAGGCTATAAAATTATATAAGCAGGGAAAGGTTAAGAAGATTGTATTTACCGGTGGAGACGCAACTATTCTTACCGGCGATTACAGGGAAGCGGATATCATCAGACAATACCTGTCGGATATAGGAATTCCTGATGAAGATATGATTTTCGAAAACGAATCGCGCAACACTCATGAAAATGCTATATTTGTATATAAACTGTTAAAACCAGCAACAACAGACAAATTATTAATCATCACTTCCGGATTTCATATGAAAAGAGCTCTCGGTTGTTTTCGGAAAGCAGGCATGAACCCCGAATATTATGTCGCAGACCTGTATTCCGGTAAAAGAAAGTATACTCCCGACCACCTGCTTGTTCCACAAACATCGACCCTCGACCGGTGGTCGATGCTTTTTCATGAAATTTCCGGTTACCTGGTATATCGAATTATGGGATATTGTTAAAAAACTGTAAATGAAAATATTTTTAAAAAAGCATACTGATAGTATCTTACTCGGATTAATTCTGTTGATCGCATTGATTCTTCGTGTTTATAAACTTTCTTCCATTCCCTTTATGCACGACGAATTCTCGGCTATTTTCCGCACACAGTTCACTTCCTTTTATGATTTGATTGAACAGGGTGTAAAAGTTGACGGGCATCCTCCCCTCATTCAGGTCTTCCTGTATTACTGGATTAAAATTTTCGGAATCTCAGAAATATGGATAAAAATTCCTTTTATTATAAGCGGAGTTCTTGCCGTGTTTTTATCTTATAAAATAGCAAAAGAATGGTTTGGTTCATCTGCTGCGATTATTATTTCATTATTAATTGCCACACTTGAATACCCGGTTCTGTACAGCCAGATTGCCAGGCCATATATAAGCGGATTATTCTTGGTTCTTTTCTTTTTATATTTCTGGAATAATCTTCTTTTTCATAGGGAGAAAAAAACTCTGCCGAATTTTATAGGTTATGCCGTGTCCGGGGCACTGGCTGCATATGATCATCATTTTGCATTATTACAGATAGCCATTATCGGCTTATCGGGATTATTGTTTGTAAAACGAAAAAATCTTGTACGGTTTTTACTGGCAAACCTCGCTTTAATAATTCTGTATTTACCTAATTTATCCATCTTTTTTGCCCAGTTGAACTTAAAGGGAATTGAGGGCTGGCTCTCGAAACCGGAAAGCGATTTTATTATAAACTATTTGTATTACAGCATCCATTTTTCTGCAATTCTGGGAATTGTTACCGGCTCGATTTTCCTGGCTGGAATTTTTGTAACATCCCGGGATTTTAATACAAATCATAAATTAATAATTGTCTCTATCCTTTGGTTTATTGCGCCTTTTCTTGTAGGCTATTATTATTCTGTTTATGTAAATGCTGTTTTGCAATATTCGGTTTTGATTTTTGCCTTTCCGTTTTTATTGTTTGGAATATTCGGATGGATCAGAAACAATTTTCTCTGGTTTAAAATTTCTTCCTTTATAATAATTTCAATCGCCAGTATTTATTCACTTGTGTATGAGCGAAAACATTACCAGATTTTTTACCAGTCTCCGTATGAAAAAATTACAGAAAACGCTATTTTAACAACAGATAGTTTAGGAAACAATAATTGCCTGACCGTTTTCAGTATGTCATTAAATGATTCTTCAAGCACTCCTGCAAGGGCATTTCGTTATTACACCCAAAAATTCAAACAGGGCAGCAATCTGAAATATATTTCCGCAGACCTTACAGATGAATATTCTTTATTGCAGAAATCGCTTGAAAATTTTACAGGAGACTTTGTTTATTATGGTTACCTGTCAAGTGCCAACCCTGAAATATATCCGTTGATTAAGCATTATTTTCCTTATGTATTCAGAAAATATGACTTTTACGGGGGCAATGCAGTAATTTTTTCAAAAAAACCATGTGAAAATAACATAACATCCTTATACACATCGGTACTTTCATTTGAAACAAAAGTTCAGGGATGGAGCGATTATAACCAGGCAAATCTGACTGACAGTTTTTCAACAGAAGGTAAATATTCATACCGTTTCGACAGCATTTCAGAGTGGGGGCCTTCTTTTACCGATACCCTTTTTAAAATAGCAGGCCATACAGATTATATAGATATAAGTGTTGATGTATTGCCCCTGCGACAATTTTCAAATGCATTTCTTGTTTCGTCTATTGATGAAGATACGGTAAACCTCGACTGGCGGTCAACTCCATTCAATGTTTTTAATATAAAACCCCATACATGGACAACTGTTGTTCACTCAATTAAACTACCAGATTTTAAAAAGAATGACAGCCATCCAACACTTAAATTCTATATATGGAATAAGGAAAAACAGAATTTTCTTATTGATAATTTTAAAATTGAAGTGCGTAAGGGAAATCCTGTTTTGTATTGGATAGTCACAAAAGAAGTTAAAAGCAGGTAACAGGTTTTAACCTGTTCTGTTCTTTTCATTATCTTTATGGCCGGAAAGAGATGAAGACATTATTAATCCTTTTATTGATTTTTATTGGATTCCGGGTTTTGGCACAAAATCCGGACACACTTTCTTCGCCCCTCAGGGTTTGGTCTTTTGATAAATATCCAAGTCCCGACGCTCCCGTAACAGCAGATACGATAATCGATAACATTTACGATTTCATGCCTTTTCATAAAAACTACGTAAGCTTTCTTGGAAATAACGGATCAGCCACTTTTCCCATGTCTTTTACCCCGCCCGATGAAAATATTCCCTCTCTTTTCAAACCCTGGCAGGTTTACTTTAACGAGGACAGAAGTTATTTTTATAACACCCGGAAACCTTATTCAAACATAAAATTCGTAACCGGAACTTCAAAGGATAAAGGAGAACAATATATACGAATTCTGCATACTCAAAATATTACTCCCAAGCTTAATATCAGTTTAAAAGGGTTATCCCACAATGCTATCGGCTCATATTTACACCAGGAAAACCGTAGCAGTTGTTTTCGTTTCAGTTCAAATTATACAGGAGAAAAATATAAATTATATGCATACTATGATTTAGAAAAATTTAAACTCTCCGAAAACGGTGGTATTGTTCACGACGACTATATTACTGATTCGCTCTATAAGCCGGATAACCTAAGTATCCATCTTGGTTTTGGAAAAAATATTATTGGCTTCAGAAATGGTTTTCTTCACCAGCAATTTACTTTGATTGGAAAAAAAGATTCTATCGACTCCCTGCACACAACCTATAAGAGCATCCTTGAAATACATCATGGCGGACGATATCAATGGATTAAAAAAATATATGAGGATCAGGCCGATACGAATTTCTATAAGAATAATTTTCTTGTTGATTCCACACAAACTCACGACTCGCTTCAATCGGAACATATTACTCAATATGTTTCTCTGGTTCTTACCGAAAATAATCCTTTAAAACTCGGATTCCTTGCAGGTGGGTTATACGACCAGCAAAGCTATTATCATATCCATAAAGATACTTTATATAACAGTTATGGTTTCCAGGTTTCTGTTTTTAAAATTACCGATTCCGTTTTTAACGGTTCCTTCATCTACGAAAACTGGATTTCGGGGTATAGGAAAGGAAATTCAAAAATTACAGGATTTTTAGACTACCTGATAAAACATCCGCGAGATACGGTAAAGTTTGCACTGAACGCTTCTTTTATCAGTAAAAATCCTGAATTCTTTGAAAATTCTTGGGCTTCAAATAATTTTATCTGGAATAATAATTTCTCTCAGCAGGAATATTCTTCAGCCTTTCTTACATTTTATGACAAACGCTTCTCCGTCGGTTTTAAAACCGGGATAAATACCGTTAAAAACTATATTTATTTTGATACGCTGGGCCTGCCAGCACAACAAGGTCACACGATTAAAATCACCTCTTTTGAATTATACAAAAATTTTACATGGCGGCATTTTCATCAGAATAACAAATTACTTGTTCAGCAGTCATCCAATGATTCCGTTTTACGAATCCCATCATATATTGGTATTCATTCAATATATTACCAGTTCCTGGCATTCAAAAAAGTATTAAAAGTTCAACTGGGAGCCGAGGTTTATTTCTTCACTAAATATTATGCACCCAGATACATTCCTGCTACCGGCAGTTTTGCATTACAGAACGAAAGAAAAACCGGAGCATATCCATTTACCGATGTATTTATTAATCTGCATCTGAAAAGAGCCTGTCTGTTCTTTAAACTGGAACACGCTAATTACTCGCTCTCACCTTCCACTTATTTTTTAGCGCCTCATTACCCGGTTGCACCAAGAACTTTAAAATTTGGCGTTTCATGGAATTTTTATGACTGATGGTAAAATTTCTGATCATACGGTTCAGTTCCATTGGCGACATTGTATTAACAACGCCTGTTATTCGCTGCCTGAAACAACAGGTAGAAGATGCCGAGGTACATTACCTGACAAAGCCTGTTTTTAAAGATATTGTTACATCTAATCCTTATATTGATAAGGTTCTTGCATTAAAAGAAGACTTTAATGAAACTATGGATGAAATCAGGCACGAATATTATGACTATATTATAGATCTTCATCATAATTTAAGAACGCTCCGTATTAAAAAAAGAATCGGAATTCTGAGCTTTTCTTTTCCAAAACTGAATAAAGAAAAATGGTTGATTGTTAATTTAAAAATAAACCGGCTACCACAAAAACATATTGTTGATCGCTATTTTGAAGCAATCCGTCATTTTGATGTTTCAAACGATAACAAAGGTCTTGATTATTTCATTCCCGAATCCGAAAAAGTTGATATTAATAATTTACCGGTATTTCTTCACCAGGATTATATAGGATTTGTTATAGGCGCCAAACACAATACGAAGAAAATGCCTCCTGTTAAAATTGCAGAAATCATAAAACAACTTCCTTATCCCGTTATTCTTCTGGGTGACAAAAATGATAAAACAGAAGCTGAAAAGATTATTGAAATTTGTCACAGAAACACTGTATATAATGCCTGTGGTCTGTACTCTCTGAATCAATCGGCATCGCTTGTAAATCAGGCTAAAGTAATTATTTCTCACGATACGGGGCTTATGCATATAGCAGCAGCATTCAAAAAACCGATTGTCTCTTTGTGGGGAAACACAATTCCTGCATTCGGAATGTATCCGTATATTTCCCCCGGCCTTTCCGAGATAATTGAAATAAAAGGGTTGAAATGCAGACCTTGTACAAAGATAGGATTCAGTAAATGTCCTAAGAAACATTTCCGTTGCATGAATGATATAACAACTGAAACTGTAACTACTGCAACAAAAAAATTATGGGAGAAATCAGATGAATAACACTGCCGGAAATATTGAAATAATGTCGCCGGTTGGATCGTACGAAACACTTATGGCTGCTATCCAGGGCGGTGCCGGATCAGTATATTTTGGTGTCGGGAATTTAAACATGCGTTCAAAATCCACTTTTAATTTTACCCTGGATGATTTACACCGGATAGTAGATATCTGCAATGAGCACAACATTAAAAGTTATTTAACTATAAACACCATAATATACGACAATGAAGTCGAGCAAATGCACGAGCTGGTAGATGCGGCAAAAGAAGCCGGAGTTACTGCAATAATTGCAAGCGACCTTGCCGTAATGAATTACGCCCGCCTTAAACAAGTAGAAATACATGCATCAACACAGTTAAATATAAGTAACTTTCAAGCTGTTAATTTTTTTTCATCTTATTGCGATGTAATGGTTTTGGCAAGAGAACTTACCCTTGAACAAACTGCCGGAATTTGTAAAAAAGTAAAAGAAAATAATATCCTTGGACCAAAAGGAGAGCCTGTTAAAATCGAGATTTTTGTTCATGGCGCTCTATGTATGTCTGTAAGCGGGAAGTGTTATCTGAGTTTACATGAAAACAATCATTCCGCCAACAGGGGAAGTTGCCTGCAGAATTGCAGAAGATCCTACGAAGTTACTGAAAAAGAGTCAGGATATCAGCTGGAGATCGACAATGAATATATCATGTCGCCAAAAGATCTTTGCACTATACACATTCTTGACAGAATCCTTGATGCAGGGGTAAGTGTTCTAAAGATTGAAGGAAGAGCAAGAGCGCCTGAATATGTAAAAATCACCACCCGGACATACCGCGAAGCAGTGGAAGCATGGCAAAACAAACAATTTACACAAGATAAAATAGCGGTCTGGACAGATCAACTTAAAACGGTCTATAACCGGGGCTTCTGGGAAGGTTATTACCTGGGTGAAAAACTGGGCCAATGGAGCTATAATTATGGTTCTTCTGCTACAAGAAGAAAAGAATTTGTAGGTAAAATAACCAATTATTTTAAAAAGACAGGAGTGGCAGAAATTACGTTAGAGACCGGTAATTTTACGGTTCTTGATGATCTGTTGATTATTGGCCCCACAACCGGAGTAGTGGAGTGCAAAATACCTGAAATAAGGCTTACTGATAAACCTGTTAACACCGTTTCAAAAGGAGATGTGTGCAGCATTCTTTTAAAAGAACTGGTGAGAAGAAACGATAAAGTTTATAAATGGGTTATTTCATAACATCTTTAAAAATAACATTATTCAACAAGCTGCCTCAGGTTGTTTCTGTTTTGTTTTATCGTTTCATCAATTATCGCAAATATAAATCTGAAGATTCTGAAAATATCTTAATAAGATAATAAGTTCTGCAGAAAACAATCCGGTCAGTATTTCTTTTATTGTTTTATAGTTCATTAATTTATAATGTATTATATCTTCATTGATATTAACACATAGTTGTTTATATTTTCGTTGCGAATTAAATTTTACATGAAAACCGATGCCCTATCTTCGCACTAACCAAACTACAGAAAACGACGAATGCCATACAGACGATTGCCAAATACTGATATTGCCCGCTTAAAAGCATTAAAAGCAGCGCTCAGTGCAGGTACCGACATTCCTCCTTTTAAACTGGCTTTTTCTCAATCCACACTCCATCATCTGCGCCAGTTTTATTCTTCCTTTGAACAGATACTGCATCAGCAACGTTCATCTTTTTCTTCTCAATCTACAAAGAGTAAAGAATTAAATGCCATTACAAGAAAAGCAAAATTATATATTTCTCACTTTTACCAGGTACTAAATTTCGCTATCATTCGGAATGAATTACCTTCAACTGCCAGGAAATTTTATGGATTAAGAGAAAACGATTCCAAAATACCCAATCTTAATAATGAAAAGGATATTGTTTTCTGGGGTGAGAAACTGATTAAAGGAGAAGCAGAACGTATTGCCAATGGAGGAAACCCTATAACAAATCCTACAGCAGCAGTCGTACGTGTTCGTTATGAGCAATTTCTGGAAGCCGTAAGATATCAGAAAGTACTTCAGAAATCTACCAATTATGCTACGGATAAAATTTCTTCTATGCGTTCCGAGGCCGACAGCATTATTTTATCTATATGGAACGAAGTAGAAAAAACATTTGATTTGCTGCCCGAAGAAAACCGTCGCGAAAAGGCTTCCAAGTACGGTGTTACATATGTATTCCGTCCTTACGAAAGAGAAAACGAACAAAGTACAGAGTCTGCTGATTCCGGTAACGAAGAATTTATTAACGAAGCAGATGTTATGTCGGAGAATGATATAAATACCCAGCGCCAGAGAATTATCGATGAAGAGATCCAGGAAAGCGATGAAAAAACCAGGGAACAATTACAATACTCTATTTTTTTTACGAATAACTAGCCAGAAGAGTATACTTCCCAATATTCCGCCTATCATTCCATAAACCCACGTTTCATTAGTCATTCCAAAATCATTTGAGCTTTGTGGCAGGGCATTTTTTGCTACAAAAAACGATAGCAAAACACCGGTCAGGTTATTTATAAAGTGTGCTAAAATTGGTATCCATAAACTTCCTGTTGCTTCAAGGAGATAACCGAAAAATATTCCTAAGAAAATCCGGGGCAGAAATCCAAAAAACTGCATGTGAATGGCACTGAATAAAAAAGCCGAAACCCATATTCCCCAATGTGCGCTCTTGAACCATTCGGTAAATATTCGCTGGAGTACTCCCCTGAACAATAATTCTTCGCCAATGGCAGGAATGATTGCTATAAGAATAACATTATATAACAGGCCTGTATAGTCGGTTACATTTAAGAATGCCACGGTTAATTCAGCAGCATAATCTTCCGACGCCCTCATCCAATGTTCAATACCACTCATAAAATCGGGAAGAACCAGATAGGAATTTAATAAGGCTAATAAATTTGAAAACGGCAGAAAACAAACTCCGGCAAGTATAGTTATTGTAAACTTATTAAAACTTGGAATGGCCTTTAGCCTTAAAAATTCCCTTACGGAAGGATAAACAAAGTATGCAAATAAAAAAGGAGGAATAATAAATAATCCAATGGACTGAATTAACTGGAAAAACTTTAAAGCTTTTATACTTTCCGCGTTAGACAGGTCGGTCAACATTCCGGGATTTTGCAGAATATTCCACTGAAAAACAGCAATCGCTAAAATTATTCCAATCAGGTAAACAAGAAAGAAGCTTAATATTACTATTAATAAAGCAAATCCGAATTTTGCAGAAGGAGAAAATCTGTATAAAATACCTTTTAACATTTTCATGATTTAATGAAATCAAAGATAAATAATTCAGGTATTACATTCTCGAAAATAAAATTCATTATTTTTACTTAAAATTTATTATTTATGAACCAAGCATTTAATCAATCATCGTACATTTTCAGAAAAAAAGTATTTAAACTTTTTGGGGGCTCTTTTAAAGTATTCGATACAGAAGGAAGAATACTATTTTATTCTGAGCAAAAAGCATTTAAATTAAGAGAAGATTTTCGTATTTATTCCGACGAAACAAAAAGAGAAGAACTGATAAACATTAAAACTCCACAGATTCTGGATTTCTCTGCCACTTATCATATAACAGACACAACAACAGGACAGCAGGTAGGTGCACTAAAAAGAAAGGGATTTAAATCCATTATCAGTGATGAATGGCTTTTTTTATCAGACGATTTGAGAGAACTCGGTAAAATGAAAGAAAAAAGCCTGGGCGGTGCTCTCCTTAGCAGGTTTATAAACCTCATTCCACAGAACTATATTATTGTCGATACCAACGAAAAAGAAGTTGCCCGGATCGAACAGTTTTTCAATCCCTTTGTGCTTAAATATCAGCTCACTTTTGCCGATACAAATCCGGCTATTGACAAACGATTAATCCTCGCAGCCGGTATTTTGCTTTGCAGTATTGAAGGCAGGCAACAGTAAGAATTTAAGATTTTGATCCGATGGCCTTCGGGTCAGGAATAAGGATTTACCCGTCCGGAATAGGAAATTCGTTTTCGGAAGTTTTTAACCAAAAAATATTGGGAGTTGTTCCTCTGTTTAAATCTGGGATTTGATTTTTGAACCCTGGGATTTGAAATTAATTTATTATCTATTTTACAAAGCCTTTTTCTACTTTTGTATTCTTTTAAAAACTGATTTATGGCTTTGCAATGTGGAATTATCGGAATAACCGGCTCGGGAAAAACTACCTTATTTAACTGTTTGTCAACAGCAAAAGCACAGGCAGGTGCTTTCTCAGGAAAAGCAAACATGGGAGTTATACAGGTTCCGGACAACCGTCTTTACGATCTGGAAAAATTACAACCCACTGAAAGAATTGTTCACGCCACCGTTGCAATTGTCGATATTCCGGGTTTAGTAAGAGGCTCGCACAGCGAAAATTCCGGTAACCAGTTCCTGGCAGAAATAAGAAATACCGATGCACTGATTCATGTTGTACGTTGTTTTGATGATCCAACCGTACCTCATCCCGATGGCTCCGTTAACCCTGTCCGTGATATCGAAAACGTGGAACTGGAACTCCAGGCACGCGACCTCGAATCGGTTGAAAAGAAAATTCTCCGTCTCGAAAAAATGCTAAAAGGAGGCGATAAAGATGCCAAAAGAGGAATTGAAGTAATGCACCTGTATAAATCTCATTTCGAATCATTCAAACCAGCCAGAACCATCGATCTGCCGGAACAGGATAAGCGTTTTGCAGATGATATGTTTCTTTTATCTGCCAAACCTGTGCTATATGTTGCAAATGTTGAGGACTCTGCAGCTGTCAACGGTAACAAATACACTGAAAAACTGGAAGAATTTCTCAAAACACAGGGAGCAGATTTATTAATCATTGCCGGAAAGGTTGAAGCCGAGATAACCGAACTGGAAAGTGAAGATGACCGCAAAATGTTTCTCGAAGATGCCGGGTTATTTGAGCCTGGTGTTAATAAACTGGTACGTTCTGCGTTTTCACTTTTAAATCTCCAGACATTTTTCACTGTCGGCCCCAAGGAAATCCGTGCATGGACCATACATAAAGGAATGACAGCTCCCCAGGCTGCCGGGGTAATACATAGTGACCTCGAACGCGGTTTTATCCGTGCCGAAGTAATGAAATATAATGACTTCATAACATTGAGAAGTGAACAGGCCTGCAAGGAAAAAGGAAAACTTTTTGTTGAAGGTAAAAACTATGTGATTGATGACGGAGACATATTACATATAAGATTCAATGTATAAAGTAAGTATCTGCAATATTTACTAAGGATAATCTTAAAAGTACTTAATCAAAATACCTAATTCTACGGATAAATATTCGTCCGAATTCATATTTTCTTTGTTGAACTATAATTCATTTAAATCAACAGATTATGAAAACGATTATGCTACTGGTTTTAACCGTATTTATCCTTGGAAATACAGAAGCACAGAACTGTCTCCAGGCATTAAAAAAAGGAACCAAAATTACTTATGAAACTTCTAATTATCCAATGACAATTGAAGTACTTGGTTCAAACCAGGCAAAAATGAAACAAAAGGAAAAGGATGCCATCATTGAAAAACACAAAAGCGATATTCTTTCAGGAACAATCAAACCTGCTGTAACGTCTTTTGTCGCCGAAATCAGTAATATAACAGAAACAAATGGAGCCACCGAATATGAAATATCTTCAACTTTTTCCGGAGTCGTATATAAAAGTTATATGGCCTGTAAAAGCGATAGCCTTTATATTTACCGGATCAAAGGAATTTCATATACCGTTTGGAACAATGACACCTTGGGATTTGGTTTATTAGGCACGCAGGTACTTCCAATCTCAATGAAAGTAGGCGACGCTACTCCCGGGTACAGTGATATTGGCGAAAGTTTTCCAAAAACAGAATCAAGAAAAGTGCAGCATAAGTTTAACGTGGGAGAAGATTACAATCCCTATTCAAGATATCATACAACCTATTACGGTACGGTAACAGCCAGTGAAACATGGACATCAACGGCCAAATACTATAAAATATTCCAGGGAGGTAATGTTGCTGGTGAAGAAAATGTTACCATAAATGGAAAAGAATATAAAAGTTATATCATCGGAACTGAAACCTGGACTAAATTCGGAACCAATTTCGATATAAAAGTGGAAGAAGAAAATTATTTTGACGATTTAAGTTACAGAATGAATCATAAAATCAGCAAACAAATTGTAAAAGCATATACCAAAGGCGGCAAAAAAAGTCAGGCAATAATTAATGAGGTTACCGGCGCCAACGAACAGGGCTATGTTGTTTCATACAAAGAAGACTGGTTTGTTCCCGAAATAGGTACTGTAAAAACCATCACTTATGATAATTATGGTAACATTTCCAGCATTTCAAAGGTAACTACCATAGAATAAATATTTTTCAGGTCCGTTTATCCGGGCTTCTTTTAATTAACATTTATGAAGAATCTTAAAAAAGGTTGTAAGTTAATCTTTGGATTGAACCTGTTATTTCTTTTTATGAACGGGTATTCGCAAACCGATACTTTATTCAAAGACAATTTTAATAACAATATCATAAATGGGTCGTATATGATTCGGACGACAGTAAATCTGAAATTGAAGATGGTTGTTACAAATGGAAACACAAATCAGAAGGAAGTAACAGTATATGGTATCCCACTCTTATTACTTCAAAAGCCGACTTTATTATCGAAGCAAAATTCAAAGTAACAAAGGACGGGGAGTATGGAATTATATGGGGTGCAAAGGATGCCAATAATGCCATTTATTTTACTGTCGGAACGGGAAAATTCAAAACCTTTAAATTTGTAAGAAGAACCTATTCGGTAATTACTGATTTCACACCCTCCGCAATTATTTCGCCTGACTCCAACACATTAAAAATCTGCAAAAAGGGTGATAAAATTTTATATTATATAAATAATGAAAAAGTAAATGAGGAACCTTTCGACAAGGTTATGGGCAGGAATACAGGTCTCTCGCTATGGGGAAAAACCACGGTTGATATTGATTATTTATTTATTATTCAGGACAAACAACCTATTAACCTAGCCCCCAACATGGTATGGGAAAATAAACCGGAAAATCTGGGCGATAATATTAATACCGGTTTCAGCGAAGCATATCCGATTATCTCACCCGATGACAGTATTTTATATTTTATCAGGCGAACCAACTTTAAAAATATGGGCGGAAGAGAAGATCATTCTGATATATATATATCTAAAAGAACTGACAATGGCTGGACGTTATCTGAGAATATAGGGAAACCGTTAAATAACACCGGTCCAAATGCTGTATGCTCTGTTACTCCTGATGGCAACACTCTTATTGTAATTAACAAATATGATTATTATGGGAATCCTTCTGGTGCAGGAACATCAATAACCCATAAAACAAGCAGCGGGTGGTCTATTCCTGCTATGTTAAATATCAAGAATGATTATAATTTAAATGATTATAAAGAATCCTGTCTTTCAAATGATGGAAAAACCCTGTTTCTTACAATTGAAAGAAATGACACATGGGGAGAAAAGGATGTATATGTTTCGTTTCTGGGAGAAAATAATGAATGGACTGAACCTATGAACATCGGGAACGTTGTTAATACCGAAGGAGATGAAACAAGCCCTTTTCTTGCATCCGATGGGGTTACTTTATATTTTTCGAGTGATGGGCATCCGGGTTATGGCAGAAACGATATTTTTATAACCAAAAGATTAGACGATACATGGAAAAACTGGTCCGTTCCCAAAAACATCGGAAAACCTATTAATACATCCGATTGGGATGCCTATTACAGTTTAGCGGCCTCCGGGGAATATGCTTATTATATTTCCTATGAAAATACCAAAGGAGGTTCCGACATATTCAGAATAAAATTACCCGAAGAAATTAAACCGAACCCGGTTGTTCTTGTTTCGGGTAACGTTTATAATGCAAAAACAAAGGAACCTGTAAGTGCTTCCTTGTTTTATGAAACCTTACCAGATGGGATTAATGCAGGAAATGCCCTTTCCAGTCCCGATAACGGAAGTTATAAAATCGTGTTGCCTTACGGAAAAAATTATAGTTTCAGAGCGACAGCCAACCGGTTTATTTCTGTTTCTGAAAACCTGAATCTTGATTCTATTGCAGAATACAAAGAAATAAAACGCGATTTATATCTTGTTCCCATTGAAGTAGGACAAACCGTCCGGTTAAATAATATCTTTTTCGATTTTGGAAAAGCGACCTTACGCACTGAATCTTACCCGGAACTCGACAGGGTAGTTAAAGTCCTCCTGGAAAATCAAACCATGGAAATTGAAATGTCGGGACATACCGATAATGTGGGTTCGGATGAAGACAATCTTAGTCTTTCCGGCAACAGGGCAAAAGCTGTAAGAGATTATATTATTTCCAAAGGAATTGTTGAAGGAAGAATTATCGCCAATGGCTACGGAGAAACAAAACCCCTTGCCACCAATGATACAGACGAAGGCCGGCAGATGAACAGAAGAGTTGAGTTTACAATTTTGAAGAAATAAATTTCTTTTTGCCCGGTTTTTGATTGGATAAAATGCTTTTTAAACCATTTTCAGAATAAAGTGTTTTATCTAAAAAAATCGCCATGAAAAAAGTAATCGTTTATTTTTTCACTTGCTGTTTCCTTACGGTAAATATAAGCCAGGCACAGGAAACAAATATTGTAAATAACACTGACAGCACAGGCCTCCCCGGTGATAATTTCAATTTGCAGGGGGCCTTAAGTCTTTTTAAACAATCTTCAACTCTTGAAGATTTTGAGAAACAACTGAATTCTGAAGATAATTATGTCAATAATCTTGACATGAATTCAGACGGAAAAACCGATTATGTATTTGTTTCCGATAACAGTGAAGGCAATTCGCATGCAATCGTCTTACAAGTAGCAGTTAACGAAACCGAGAACCAGGATATTGCTGTAATAGAAATAGAAAAAAACGGCGAAGAAACAGCAGATCTGCAAATCATCGGCGATGAAGACATTTACGGTGAAAAGAAGATTATTGAACCTGCTGATGATAAAGAGATTATCTATAAGAAAGGACCATCTGCTCCATCTTTTGGATTTGTTATTGTAAACGTATGGTTCTGGCCCTGTGTAAAATTTATTTATGCTCCCGGTTACGTTGTTTGGAAATCACCCTGGCACTGGCATCATTATCCTCCTTACTGGAAACCCTGGAACCCTCACCCCTGGTATTGGCATTATGAGCATTGCAAACCTTATTATGTGCATTTCAGAACTGCCCCGAAACATCGTGTTGTAATTGCTCACCAGGTTTATCTGCCCCACAGAAAAACATCTGTAATTGTAACCAACAGGAATAAACCCGTTATTAATCAGTATCGTAAAACACATTCAATTCCTGCCGTTAAACAGCCAAGAGTAACAAAGTATAAATCAAACAATGTTAGGAACCAGAAAGCAACATACGCTCCCAGGAATAACGGAAACAACAAAGGAGGAAAAGGAGGCAATAAAAACAGTGGCGGAGGACACCGGAAATAAACCACATTTTTTCAATATCACCAAAAACAGAAGCGGTTCACACAAGTATGCTAAGGCTTCTTTTTTCTATCTTCTTATCAGGTTAGCTCTCTGAATACCTCCTCCTGCTTGTGATAACTCGATAATATAAATACCTTTTTCGAGCGAATTAAGATTATTTATAGTATAAAATGTTGCATTTTCAAGTTCAGCTTTTCTGACTATCCTGCCTGTAGCATCCATTAAAGAAATATTACCCGAAAAAATTGATTTAAAATTTATTTTTATCTCATCCGAGAATGGGTTTGGAAACATCAAAGCTTTATCCCGTATTACAATAGATTGAGAAGATTGATTCAGAATATAAACATAATTATTTTTAATAAGAGTATCGTTGGGTAAACCCGTATTCATTGCAATAAGCTGAACATTATAGATTCCGGCCTGGGTATAGTTATGCCATGGATTTGTTGCCGTGGAAGTGCCTCCGTCGCCAAAATCCCATAAATAAGATATTGCATTCTGTGATGTGTTATAAAACAAGGCATTTGCCGAAGGCAAATACAAAGTATCGTCAAAAACATAAAAATCAGCTACCGGCAGGCTTAGTGAAGAAACAATAAACCCATCGCTGGAAATAACATTAGACCATAAATCAGCATTGTTTTTTACTTTTACGGAGAAATAATAATGGCTTCCTACAGACAGGCTCAGGCTGTTTAAGGTAATTGTATTAATTGTTCCATTGTTTGTCCATGTAACAACATCAGCAGCGCCGGGGGTTGTTCCCAGTGCATACCAGTATTCAGCTACACCGGAATTGGGATCGGAAGAAACCGACCATTCAGCAGTAGCTGTTGTTGTGGTATATATTGTATCAATATCATTGGTCGTTCCATCTATAACAGACACATCAGAAGGAGGAGTCCAGTCGACATTCATATCGTGGTATGCAATAGCCGAAAGATTATTATTACCATCCACAACAATCGACTTTATTTTCGCTCCAAATGTAGATGAATTCGGGTTTTGGAAACGGATATCTTTTGTATTGTCATTCAAAGTAACAGTTACAGTCGGGTACCGTGATCTGAAAACTTTAAGTTCGTTTACATTTAAAGTACAGTTCCCTGTTCTGAAACTGATATAATTTCCATTTACCGAATATGGTGCAGGATCAGTCCAGCTTCCAATATATGCATCGTCTCTCCAAACTGCAACTCTGCCTGATATTCTGTCATAGGTAATTTTATAATCGTATTGCTGACCTGGAGTTGTTACAACACTTGAAATTGTATTTACTAAAGTAAATGTATCATTAACTACTTTGTAAAACTGCAATGACTGGTCATCTATCCGGAACCATACAAAATAAGAATTACCGCGATTTGCCAAAGCAGCATTATCGCAGAAAAAATGAAAGCCAAAACGGCGGTTGGTACCGGCACCGTTAGCTTTTGCTACAAAATGGTACAGGTAGCGGTTAGAAAGGGTCTGATTCAGCGAAGCATAAATATTACTGTTGGCCTGGGTCTCGTCACTCTGAATTAATTCGCCTGCGCTCACATTCCACACGCCCGAATAATTTGTCCAGGAAGGTTGCAAAGCATCAAAATTATCGGCATAAAAACCATTTGCAGAATTTGCACCCCAGTTGGTTCCATCAAAATCAAGCACCTGGTAAAAAGCTTTTTCAACACTGGTATTATCATTATCTGTGAACGTTGCTGTAAAATCAGCCGTTTTCCAGTTATTTGGTGTCGAGATAGTAGTTGTCGGAGGAGTTGCATCCGGCTGCAGGGATGTCCAGTTGGCAACCCAACCTGTAGCATTAGTAGCACAATCTGACCGGAATTCAATGGTTAATGCGCCTCCGCTTGATGTTATAGTACCCGGACTGGTAGTGTTAAACCTTCCGATTTTAGGCGACCATACTGAAGGGCCATCATAAATGTACATAAAATCATAATCGGCTTCCACGTCAAAACTTGTAAAGTTCAATGTTATAGACGAAGCCCCGGCAGGTTGTATTGTCCATACCTTACGCTCATCGTCTGCATAATTGGCTCCTGCTCCGCCCGAATCGTAGAAACTTCCGGAAGCGGATGTTAGGGTTGTTATGACAGGTGTATTATTCACTAATTTATAATATGTATCCCACACCCAGTTTGGACCGGGATCGCTGTGTGTCTGGTTAGGCAAATGCTGATGACCGGCAATTTTTGTGCAATATGTTGCACCTGCCAGAGTATGAATATCAAAATCAAGAGCAGTTCCGTTATCAAGAGTATCCCTGAAAAACATTCGCTCGGGATTGATACCATAGGCCTGGCAAATATCACGCGTTAAATCAGCCGAACTCTGGTACATAGGCATAGTGTACCAGCCGGTTTGCTCCACATAACCCTCATGTTCATACCCGATGGAATAGGGATTTTCACTTCCCACATGCCATGCTTTATCGGCTTCCAGTACCATCTGGGTTAACTGGCCGTCGGACGAACGGACAACATAAGCAGTAGAGGCCTGTGCAGTAGGATTCTGGAACCAGCTGACACAACCGGCATATGATCCCTGAACTGTGTGCATAACAACGACAGAAATAGGCGTACCTGCTCTTGAACTGTAATTCGGAGAAGCCACCCACGAACAATGAGGAACATTGTAATCAGGACAGGCAACTTTTGTGTTTAATATATACCGGACTCCGTCATGGGTAATAATACCATGCTCACTCATTTGAATTTTAGGTGATGACAGGACATTCAGGTTATTCGCACCAAAAGTTTTTTTTAGAGAAATATTATATGCCGGCATTTCATATAAGTCCTGATTTTTTTCATCATTCAGAAATGTCAGTATGGAATATAAAAATGAATTAATGCTGAAATCTGCTGATGAATTGGTGTTATCAAGATGCAATTCGCTCAGTTCGACTATAACCGGAAGCAACTCTTCAACCTTTTGTGATGTAATTCCCATTTGATTTTTCTTTGCTTCAAAAGCAGCGGCATAGGCTAAAATATGAAAGCGTTCATCGTTTTTTATCTGATCCGTGGTATAACCCGAAAGCTGAGAAACTGTAATTAAATTATTACGAAACCAGTTTTTTCCATCTTCTACCAGTCCGAATGAACCCCAGCCAAAAGGCATTCCCGTACAGCTTTCACTCGTATTTGCAAGGGTTTTATGATCAATATGGGTTTGTGTCCATGCAATCGCTTCGAGTAACCCTTTTGGGATATCCGGATGTAGCTGGTATGCTTCCTGGAAATACTGGCGATATGGATAACCGTTACTTTCAATGTTCTGGGATGTTATTGAAAGAGAAAACAGCATTGCAAAAAGACTAATAAAAAGCTTTTTCATTTCTAAAAATTTTTACAAAAATACACTAACTAAACGTTAAGGTCAATAGTTTTAAATAAAATAGAATAAAAAATATAAAAGTCCCACAAAAAATTATTCCGGAATAAAGCGGTGTTCAACTTTATCTTTCCTGAGCCAAAGTTGCTTCTTTGCAAGTTTAATTATTTCCCATTTGTCTTCAATAGCTGAAGAACCTTTTGTTTTATCTATTAAAAGGTCTACTGTGCCTGAAAATTTCCATGTACCTGTATATCCTGTATTTTCTGAATATGATCCATCTTTCGTAAAAGTTAAAACAGTATCCGGAAGGTTTTCAGTAACTACAATATTCTGATCGGCATAAATCATCGACTCATATTTCCATGTCCCTTCTATCCTTTCTTTCTTACTGCGAAAAGAAATGATTGGGCCATCTTCATATTTACTGCATGAAATTGAAACAATAATCAGTAAAACTGTAATGAAGGAAATTGCTTTTGTTCTCATTTTTTTAAATTATTAATGCATAAGCCTAAATATCAATTCCTTCAACAATTCAACAGAATCCGAATTTCCTGTATCCAGACCTTTTGCCTTCAAATCGAATTTTCGAAGCAGGCTTATATTGTTTATTGTTTTTGTTATAGGATAATTTTTAGCTGCACGTTGATATTCTTCCACAAAGAATGAGTGAACACCTATCATGGTAGCTAATTCCTCTCTGCTCTTTCCTGCAGAACTAAGTATTTTTAAAATTTTAATAAAGTAATCGAACAAATTGCCAACAACTAGAAAAGCAGGTGTATCATTAGCGTTTTTTCCAAGATAATTTACTATTCTGTTTGCCTTTAGCACATCCTTCGCTCCTATGGCTTTCTGCAGCTCGAACATATTATACTCATGACTGATACCTATGTATTTCTCCACATGTTCGGGTGTTATTGCGGAGTTTTGCGACAAAACCAGCTTTAGTTTGTCTATTTCATTTGTTATCTTACTCAGGTCACTACCCAGAAATTCAGCCATAAGAACGGCTGCTTTGGGATCGATTTTTAAATTCTGTTCATTTACATACTTTGATATCCACTGCGGTAACTGGTTGTCATATATCTTTTTAGATTCAAATAATACTCCGTTTTTTTCAATTGTTTTTGGAAACTTTGTTCTTTTATCTAAAGTATCGTATTTGTAATTTATTACAAGGATTGTGGATTTTGGTGGATTTTCGAAAAATAACTGTAATGGGTTGGGTTTAGGATTCTTTCCTTTTCCTACAGCGCCGTTTATTCCTTTTATATTCTGCGCTTCCTTAACAATTACCACATGATAATTTGCCATCATGGGAAACCGGCGTGCGGTATTAATTACAGTTCCAAGATCGACATCTTTTCCGTAGAGTATCGTCTGATTAAATGCCTTTTCAGCTTCTGTCAGCACATTTTCTGCAATATAATCAGTAATCTTATCAATGTAATAAGGTTCGGTGCCCATTAAATAATATATGGGCTTATATATTTTATTCTGAAGATCTTTTATGATTTGTTCAAAAGTCATATTTTATTCGTCGAACCGGAGATGTTTAACCGAACGCCCGTCGTTTCTTATTTCTTTCAAGGCATCAATACCAATCCTGATATGATCCTCTACAAATTTTTCGGTAACTATCTTATCGCTTTCAGCGGTTTTAATCCCGGTAGAAATCATAGGCTGGTCGGAAACAAGTAACAATGCACCCGAAGGAATTCCATTGGCAAATCCCACAATAAAAATAGTGGCCGACTCCATATCAATGGCCATAGCGCGGGTTTTTCCCAGATATTTTTTAAACCTTTCATCGTGTTCCCATACTCGTTTGTTAGTTGTTAGAACGGTACCGCTCCAGTAATCCCTGTTATGATCGCGGATAGCAGAAGATACTGCCCGCTGCAACGAAAATGCAGGCAAGGCCGGAATTTCAGGAGGCAAATAGTCATTGGATGTTCCTTCACCACGTATAGCTGCGATAGGCAACACAAGATCTCCTAATCTGTTTTTTCTTTTTATTCCTCCGCATTTTCCCAGGAATAATACTGCCTTGGGCGATATGGCACTCAGTAAATCCATAATGGTAGCTGCATTGGGACTTCCCATTCCAAAATTTATAATGGTAATTCCATCAGCACTTGCGCTGGACATGGGTTTATCGAGTCCTAAAACGGGTACATTATGCCATTTTGCAAATAGTTCTATATAAAGTTGAAAATTGGTGAGTAAAATATATTGTCCGAATTCTTTCAGGGGTCTTCCGGTATACCGGGGAAGCCAGTTCTCTACTATTTCCGCCTTGGTTTTCATCTTTTGACCTTTTTGCAAAGGTAAGAATATTTTGTAATTTCGTAAGCCAACACAGGCATTTAAAAAATGCAACCGCTTAATTTTCCTGAATATCCGTTAAAACTTCGAAAAGTTAAATATCAAATACAGGTGTTTGACCGTTTGCGAAAAAAATATGTTGCATTAACACCCGAGGAATGGGTTCGTCAACACCTTATCTGGTATCTGATTGAGGAACTAAACTATCCTGAAGGACTAATCAAACTGGAATATAGTTTCAGTGTAAATAACCAGCCTGTCCGAAGTGATATTATCGTGTTTTCGCGGGATGGAAAACCTTTGTTGCTGGTAGAATGCAAGGCTCCAACGGTAAAAATAGGGAATGATACCTTAGATCAGGCCGGCCGGTATAATATTGTTACAAAAACGAACTGGCTTGTCGTTACCAATGGCCTGCAACACTTGTGTTGTAAAATTGATTTCGAAACTCAAAAAATCACATTTATCAATAAAATTCCTGTATATCAGGACATTTCTATTTAATTTTTACATTTTCTTTTTTATTTACTGAATAATCATTATTTTAGCCTCCTTTTTATTCATTCTAATGGCGAAGAAACACAGAAAATACGGTCTGTTTCTTTATCCGCTATCCTTGCTTTACGGCTTTGTTGTGGGTTTCCGTCACATGCTTTTCAAAGTAAATATTTTACGATCAAGAGAATTTAATATTCCCATCATCAGTGTTGGAAATATAACGGTCGGCGGTACAGGTAAAACCCCACATATTGAATACCTCGCCGGATTACTTAAAAGAGAATTCCGGACTGCCGCTTTAAGCCGCGGTTATAAACGCAAAACCAGGGGTTTTAAAGAAGTAACCCTGAACTCAACAACCCGTGATGCCGGCGACGAACCCCTGCAAATTCTTATTAATCACCCCGAAATAACAGTTGTTGTTGATGAAAGCCGGGTTCACGGTATTGAAAAATTAATAACCGATAAATCCAGACAAATCCAGGTGGTTCTTCTTGATGATGCCTACCAACACATGTATGTAAAACCAGGAATGTCTATTTTACTTATCGATTATAACCGGCCCCTGTGGGAAGATTATTTACTTCCTTATGGAAATTTAAGGGAAAGGGAACATCATAAAGACAGGGCAAACGTAATCATTGTTACAAAAATGCAATCCGAAATAAAGCCTATTGAACGAAGAATTTTAGAAAAAGATCTTCAGCTTTATCCTTATCAGACACTATATTTTACTACTATAAAGTATAAAAATCCCGTAACTCTTTTTGAAGGAAAAACATTGGCCACCCAATTCAGTTTCGTTAAAAATAAATACCATGTGCTCCTGGTAACAGGGATAGCATGTCCGGAAGAAATAGTTAAGCATATCAAACGATTCTCGCTTTCCATTACTCACCTTCCTTTTAAAGATCACCATTCATTTAAAGAAAAAGACATAAAAAAAATAGTTGAAACTTTTCATTCCATTTCGGATGAAAAAGTATTGATTACTACCGAAAAAGACTCTCTTCGTCTGCGCGAGGCCCAGGGTGTAAATTTACTTGAGGAGTTACCGGTATTTTATATTCCCATAGAAATTGATTTTCTTTACGGCGATAAAAACAGGTTTAATAAACAAATTACGGAATATGTTAGAAAAAATAAACCGGTCAGTTCAATTTATCCGGGAAAAAACAGGCAGTAGTCCCGAGGCAGGTATTATACTTGGCACAGGGCTGGGTGGCCTGGTTCGTGAAATAGAAATATCTCATATTTTACCTTACCAAGAAATACCCAATTTCCCGGTTTCGACAGTTGAAGGGCACCAGGGGAAATTAATTTTTGGAAAAATTTCCGGTAAAGAGGTAGTTGCCATGCAGGGCAGGTTTCATTTCTACGAAGGCTATAACATGCAGGAGGTTACTTTTCCTGTAAGGGTTATGAAATACCTGGGTATCAAAACCCTGTTGGTATCCAACGCCAGTGGTGGTGTAAACCCCGATTTTGAAATTGGTGATCTGATGATACTTAACGATCACATTAACCTTATTCCCAATCCGCTGTTAGGCAAAAACTATCCTGAATTCGGCGCCCGTTTCCCGGATATGAGTGAAACTTACGATAAAAAACTTATTCAGAAAGCTGTTTCAATTGCCAAAAAACATAATATAAAAGTACAACAGGGAGTATATACAGGAGTTACCGGTCCGACCCTTGAAACTCCTGCTGAATACAAATATTTCAGAATTATTGGCAGCGATGCCGTAGGAATGTCAACCGTTCCCGAAATTATTGTTGCTCACCAGATGGGAATTCCCTGTTTTGCCATTTCTATAATCACCGATCTTGGCGTTCCTGGTAAAATCGTAAAAGTTACCCATGCCGATGTGCAAGGTGTTGCAGAGAGAGCAGAACCACTGATGACACTGATCATGAAAGAACTGGTTGCTGAATTATAAAGAATTCAGCAATTCAATAAACCGTTATTTTCTTAACGTACTATGCAAAATTTGTACGATGATGAACCCTTACCGGAACTTATTTTTAGCAGGTAATTTCCGCTGGCATATTTTTCCAGGTCTATTTCAGATTCATGTTTACCAGTTGTTACTTTTTTATTGATCGAAGAGAATAATTTTTCGTTGTCAGCAGAATATATTTCAATTTTTATATCCGAAGCCTCTTTGAGTGAATAACTTATTTTAGCTTTATTACGCACCGGGTTAGGAAACAAATTCAAACTGAAATTATTAATTCCATTTTCAAAAACAGCATCATTTGCATGTAATGCCGAATCGATAGCCATACTCAGACCCAACGAATCACCGGAAGCATCGTCATTCTGATTAAAGTATATATGATGATTCTGTCCTCCTAAAACGACTATTTTAGGCATTCCTGCAGTACCATAATTGAGTGATGTTAATGAAGCCGTAGAAATAATTATTGTATTTGTATCTATATGATTATTTGCAGCCCACACAATTAATGTATCACATTTATGACTTCCGAAACCATCGCTTAAATAAAACAAGATACGGCCCGGATAAGATGTTTTAAATATATTAATAATATTATATACCGTTCTGCTCGGGTTCAGGCATGAACCGCATGGCATAACAAAATCAATTACAACTACTTTGTCCGAATCCAGTTCACTAAAAAGATGATGCGGATTTCCGGAACAATCGCCAGCATCAAAGTCGGTTGCAGTTGTCTGGGCGTTTAATTGAAAAAAATGAAGGAAAATAAATATAACAAGTAAGAATATTTTATTCATTTTAACTTTGTCTTTTTATTAATATTTTCATTTTAAAGTTTGAAAACCAAAGTCGGTAGGATTCTGGAAAATTCTCAATCCAAACTGCGGAATTTCTGCTAACAAATGGTCAAATATATCTGATTGCAGATTTTCAAATGGCTCAAGTTCAAACACTTTGCTAAAGAAATATAATTCAATTGGAATACCCGTTTCTGCAGGTTGAAGCTGGCGAACCATAACGGTCATATCCTGCCTGATGTTTGGATTATTTTTAAGATACAACTGGATATATTTCCTGAAAGTTCCGAGATTTGTAAGTTTCTGCAGATTTACCGAAGAAGCTTTATCTGCATCTTTATTTATTTGTCCCAGTTCCAGACATTTCTCATCAAGATACGCCCGTAACAAATCAATCTTTTTAAAATCTTCTATTTCCTTTTCCGACAGGAAATGAACGCTTTTCATATCGATATTTATGGAACGTTTTACACGGCGCGCCTGCGAATCTTCCAATCCCCGGAAATTAATAAATGATTCGGAAACCATGGAGTAGGAAGGAATCATGGAAATGGTCTTATCCCAGTTTTCAACTTTCACCGTATGCAAAGTAATCTCAGTAACAGTTCCGTCGGCTCCTTTCGATGGCATCGAAATCCAGTCGCCCAGCTTTACCATATCGTTGGCAGAAAGCTGAATTCCGGCAACCAATCCTAACAAGGTGTCCTTAAATACCAGCATCAGTACAGCCGCCAATGCACCAATACCGGTTAAAAAATAGCCCGGGTTTTTATCAATAAGAATCGATAAAATCAAAAGCCCCCCGACAGCATAATTAAATATATTTACTATCTGCAGAAATCCTTTTATTGGCCTGTCTTTTGAAGATGGCATCTGAAGGTATATCTCATTCAACGCACTTAGAAATGCACTGATAATGAGCATGACAACGATTATCATATAAATAAAGACTCCCGAACGGGTAATATGTATCCATCCGGGATGGCCAACAAAAGCAATCTTTGCAGAATAATAAATAATAATGGCAGGTACAAGATGCGAAAATCTATGAAATACTTTTTTCTCCAGAAGAATATCATCCCATGTATTTTTGCTTCGTTTTACAATTTTCTTTACAATTACCAGGATCAGTTCCTTTGCAATAAAATTAGCCACAATACAGGCAAAAGCAATGGCAGCAATAACAATTATCATCTTAATACCCGATGCCCAATGAACATCTAACCCCAGCCCAACCAGCCAGTTCTCAATATTTTTTCCTATATTATAATTCATTTTTTAAAATGTTAATATTCGTTTTAAACACGAAAATACCTTTTTCAATTCATTATACTGAATCATTAAAGTTTTCATCATAAACTTAATCAAATACAAAGTTAAGGTAAAAAGAAATAATTAATTCAAATTATTTAGAATTATTCTTATTAAATTTGTATAATGAAAAAAATGAAATAAATGTCTTCATTAAATACAACACCATTAAACGAGAACGAAATTTCTTTCGAAGATTTTAAAAGTGATGTTTTAAACGATTATTACATTGCCTGCCTAAGCCGCCAGTTAAGTATAATCGGGCGAAAAGAAGTTCTTTCGGGAAAAGCAAAGTTTGGAATTTTCGGCGATGGAAAAGAAGTTGCCCAGATTGCCATGGCTAAAGCTTTCCGTAATGGCGACTGGCGTTCGGGATATTATCGCGACCAGACTTTTATGCTGGCCGCCGGAATGCTTACAGCCGAACAGTTTTTTGCACAATTATATGGTGATACCGATATCAGGAACAATCCCCATAACAGTGGCAGATCATTTAATAATCATTTCAGTACAGCTAATTCCAATCCTGACGGCACCTGGAAAAACCTGGTGCAGCAAAAAAATTCCTCGGCCGATATTTCTCCCACTGCCGGACAAATGCCTAGATTACTGGGTTTAGCATGGGCTTCAAAGCTTTTCCGCAACAATACAGAAATACATTCTTATACAAATTTTACCGACAAAGGAAACGAGGTTGCTTTCGGAACCATAGGTGATGCAAGCACGTCCGAAGGTCATTTTTGGGAAACCATGAATGCGGCCGGAGTATTGCAGGTTCCGCTGGCCATGTTCGTCTGGGATGATGGCTACGGAATTTCAGTTCCTAAAAAACACCAGACGACCAAACAAAGTATTTCTGAATTGTTACGTGGTTTTGAAAAAGATTCGCAGGGTGGAATCCGTATTTACAGGGCTAAAGGCTGGGATTATGCCGGACTTATTAAAACTATTGCAGAAGGAATAGAACGTTGTCGTAAAGAACATGTTCCTGCTTTATTTCACATAGAAGAAATGACTCAGCCCCAGGGACACTCTACATCAGGCTCGCATGAGAGGTATAAATCTCCCGACCGGTTGAAATGGGAAGAAGAATTCGACCCGATTACAAGAATGCGTAACTGGATAATTGAAAAACAAATTGCAGGCGAGGAAGAAATAAAAGAAACAGAAAACCGGGCTGTTGCCGATACAAAAGAAGCCCGGCAAAAAGCATGGACTGCCTTTACAGAACCAATCAAACGAGAAAGAGACGAACTGGTAAAAATTATCGATAACCGTTCGTGTATTTGTAAGCGCGAACATATAGATAAGGTTGGATTAATTACCGATGATTTACGGAAAATTATCAACCCGATCCGTAAAGACGTTTTCAGTCATGCCAAAAAAATTCTCCGGCATGTTTGCCTTGATTGTACTACCCGCAAAAAACTCCAGGAAGATCTGCACCATTGGCTGGAGCGAAATTATGCCGATGCACACATAAGATACAACAGTCATATTTATGTTCAGAACGAGCGGTCTGCACTAAAAGTAAAGGGTGTTGACCCCGTATTTTTTAATGAATCATCACTTGTTAATGGCCGTGAAATTTTGCGTGATAACTGGGATTACCAGCTTGGAAAAAATCCATTACTTGTTGTTTTTGGAGAAGATGTAGGTCATATCGGTGGGGTTAACCAGTCCTACGAAGGACTCCAGAATAAATACGGTGAAATAAGGGTTACAGATACGGGAATACGGGAAACAACCATACTTGGACAGGGAATTGGTCTTGCCTTGCGGGGACTAAGGCCGATTGTCGAAATCCAGTATTTTGATTATTTGTTATATGCCTTGCAGACGTTAAGCGACGACCTTGCATGTCTTCATTTTCGTACGGCAGGAGGCCAGAAAGCACCTGTAATCATAACTACCCGTGGTCACAGGCTCGAAGGAATCTGGCATTCCGGTTCACCCTTGAGCATGGTAATTAATTCTATCCGCGGGGTATATGTCTGTGTTCCACGCAACATGACACAAGCCGCCGGATTCTATAACACTTTACTTGAAGCAGATGATTCTGCTCTTGTAATTGAACCATTAAACGGCTACCGCTTAAAAGAAAAACGACCTGAAAATATCGGAGAATATAAAATCCCCCTGGGTATTCCCGAAATTCTGAATGAAGGAAAAGACGTTACCCTTCTCACCTATGGCTCGTGTGTACGAATTGCCCAGGATGCCATCGAACAGTTAAAAGAATTCGGTATTTCTGTTGAACTGATTGACGTGCGCACATTGTTGCCATTTGATATAAACCACAGGATACTGGAATCGGTAAAAAAAACCAATAAAGTAGTCTTTTTTGATGAAGATGTGCCGGGTGGCGCTACTGCATTCATGATGCAGAAAGTACTTGAAGAACAGGGTGCTTTTCACTACCTGGATGCCGAACCCAAAACTATAACTGCCCAGGAACACCGGCCTGCCTATGCCACCGATGGCGATTATTTTTCAAACCCTAATGCCGAGGATGTATTTGAAGGTATCTACGATCTGATGCATAATTATAATCCGAAAAAATTTCCCCGGATTTATTAAAAAAATCAAGAGAACAGGAAATTTCATTTTGAACAGAATCGGTTAACATTTCTATCTTTGGCAAATTTTTCTTATGAACTTCGATAACCGTACCGGTCATGTATTGACTCTTCTTTTCCTTGCTTTTATCTGGGGATCATCGTTTATATTAATGAAACGGGGACTTGAAGTATATACAGCCAACCAGGTAGCTGCCCTGCGCTTATTCATATCATTCCTTGTATTGTTGCCTTTTGCCATTCCCCGGATTAAACTGCTCAAAGGAAAAAACCTGTTTTTTATTGCTGTTGCCGGTTTCCTGGGAAGCGGTATTCCCGCCTTTTTATTCACTATTTCACAAGAGCATGTGAATAGTTCAATGGCAGGAATTCTGAATGCCATGACACCTCTTTTCACCATGCTGGTTGCAGTTTTTTTATTCAGAACAAAAGTATCGTTGTTAAATGTTTCAGGAATTATTCTTGGATTGATCGGCGCCGGCACATTAGTAATTAAAGATTTTTCCGTTTTTCTCGATAAAAATAATATTTTCGGTTTATTAATAGTTCTGGCCACCTTTTTATATGGATATAATACCAATCACGTAAAACACCGGCTAACACAACTTGATGGAATGGCAATTACCTCTTTGTCGTTTTTCCTGGTTGGGCCATTTGCCGGTATTTATCTTTTGTTTTCAGGAGTTTCAGCGCCGCTTCAAAGTCCTCATGGGCTTTCAGCGTTGGGTTATATTGCTATTCTTGCAATTGTAGGAACAGCTTTGGCTATGATTATCTGGAATACCCTGATAAAAAAACTGACGGCTATTTATGCATCATCAGTAACTTATATTATCCCGGTTTTTGCAATCATGTGGGGAGTTTTAGACGGGGAAGAATTCTCTCTTCGCGAACTTCTGGCAATTGCGCTTATCTTTGCAGGAATTTACCTGGTAAATAAAAAAGAAAAATATGAATCTTAAAAAGTATCAGCTCTGGACACTCCCGGTTATCAGCGGCATTATGCTTAGTTGTGGATGGCTGGGCGGAATTTTCCAGCTTTTGATTTTTTTTGCTTTTATTCCTTTACTGGTACTTGAAGATTATTACTTTCAGCAAATCGGAAAACGAAGTAGTTTCCGGATATTCTTTAAATCTTTGTTAGGATTCCTCATATGGAACGCCATTTCATCGTATTGGATATGGAACGCATCTGAATCAGGGGCAATCATGGCCATTGTATTCAATTCCATATTTATGGCAACTTTATTCTGGATTTTTCATGCAACAAAGAAGAAACTTGGCAGAAGATTAGGATATATAGCATTTGTTGCATACTGGGTGGGCTTTGAGTATCTTCATCTGAACTGGGAACTCTCCTGGACCTGGCTCACTCTGGGAAACGGACTTTCTGAAAACATCCGGCTAATCCAATGGTACGAATATACAGGAACGCTGGGCGGTTCATTGTGGATATTAGTTTGCAACCTGATGTTTTTCGAAATTTTCAGAAATCTACCCTTCCGGAATAAAAAGTTAAGGAACGTTAAAATAACATATGCCGCTCTTGCTTTGTTCCTGCCAATTGTTATTTCTTTCATCATTTATACCATTTATAAAGAAAAAGGCAAACCGGTTGAAGTGGTAGTTGTTCAGCCTAACATCGATCCCTATAATGATAAGTTCGGGGGAATGCCCGTTGAACTTCAGCTTGAAAAAATAATTCACCTGGCCGATTCTTTATGTGATGAAAACACAGATTACGTGGTAGCACCCGAAACAGCAATTCCACTGGGTATATGGGAAGAAGATCTTCAAAGCCATCCCGATATAATTTCTCTTAAAGTTTTTACTTATAGACATCCCAGGGTTAAAATAGTCATCGGCGCTTCAACATTTAAAATGTTTAAAGGTAACGAGAAGCTAAGCCCCACAGCCCACCTGTTCTCAGACTCCGGTGAATATTATGATTCCTATAACACAGCACTGCAAATAGATACCGGCAAAGAAATCCAGATATATCATAAATCCAAGCTGGTACTCGGTGTCGAAAAAATGCCGTTTCTTAATTCCATTGACTGGTTAAAGGATGTTTCCATTGAACTTGGCGGAACCTCCGGTAGTTTGGGAACACAGCCGGAGCCGGGTATTTTCATTTCCGGGAACCGGGAATATAAGATTGCTCCTGTAATCTGTTACGAATCTATTTATGGTGAATATGTAACCGGATACATACAAAAGGGAGCAAACCTTATCTTTGTCATAACAAATGATGGATGGTGGGGAAATACTCCCGGTTATACACAACATTTATCTTACAGTTCGCTGAGAGCCATTGAGACCCGCCGGGATATCGCCCGTTCTGCCAATACAGGAATCTCATGCTTTGTTAACCAGCTGGGAGAAATTCAGCAACCCACAAAATGGTGGACTCCCACTGCCATAAAACAAAAAATACTTACCAATAATGAAACCACATTCTATGTAAGAATGGGCGATTACATTGGCAGGATTGCAGGATTGCTGTCGGTTCTGATATTTTTGTTCTTTATTACAATGATGTTTCGCAAGAAAAAAGTCTGAATTTCGTTTTTAATGTATTCAGAATTTTATGAATACGATATTTCTTGTCTTTCTCGATTATTTTTTCCTGGTATTTCATACCCTTTTTACCTTGTTTAATATGACAGGATGGATATGGAAACGAAGCCGCCGTTGGCATTTATATGGTATTCTTGCTACCGCTGCCTCGTGGTTTATATTAGGAGCATGGTATGGGTGGGGCTACTGCATATGTACCGATGCTCACTGGCATATTCGTGACATGCTTGGTAAGCCGATTAAACAACATTCGTATATAAGTTTCCTGGTTAAAGAAATCTCAGGTGCTGATACAAATCCTAAAGTGGTTGATGCTGTTGTGCTGGGAACCTTTATTTTCTGTTTTGGAATTTCCGTATGGTTAAATTTAAGGGATTATAAAAAGAAAAAACGATTATTAAATTCTTAATCCTAATATTGTAATATCGTCTGTTTGTTCCTGTTCTATTCCATTTGAACACCTCCAATCATGTAATGTATTTTCTAATAATGTTTTTTGCTCTGACATCGGTTTACCTGAAATACCGGTTATTCTTTGTTTTAATGAACTTAACAGGAATTTCTTTCCTTTAGGTCCTCCGAATTGATCGGAAAAACCATCTGAAAATAAATAAATAGTATCATTCTTTTCCAATTGAATTTCATGATTGGTAAATTCGTCCATTCTTACATAAATTGAGATAGGCATTTTATCCCCTTTGAGTTCATAAAGCTCAGAAGTTTTTAAAGTCTCAGAGTTAGCTTCATTCAACTTTTCGCTTTCCACTTTCTCACTTTCTGACTTTATAAACTTTCTGACTATATAAATAGGGTTATTGGCTCCTGCAAATTGCATTTTTAAAGTTACGGTATTAATGGCAACAAAGGTTATGTCCATTCCATCTTTTACACTCTGGCTCTCTGCTATGTATTGATTCCGGATTTTACTATTGTCCTCCTGGTAATCCTGAATATTTTTTTGCTGTAGTGATTTAATAATATATTTCCTCATTTCGTTAAGTACATGACTTGCTGTCTGTACGTCTTCCCTGGCAACAATTTCATTTAAAAAAGAGATACCCAGCATACTCATAAACGCCCCGGGAACTCCATGCCCCGTACAATCTGCAACTGACAGAAGTATCCATTCATTCCTGCCGGCAACAAAGTAAAAGTCCCCGCTTACTATGTTACGCGGTTTATATATTACAAAGTAATCCGGGTTTTCCTTCCCGGTTAAATGAGAAAGCACTTCTTTTATATGTGTTTCAGTTGGAAGAACAGCATTCTGAATTCTTTTGGCATATCGAATGCTATCGGTCAACTGCGTATGAATTTCTTCCAGTTCTTCCTTCTGGTTAATTACAAGATCTCTTTGGGTTTCTATTTCATCACGCTGGGAAGTAATTTCCTCGTTTTTTTGTTGGATTTCAATATTTTTTACTGCCAGAAGAATATTTGCTTTTTTCTTTGCTGTAAATTGTTTGTAAAGTAAAACCGAAAATATTATGACAAGAATCAACACCAGGATAATACTGTAAATAATAATTCTCTGCTTTTTATTTTCGGCCTTCTTCCTGTTCAGGTCAATATCTTTTAAAGCTTTATCCTTTGTTAAATTATCAATCTCTAATTGTTTCTTCTCAGACTGATACACTGCCTCCATTTCTTTTAGCTGTTTGCTGCTTTCGATATTTAATAAACTATCATTTAAAATATTTGATTTTTTTTGATTTTTAAATGCCAGTTCAAATAATCCTTTATTTTCATATGAATTGGATAAACATTCATAATCCGATTTTTCAATTTCCAGCGAACCAATTTCACAGGCAATTTCCAGGCTCTGTGTGGCATATGTTATCGCTTCACTGTATATTTTCAGCTCATTTAACAAAGAAGCTATATTTGTCATAGAAAGGGCTATTCCTTCCTTGTCATCCATTTCTTCATTTATTTTCAGGGCCTTTTTATAATATTCAAGGGATATTTTATAATTTTCAGATGCTTTCGCCTCTTCTTTCTTTCTGGCTTGTTTTATAGCCTGCTCATAATAAAGAACACCAATATTGGTATAGGTTTGCGAAATTCTTTTTTTCATTCCGAATTCTTCGTAAATTTTTAAAGATTTCTTGTAGTTTTCAAGAGCTAAAGAGTATTTAAGTTTGTTTTTATAAATAATACCGATATTATTGTAACAATTTGACATGCCTCCTTTGTCTCCTGATTCTTCATATATCTCTAATGCTTTCTGAAAATAATACAATGCCAGAGAATCTGATTTCTGGGCATTATGTATAACGCCAATATTTATATAGCAGTCTGATATTTTCTTTTTTTCACCAATATTTTCATAAATCTTCAGTGCTTTATGAAAACTTTCCAGGGCCTGCTTAAAATTACCCTGCTTTTGATAGTCAACTCCCATGTTTGCGCTACAGACCCCCATTCCCAGCAGACCATCTCTTTTATTTTTTAAATCCGGTAACCTGGTTAACTCCTCATATATTTTATATGATTTCCTGTAATTTTCGAGCGACTTCGGAAAATCTCCCATTTCCTGGTTTAGTATCCCTATATAATTGTAGCATTTTGCAATCCATTTTTTTTCATTTGATTTTTGAGCTAATTTAAGTGCATTAAGATAAAAGTACATGGCCGAATCAGGAACAGAGTACTCGTATAAATCACCCATCTGAAGAGTAACCATCACCTTAACCGAATCCTGCTTTGAATTCCTGATAATTTTCAACAGAGAATCTATTTCACCCTGACTTTGGGAAAAAACAAAGAAACAATTAACAATTAGAAAGGATATAATTAATAATAAACTTCTTTTAATCATTTTTATGAATAACCAATTTCAGAAAATTCAATTTATGTAAACTTATCTTTTTTTTAATTTCCGGCAAAATATATGGACGAAAAATCGATGGTTAAATAAATTATCTTTCATTTGTAAAAAATTTGAGTTATGAATCCAGGTAATTTTGACCATTTTTTCGAACAATTAAGTAACAGTCTGAATAATAAAGATTTTATTAAAATCACTGTCAGCGATAAACGGAATAAAGAAAATGACTTAAAAAATGTTTCTGCTAAAGTTGTTTCCTTAAAATCAGGCATAAAATTATCATTTGTATATCGCTATCCAACTAAAGACATTACAAAAAACCATGACTTTAATGAATCTGTTCAGCTTTTAAAGGAAATGATGGAAAATGAATTTCTCCGTGCTGATTTATTTACAACTAAAAACGACTATCACTTAGTAATCAACAAAAAGAATAATACAGCCGCAATAACTCAGAAGCCCTCAACCAATAATCAACTTCCGCCTTTAAGTCATGATAAAACCAAATTCCGTTCGATAAGCACTGTTAACAATATTTATCTTTTCGAACTTGGCATAACTACACCGGAAGGAAAAATAAAAACTGATAAAAACGATAAATTCCGGCAAATAAATAAATACATTGAAATCCTGGATGGAATTATTAAATCATCAGACCTTCCTTTCTCATTTACCGTGGCCGATATGGGATCGGGTAAGGGTTACCTTACTTTTGCTTTGTATGATTACCTGGCAAATACATTACATTTAAACCCTGTGATTACCGGGGTTGAGTTCCGCGAAGAACTGGTTGAAAAATGCAATTCTGTTGCACAAAAATCAGGATTTGAAAATTTATCTTTTAAAAAAGGTTCGATTGAAACATCTGATTTCCTTCCTTCCGATATCCTGGTTGCTTTACATGCCTGTGATACGGCAACCGATGAAGCTATTTACAGGGGCATTAAAGCAAACTCAAAAATTATTATTTGTGCACCCTGTTGTCACAAACAGGTCAGAAAGCAGATGAACCCATCTAATGAGATGAAAACAATCACAAAACATGGAATTTTAGAAGAGCGTCAGGCAGAAATTGTTACCGATGCCATTCGTTCGTTGATACTGGAAGCACATGGATATAAAACCAAAGTGTTTGAGTTTATTTCTACCGAACACACTCCCAAAAATGTATTAATTGTCGGAATTCAGGTTGGAAAAAAAACAACGATCAATAAAGAATTATTGGAACAGGTTCATAATCTTAAATTAATGTTCGGAATTGAATTTCATTATCTTGAGAAACTTCTGAAACTCGTTTAAAACTCAATTTTATAACTGATATTCGGAATAATAAAAGGGTCTTCTTTTTTCAGAACCTGTTGTGTTTTCCTGTCAAAACTGAATCCTTCAAATTCTTTTTCACCCAACACATTGATAATATGAAAAGCCAATAAAGTGGAATACTTTTTATGATTTGTTCTATAATTTACCGAAAAACTCAGAATTTTCGAATCCTTTGCTTTTGCTTCATAAGCGTGGGTTACATCATATACTATTTCCTGCTGAGCCAGGGTTTTGTCAATATCTACGGGTATGTACCGGTTCCCTCCCTGGAATGTAATCCGTGCGTTTATACTAAAAATATTAGTCTTGTTTTTACCTGTCTGCCATTCCTTTCCTGCTAAAATATTCACAACATAATTTTTATTATACAGGCTGTTCCGCTCAATTCCATCACCACCCTTGTAGCTTGATTTAAATAAGGACGTTGTTAAAAGATAGTAAAAGCCCTTTTTAAGAAACCTCTCTAAAGTTAAATCAATCCCAACATTTGATCCTGTACCTTTATTTACCAATGAATCATTGAAAAACCATGCTGATTCCATATTCAGAAGAGAAATATAAGATTCCGGAACAACAGGAATGTTAAATAATGACTGATAAAATGGTTCCGCTTTAAAATGCGTGACTTCATCTAATTGAATCTTGTAACACAGCACGAAATGATTTGCTTTTCCAAAGCCTAATTCCTTGTTTGGTTGCACGATGTTTCCGTTATTGTATTGTTCCAGTAAGTAAATATTTAAAGGTTCTGCCTGGCTGTGTAAACCATATGCAAAGCTTACCGAATGCAGCTGATTGATTTTCCAGTTCAGGCCAATTCTGGGTTCTATAGAATAATGATTGTTTAAAGCAAAAAACATGGTATGAATACCTGCATTTACAGAAAATTTTCCGGATAATTCCAGGGAAGACTGGGTATATGCCTGGAACAACAGGCTTTGTCCTTTTTCATTATTGTAGGTTATCATGGGAGAACCTGTTTCTAAAGCATGCCTGGTATGAAAAGTATAACTATAATTTGTTATTATTATTCCGGTACGGTTGGAATGCCTTACACCAAATTTATGATTAAGCTCACCCGAATATGATAACCGGAATACATCATTGTATATATTATTAGCAGGTCTTAATGTCAGTAATGAATCCAGCGTTTTTTCATTCCATTCGGTTGTGTTTCCCGATGAAGCAATCGTTGAATGAATCCAGGTATTTTTTCCGAAAATATAATTATGACTTATCCCGACGGCTTCCATCAGTTGGTTTGTAGTGGCCTCGGCACGGTCATCTTCGCTTTTCCACTTTGTTGAATCTGTATTTGCTTTTCTTTCCTGGCCGTCAGTAGCAGCAATTCCCCAAAACGAAAAAGTACCGGCTTTCAGGGTTGGAAAATTTAATTTCCACGACACATCCTGGTAGGTTATTTTTCCGGCTTCGGGCGGCAGAATAGGACCCAGAAGAGCCAGCGTTGAATACCTGTAATTAAAAATATATGACGATTTTTTCCCTTTTTTAAAAGGGCCTTCGGATGCCGCATCGAGTCCAATGCCACCAATCTGTATTGCATGTTCGTATCGCTCGTTATTTCCTGTTCTGATATTCAGATCAAAAACTCCTGAAAGTGCATTTCCGTATTCTGCCGGAAAAGCTCCGGTCATGAAATCGGAATTACCCAGCATATGACTACTCAGCGCAGTTGTGCCTCCCCCTCCGAAAGTTGCCATATTGGCAAAGTGATTGGGGTTTGAAATTTCAACACCTTCTATTCTCCATAATAACCCTTTGGGTGCATTTCCCCGGATAACAATCCCATTATTTGACAAACCGCTTGAAACACCTGCAAAAGATGATGCCAGCCTGGCAAAATCATCGTACCCACCGGCATACCGGCCTGCCTCCTCCACAGATAATTGCCGGGCGCTTACAGAGTTCATTTTATTTAACGGTTCGTCTTTATTGGAATTTGCCGTTACGGTTATTTCGGAAAGAGTTTTTAAAGATTCTTTCAGTTCTATTTTTAAAACAGTTTCTTTTGCCGAACTGATTAAAACTTCCCGTATAATATACATTTCATACCCTAAATAATTAATCTGAATATCATGCCTGCCAACCGGAACGTTTTCTATTCTGAATTGCCCGTTGTTATCACAAGTTGTTCCTAAAACCGGGTTAGTTCCTTTAACAATTACTGTAGCCCCGGTTAAAGGCATTTGTGTTTGGTTATCAATTACAGTTCCCCTGATGGTCTGAAACAAATTCTGAGCAACCAGCTGTTGTAATACAACGATTATAAGCACTGTAATTAAAAATATTTTTCTCATAAAAGATAATTCTTATCTTTGATACAAAGGTCAGTATTTTCTCACCCGGGTTGCAATACTGATATATCAGTATTTTATGGAAAAACAATTAGCCCGCTTATTTCAGCAATATGATGAATTGCTCAGATCCCAGCAATTTGTCCAGGAAGATCTTGATTATAGCATTCCCGATTCACATATTCCTTTTCTTGAAAAAGTAGACAACTTAGACAGCAGCCTGATTACCATTTTTGATCTGAATAAAAGAGAACATATTTATACCAGTAAATCATATAGTCCCATATTTGATTTTTTTGTAAAAGAAACATCCGATTCTAATAACTTGACTACAAACCATATTCATCCTGATGATTTTTACAAACTCATGGAATCGGGAATATATTTTTTAAAATATGGTTTTTCATTACCCGTTGAAAACAGAAAAGATGGAAAGCTGGTAAACGAATACCGGATTCTGACGGAACAGGGTAAATATGTCAGGGTAATTGAGCAGCAAATGTGCCTCGAAAACGATAAACATGGGAATGTATGGTTAGCATTAAGTATCATGGACATTTCACCAGACCAGGATTTGGATTCACCTTTTCGAAGCCGTCTTGTTAATACAAAAACAAGTGAGGTTTTCATGTTTCCTCCACCAGATAAAGCAAAAATGCTAAGTTCCCGCGAACAGGAAATTATTAAACTTATCAGCGAAGGTTTGGTAAGTAAAGAAATTGCCGATAAGCTTTTCATCAGTATCAATACTGTAAATACTCATCGCCAACGGATTATTGAAAAATTAAATGTAAACAATACGGCAGAAGCCGTCCGGTATGTTTCCGAAGTTGGTTGGTTTAAGCTTTAAAACTCTCTACCTGATAATGCTGATTATTCCCTGGATCGGATCTCTTCCGGGCAAGGTTAAAATAAACAGGTAAGATCCCATCGGCATATCCTTTCCTTTCCATTTTCCATCCCACCAATTTGAAGGGTTATCATAATTATCCGATTTAAATAACAAATTATCCCAACGGTTGTAAATTTCCATTTTTGCTCCCGGAAAATAATCAATATGTTTTATTTCAAACTTATCATTTTTGCCATCGTTGTTTGGAGAGAAAACAGAGGGAATTTCAAGACAATTTTCAGAATTTGAACTTGAAATATTAATGGTTCTTATCATATCACATCCGTTACCATCCGTAACAGTAGCTGTATATTGGCCAATTCCCAGTCCTGAAAGATTTGTTACAGTCGCTCCGTTTGACCATAAAAATGCAACCGGCTGAACAGCGCTGACAATTGTTGAAGTAATGGAACCGTTATTGTCCGTACTGCATACTGCATTTGTTGAATCGAATAATATAACAGGTAACGCATTTACATTTACAGCAATACTATCTACGCTTCCGCAATTATCAGCATTGGAAACGGTAACATGATATATTGCGGTTACTGAAGGAATAACCGTCTGAGTAGCGCCGGATGGCAGTGAATGGTCCCATGTATAAGTAAGGGGTGGCGTTCCTGTACTTCCCGAAGCACTTAACGCTACAGCAGTTCCTTCGCAAACAGTAGTGCTTCCGGATGCTGTAACAGAAGCCACAGGAGTTTCATGAATGACAACAACAGCACTGTCATTTCCTGAGCATAAACTGGTTGCATCCATTTCTGTAACATATAATATCCCTGTCTGGAAATTTCCCCAGGTAATGCCAACAACGTACGATGTAGCTGTTACAGGACTTCCGCCGGTTATCGACCAGCTATATGTGTGACCGGATTGATTTGTTGTAGAATAATTAAAAGTCTGGCCCTGGCATGCGGTAAGATTTCCGGTAATCTGTGGAGCAGGAATAGAATTAACTGTAACCGTTACACTGTCAGAATCCTGGCAACCATTCAGATCGGTTACAGTAACGGTATAAGTTGTTGTTGAAGTTGGATTTGCTAAAGGATTTGAAATCACATTGGAACTTAAACCAGCAGATGGATTCCACAAATATGCTGAACCACCTGATGCGTTTAATTGTGTTGACCCTCCTTCACAAAAACCGGCATTATTTCCGGCATCTGCAACCGGCAAGTTGTTTACTGTTACAGCTACCTGATCTGAAGCAACACATCCATTAATATCTGTAACTACGACCGAATAAGTTGTAGTTGCCGAAGGAGTTGCTACCGGGTTAGAAATTGTATTATTATTAAGACTTCCTGATGGAGTCCATAGATACCCGACACCTCCCTGGGCTGAAAGATTTACGGAATTACCCTGGCAAATTGTTGTGTCAGCACTAATCAGAACAACAGGTAATGGATTTACTGTAATTAAAATACTATCAACATCCGTACAGCCTGCTCCATCGGTTACTGTAAGAACATAAACAGTAGAGACCGTTGGATTTGCTGTTGGATTATAAATACCCGGATCAGATAATCCTGCTGAAGGGCTCCATAAATAGGTTCCTCCCCCTGTAGCCGATAAGCCAACAGAAGAACCCTCACAGAATGACTGATCGTTTCCGGCATTGGCAACAGGATTATTCACAGTAACCACCAAAGAATCTGAAGCCGTACAACCATTTGAACCTGTCACAATAACACCATACATTGTTGTTGAATTCGGACTTACAGAAATATTCTGAGTGGTTTCAGTAGTTGTCCATAAATATGAAACTCCTCCGGTAGCCGTAAGATTGGCCGAAGTTCCGTAACATATTATGGTATCATTTCCGGCACTGGCAGGAGGCAGGGAATTTACAGTTACCACAACCTGGTCAATAGCAGTACAGGAACTTGCAACGGTAACCGTTACAGAATATGTATTCGAAGCGGTGGGAACAAATGGCAGTCCCTGGGTAACTCCATTATCCCACTGATATGTATTGCCCCCGGTTGCGGTAAGCGTAACAGGTTCACCATAACATACTATTTGATCTGAACCGGCATTAGCAACCACATTATCCATAGTAACGTGTACATAATCAATTGCAGAACATGAATTTGCATCAGTCACAGTTACGGTATAAGTTGTTGTACCAATAGATGCCGGTGTAAAAGGAACTCCTTGCTGAACACCATTATCCCAATTATATGAAGTTCCTCCTGTAGCTGTTAATGTAACCTGTCCACCCGGACAAATCATCTGATCGGTTCCGGCATCAGCAGGGGGCAGAGTATTAATAATTACATCCACCTGATCGGTTGCTGTACATGAATTGGCATCTGTAACAGTAACAGTGTAAGTAACCGTTCCCGTACCTGAAGGAACAAAAGGAATACTTTGCAGAACCCCGTTCGACCATGTATATGAAGTTCCACCGGTAGCCGTGAGAGTTACATTATCTCCGGAACAGATAGTCTGATCATTTCCGGCATTTGCAACAGCCGAATTAACAGTAATGTCCATCGTTGCAGAAACGGCACATGAACTGCCATCAGGTGTAAAAGTATAAGTTGAAGTTCCTCCTGTGGAAGTGCTAATTGTTGCCGGGTTCCATGTTCCTGTTATTCCATTTACAGAAGTAGCCGGTAATAAATCAGGGCTTGTTCCTATACAATAAGGTCCTAACTGTGAAAATGAAGGTGTTGCATTGGCAGTTACAGTTACATCAAGAGTTGCAGTTATGGCACATAATCCTGCTGTCGGAGTAAATGTATACGTTGTTGTACCTGCTGAACCGGTACCAATTGTTGCCGGACTCCATGTACCGGTAATGCCATTGTTAGAACTTGCAGGAAGTGAAGCCGGGCTGGCGCCTACGCAATAGGGTCCATACGAATTAAAAATGGGAGTTGCATTGGCAGAAACTACAACATCAATCTGACCACGGGGTCCTTCACAGGTTGTTGTCTGGGAAACCCAGTAACTGGTTGTTCCGACTGTTGATGTGGAAGGTGTCGGAGCGGTACTGCTACCTGTACCACCTGTAGCTACAGTATACCATAAAAGATTTGAACCACTGGCCGTGAGCTGACTTGCAGCAGCATTCTGACAATAATTAACAGGTGTTGTAACAGATGGCGCAGCAGGTCCGGGGCTTACCGTAACAACCCATTGTTGTGCTGCCCATAAATTATATGCACATTGTCCTGAATATGGTGGCACAGTAGCCGGTGTTATATAACAGGCATAAGTTGTTGTTGTTGATAAACCAGCCGGAGGATCATAAGTAGGCAGCACGCCCACGGTAACATTTACGTCATCGAGGATAATATTGGGTCCTGCCGGAAAAACAGGTTTTGTACTGGTCCATCGGAACTGAATATAGTTCAGGGCAGGGCTGAAATTAAAACTTCCCTGATTAACATTACACCCAAGAATATTGCCATTCAAACCTGTATAGTTATTTATTTGAGTCCAGCCGGAGCCGTTCCATGCTTCAAACTTAAGGGAAGAAGTTCCAAAAGCCAAAGAAGTAGCTCCATAATTAAATGAAATGTTTGTTACAGGGCCGGAATATGTTTGTGTCAGAACCCTGTCGTTTGTGGCATCAAATTCAACAGCAGGGGCATTGGAACCATAACATGACGAATTTGCGCCTATAGATGTAAACGTCCATCCTGCAGGAACTGTGGGAGCATTTAAAAAGGGTTCATAATATACAGCATTGGAACCGCTTGCTCCGGGTATTGCCGTCCAGCCACCGGGCACAGAACTGCCGGTAGGAGCAGATGTGCTTCCATTATATGAATACCATTGATAAGTAAATGAACCGAAATTTTCATCCGGCAAGGTCGAAAATCCGAATGCTGAAGGATCCCCTCCTGAACAAATTGTTTGTCCGGTATTTTGTACAACTCCCGGATCGGGATCGGGTAAGATATGAAAACGTACTTTTGTACAACCTACATTCTGATTACAACCGCGGGTAAATACATCATATTCAATATAAGGGTCTATGCCAGGACATAATGCATTTCCTATTATTGCAGCTAAAAGGGCTGTAATGGTAATGGCAGGTGTTTGTGAAGTGATATCGCATGAACTTGTAAATAAATCTGCATTTGGTATGGCATTTTCGCAGGTAAGGGCAGGTAATACTCCGCAGACAATAATCGGGTTTGTCCAGTTTAAGGAGGATCCTTCGGCCAGGTAATAACTCTGAGGTGTTAATGTTCCCAATCCTACTTCATCACGACAAATTGAATATGTATTATAATAGATTGTTCTTCCCAATGCATCCGTTCCGTCAGCCACATGTGATTCAAGATTTCCTATACCGGATAAAAGAATTTCTGTGGGCTGTATATCTCCATAACCTGTTGCAAAGCTATAAACAGGCGATGAAGTTCCTGCTCCCAGGCCATTAATGGGTATAATTTTCCAATAATAGGTTGTATTCATATTTAAAGGACCCGGATTATAATATGTATTTGAAATGGTAGCAACCAACGGGGGACTTGCGGCAGTACCAAAATAAACTTCAAAACTGGTTGGATTTTGTGTTCCTTCATTCCATGACAGTATAGTATTCAGACACTGATTTGTGGAAGCGTTTAACGGGTAATTAATAGAAATGACACCAGGAGTACTTCCCGGGGCCGGAGGAGCTGTTCTTGTAAAAGTGATTTTGGAATTAACAGCCGGTAAGGCAGTTAAATTATTTTGAGGAGCATTGCTGAAAGAGTTTGTATTTGCCGTTTGCTGGGTTATTAACTGGTTTATTGTGGGTGAAGAAGTTATGGAATTTGAATTTAATCCTGAAGAATATGTGTCATCTACGGAACAGGTATACCCGCTACAACTCCAGGTCGTCTGGGTCATCGTCGGACCATAAAGAAATTCTATGTTCCCGCTGGTTTCGTAAAGTACAAGCTGAAAATTCAGACTTCCGGGTGTTTCCGTACATGAATTATCGGTACATGATATATCATTATACATATTTGTCCACTGAACTGTAAAAACACGGTTCGGGGCAGAACCTGTAGTAGTATAATAAATGCTTGAGTTAAGGGCATTATTACATACCAAATCATTATAATACACGGCAATCGATTTACTTGAACCTAGTTTACCGGTCATTGAGAAATTTGTATTATCCCAGGCATAGGGTTCGGGTGTTCCGCATGCAGGCAGGTCAGCCCCATCGGCATTTGTAGCCGTATTAAAAGTCACAAATCCGTTAAGGCTGATAAACAGGGTAGTATTCAAACCCCCATCGTAAGGAAAACTGAAGGGAATTGTAATAGCCGTACTCATATTATCATCCGCATCCGCACCGTTCTTCCACGATGTTACAGCTGTTCCGGAACCGGAAATACTGGTATAAGTTATTCCGGTGGTTCTGGTTACCGTGTATGTATCCAGACCAATCTGACCAAACGTTGTAAACGTCAGAAACAACATCGAACCGATTAAAAATGATATTATCGTTTTCATTGGAATTAATTAATAATTTTAAAAAAGAAACAACTTTTTCAGGTTACCAAAATTATAAAATAAAAATCAAATCTAAACTTTTAGTAATGAATTTATTTTAACTAAAACGAAACAGAGGGCTACCCCCTATACCATTTATATTTTTTTCTTTCGGTTATAAAATTTAATTTTATTGGATTGAACTTTGTTTATTACATCATAAACTCTATTTATGAAAAATACCATTCTTATTTTAGTAGCATTATTACTGCTGTCATCCTGTAAAACCAACCTGGTTTACATGAGCGTAATGGAGCCCTCCCCGGTTTTTCTGTCTAACTCTGTTAAAAAAATCGGAATTATTAACCGAAGTCTTCCAAAGCAGCAAAACCAGAAAACAGATGATCTGGACAAGATTCTTACCCTTGAAGGAAAAGACCTGGATAAAGAAGGCGCCGAATCAACCATAAACGGCTTACAGGATGAACTTTTAAAAAACAATCGTTTTGCCGAGATAAAAAAAATCAGCAGGGATGACCTGAGAACTACCGGCTCGGGCGTATTCCCTTCGGCCCTGGATTGGAAAATAGTAGAAAAAATATGTGCCGATAACCAGGTAGATGCTATTTTCTCCTTAGAAATGTTTGATACCGATGCCAAACTAAGTTATAAAGCTAATCCCATTACAATAAGCACTCCTCTGGGAAATGTACCGGGCATTGAACATGAAGCCAGTCTGCAAACGGTAATTAAAACAGGGTGGAGAATCTATGATCCTTTAGGTCATACTATAGTTGATGAGTATCCCATGAATGAAAGTATTACAACTCTTGGTAAAGGAATAAATCCCGCCAAAGCAGCTGCCGCTCTTACCGGAAGAAAAGATGCAGTTAAAAATGCAGGAATGGTAATGGGACAAAATTATGCCTTCAGAATTATTCCATACTGGATAAGAGTTTCCCGTGATTATTATGTAAGAGGTAATGATAATTTTAAAATCGCTAAACGCAGGGCTCAAACCGGGAACTGGGACGGCGCTGCCGAATTATGGCTGAAAGAAACAACGAACAGCAAAGCAAAGGCGGCTGAACGGGCTTGCTACAACATGGCAATCATTAATGAAATAAACGGAAATCTGGACAAAGCCATTGAGTGGGCGCAGAAATCGTACGAAGATTATAACAACAAACTTGCTTTACAATATGTAAATATTCTTAAGAACCGTAAGGCAAGAAATAACGAATTACAGATACAGCAGACCCAATAATCTAGAAAAGTAGCAGGTTTAAAACTGAAAATAAATAAAAGGCTGAACCTCGCTTGATTTTGCCTGGTAAATAATAATAAAGACCAAAACTGATATTAAAACTTTAGCCCAGACTGGTGTTTCGATAAACCATCCACGGTATTGTTCTTTAAAACCGGAAGGCAGCCAGTGAATAAAATAGGCAACCGCTAACAATACAAAAATAATCCAGTATGATCTGACAATTTCAGGTATCAGCAAAAAACCAAATGAACTGAATATCTGTCCGAACATTTCACTTATGGTTTTCATATCGTGAGCCCGGAAAAAGATCCATGCCAGGCAAACAATATTAAATGTAACAAAGACTCCTAAAAATCTTATAAAGAAATTTTGCCTGTTTTTTGCCGGAAAAATAACCAGCCATATTTTATGCAAAGCCAGCCCAACTCCATGTATTGCTCCCCAGATGATAAACCGGAAACTGGCGCCATGCCACAAACCTCCGAGTATCATTGTTAACATAAGATTAATATAGGTTCTGATTTTCCCTTTCCGGTTCCCGCCCAATGAAATATACAGGTAATCGCGAAGCCATGTGGAAAGCGAAATATGCCACCTGCGCCAGAAATCGGTTATGTTTGCCGCTTTATAAGGCGAATTAAAATTAACAGGTAATTTAAATCCCAGCAACAATCCCACGCCAATTGCAATATCGGTATAACCGCTGAAGTCGCAATATATCTGGATAGCATATCCATATACGCCCATCAGGTTCTCGAAACCGGTATATGCCATCGGATTATCAAAAATCCTGTCAACAAAGTTTATAGAAATATAATCGCTGATAATCATTTTTTTCATTAATCCGTTCAGAATCAGAAAAAGAGCATAACCAAATTCCCGGTTGGTCAGTGCATATTTCTGGTAAAGTTGCGGAATGAAGTCAGTAGCCCTGACAATGGGGCCAGCCACTAACTGGGGGAAAAAGGTTACAAAAAAACTGAAATCAACCAGGCTTTTAACCGGTGCTAATTTATTGCGATAAACATCAATGGTATAGCTTATTGATTGAAATGTATAAAATGAAATTCCTACAGGAAGTATAATGGTGCTTACATCGAAATGAGTTCCGGCAACAGCATTGGTCCATTCCGACAGAAGGTTCACAACCTTAAAATGAGTTCCCAGTATTTCATTTGTTGTTTCAACAAAGAAGTATGAATACTTGAAATAAGCCAGAACCAGCATATTGACAAAAATACTGATGGCTATCAATAAAGCTCTGTTTGTTTTTTTATGTGTTTTACCCAGCCAGATTCCAACAGAATAATCGATTAATATGGTAAATGCCAGCAACGAAAAGAAATATCCTCCGGATTTGTAATAAAAAAAAAGGCTAAAAATCAACAAATACGCATTTCGTAATGGATTTCTCTTATAAATAAAGGAATAACCAAAAAGACAAACGGCAAAAAATCCCCAGAACAACAGCGTACTAAAGATCATTGGTTTGTCTTCGTGGTATAGAAATATATTACTTATCCAGTCCATTTAATTCATCATTTTTTCAATAAACCGGTCATACGCTTTGAGAAAGGCTGAGAATAACAAATCACCCTGAATATAATATCCCGTTTTGCTGAAATGAAGTTTATCGTTAGCGGTTAAACCTGCTTTATACCAAAACAACATACTTCCGTAACCACCCATAATTTCATACAAATTCCAAGCAGCACAGTTTTGTGCCGCAGCCACCCTGAAAATTATTCGTGAAGCAACTGCCACATCGGGATTTTTATAACGACGGCGACGGTAATTATCAGAAGGCGTTGTTAAAAGAACAGGAACTCCGGATTTGGCCTGCCTTATTTTTTGAATTAAAACCGTCAGATTTCTTTCAAAATAAGAAGAATCCCATTTCGCAGAGAAACAATCGTTAGTCCCCAGTGAAACAATTACCAGATCGGGTGAAAGTAAAGAAAGCTGGTATGAGAACAAATCACACCGCAAATATGATTCAACCTCAGCTCCATTCACACCTACTGAGTGATATGTTATTCCGGGATCTTCGTTTTCGAGACTGATTCCATACAAGGTAAATGAATGCTGAAGCGTATCTGTACACGTTACTGAAATGGTAACAGAGTCGGAATATTTATTTAAAATAAATTCCGAATATCCTAACGAATCATAATCAATAAATTCCTGCTTCAGATGATAATCATTCACATTCACATCGTAACTGGATGTGTCCATATTATGAAACACCTTCACTCTGTTAAAATCGTAGGTCGGATAATCTTTACTTCGTAAACGGATAAAAATGGTGGCATTTGTGTCATATGTGGTAGCTGAAGCCCCGGCCAATCCTAAAGTACATGTTTTATTGCGTTCAATATTTCTGCAACCAACCCAGTTTCCGGTAGAACTTACGTAGAAATTAAAGGGATTATTTGAGTGTATCAGTTTAGCGGGAAAAATAAAACCACGGGAACCTAATGCTCCCTGGAAAAATGTCTGAAGCCTCTCACGCATGCGTCCCGAAAAATAATCGGCCTGGATATGGGAATCACCAATGTGCACAATATTGATCTGCCCCTCGCCTTTCATGATAAGCTTGTTTAGTTTAACAAATAAGCTATCATAACCAGAGCTGTCTTTCGAAAAAATTATTGAATTTAAATCATTCCGGATAAAACTGTATCCTGAAATAGTATAGACATCATCCTGGGCAGAAAGCTGTGCAAACCAGAACAGGAAAAAGATAATAACTAACCCAAAACGTCTGTCTTTCATTCTGCAACTATGGTTTTGGGTTTTTTAATTTATACTCGTTGTATTCATATACAAGTGCATTATAAAGCATTTCGGAAACAATCCTGGCTCCCCGCGGACTTAGGTGAGTATAATCTTTGGCAGCCATAGGCGGTTCTGCACCCACCCAACTGGGCATTGAATTCTTCCCGCCCATTGCTTTGTAGAAATCCCAGAAAGCACAATTCGCCCTAAAAGCGGCATTCTTCTGAGCATTCCTTATTTTCTCTATATTTGGGTAGGATTCCATACCATTCTCCGTCTTCCTGGACATATCGGAAATTCCAATAACAATGATCCCCATCTCAGGATGAATTCTTTTCAGCGTGGATAACTGTCCGTAAATCCAGTTTTCATAAAAAGTATAATCATCCTGAACATTTGGAACAACGTTTACTCCAAATTCAAAAAGCATTAGTTTTACATTTAATTTATCGTAGCTGTCTTTTAACAGCTTAAGGTCTCCCCGGGCAAAATCGGTTCCCGAACTTCCCCGCAGGGGAATATTATCGAAAGCAAGCCCGGTTTCGCTGTCAAAAGCAAGAGCGTATAAATCGGGACTGTCTTTCCCGGTAAACTTTAATGTTATTTCCTTGGGAACATAACTGAGTTTAAAAGTAACAATGTTAAGTTCTTCCGAAGGCAGTAGTGTTTCATAGCCCAAAAGCTTATCTCCATCAAACAATTCGGCATTTACAGGTTTTTTATTATTACCATACAGAATTTTCAGATTTGTAAAATTGTAACAATTTGCATATGCTGCACTGGCTTTTGATATTTTTATCGTTCCCTCATATACAATGGTATCGTTGGGAACACTATCATTATAAACGGGAGCAAAACGGCTAAAGCTTAACATTACTCCGTATTTTTTATGCCTGATCTGTTTATCTACTTTACCAAAAAGAGTATACCGTTTCCAGTCACCTGTATTCTGGATTTTTACGGCTCCATCTATATTATTTACTTCAACCAATGGAATTAGTCCTCCCCCGGTTCCTCCAAACCTCTGCTGAAAACGGTTTCTTAAAAATCCGGTAATTCGATCTCCTTCCAGTTGACTGTCTCCGTAATGGAGTACCCGAATCAAACCATCGTTACGCTGTACTTTTTTAAAAAACGGAAATAATGCCGAATGGATTTCATCAGGAAATTCTAATTGCTGAACCACTTTCACAAGGCTATCCACATCCAGGGAATCAATACTAAGCAAAGAATCGTTTTCTGGTATGCTATCCATTTTATTTTCTACATTTTTTATAATGTTAGAAATATCGGCATATTTAATAGTACTATCCGAAAAAATACCCGAAAGAGTGGGATATTTTAAAGAATAATTCCCCCACAAGGGAATTCCGCCTTTAGGAGTAGCCCATGCAATAAGACTTAAAATCCCAAAAACAATTAGCAGAAAGAGAAGTGATTTGATTGGCTTCATACAAAGATGATTACCCGTTTTCTTCTATTTTTTTATTTTTAATTTCTGACCCACTTTAAGGCTTTTGGAATTGGTAATCCCGTTCCATTTCATAATATCCTCTGCCGTCACGCCGGGGTATTTTTTTGATATCGACCAGAAATTATCACCCGAACGGACTGTATAATAAATCCATTTGCCATCGGAGGATGTCGTGGTGTTCTGATTTGCACCCGTATTGTTCTGTATATTGTTTTTATTCAAAGTGTGTTTTTGATATTTATCCGCTTTGTCACCGGAGACATATATATTCAGCTTTTGCCCGGCTATGAGGCGGTTTTTCCTGATATGGTTCCATGATTTGATATCCGAAACAGTTACCCCGAACTTATTGGCAATCCCTCCAAAGGTATCACCGCTTCTGATGGAATAAACTATACGCACATCTCCCGAAGAATTTCCTTTATTTTCGACCTGGTTGTTTCCACCCGGTGAACCGTACTGTGTCGGACGGATCGTTCCGAAAAACAAGGAATCTTTATAATTAAAAATCGAATCTTTTAAAATAATAAACTGGGTAATATATTCGGCTGGTAACATTAAGGGATAGGGTTCGAAGTTTGCCGGAATAATATCTTTTTTATATTGCGGATTTAAATCCTTCAGCTTTTGTAGCGGAATCTGAAGAACATCTGCCACTTGCTGTAAATGAAGTTCACTGGTAATAATTATTGTATCTGTTGCTACCGGCATTTCAATCTTCCGGGGAATCATCTTGTGCTCCTTGTAATTGGTCATAGCATAGGCAGCTGCAATAAAGGCCGGAACATATCCTCTTGTTTCGCGGGGCAGGCGATCATAAATTCCCCAATACGTTGTTTTTCCGGTTCTTTTAATGGCTTTATTAATATTTCCAGGGCCACAGTTATAAGCTGCAATTACCAGCTGCCAGTCATGATAAATATCATAAAGATCGCGTAAGTAACGGGCGGCGGCATCGGAAGCCTTTACCGGGTCCTGTCGTTCATCAACAAAAGTACTGACATTTAATTTGTATAATTTTCCGGTTGTGTACATAAACTGCCATAATCCCGATGCCCCTGCCCGGCTGATAGCACGGGGATTCAGCGCCGATTCTATAATAGGCAGGAATTTAAGTTCAAGGGGAAGACCATATTTATCAAGAGCCTCTTCAAATATCGGGAAATAATATTCGCTCATTCCCAGCATAACTTCCACCTGTTTTCTTCTTTTTATTGCATAAAACTCAATGAATTTCTGGACAATATCATTATATGTCATTTCGATATAGGTATTCATATGAGAAAGAAGCTCTTTATATATTTCCGGGGTAAATTGCGGAAGACCGGCAGTATCGGGTAAATTATTAAACTGGCTGCTATCCTGTGTATTCCCGTTTAAAGATGCCTGAACATACCATAGTGTGAGCATACTGTCGAGATTACGTGAAAAATCCTGGTAATCAATATCGGTATTTACTACTACTGTGCTGTCGTCTGTTTCTGTCTGAGAAAAAGCAGGAATACAGGTTATTAATAAAAACAATAATATAACAATGTATACTTTTCGCATTCTTATTCTATTTTTTTCTTATAGTTCATTGAAAAATTAATCTGTAAAGATGTGTAAAAAAATAAATTTTTCCGCTTAAACTAAAAAAGGAAACATAATTTAACGTATCCTTTTCAAAAAGTAATTCTTAGCTTTAAAACAGGAACCGGACCCGCCATTGGAACATCTTCCGAAGCAGGGCTAATCCTCAGGCTGATGTCATCACTGATGTCGAAATCATACAGGTTAGCATCCACATTGGCATCTATAATATTTAACAGGTAAAAACCTACGGTAAAAATAGAAAACATATCACGGTAACGACGGTAATAGTTTTTTCCGGCATCTAAACCATCGAGATTATAGTCAACTCCAAACATGAAAACGGTAGAATCTCTATTACCGGAATTATACAATTCGGAATAGGCATTTTTAAATTTATTGTAATAGTTTCCGTTTCTGTATGCAAAATATCCCAAAGTACCAAGACCAACATATATTACAGGAATTTTCCAGTATTTTTTATTGTACGCCTGTCCTGCCCCCGGAACAACTGTAGACATAAGCATAGCCAGTTTCGGACTATGTTTTTTCTTTTTAACAGTATCTTCCTGCTGGGTTTCTGTTTGTGCAGTAACAATGTTAGGAGAAAGCGCCAGGAAAATTAAAAGTAAACCTAAGCTGATGGTTAAGCCCGGAATTCTTTTATTTTTTTTTATCTTACAACTTACCAATGTATTACTTCTTAGTTAACTTTGTTAAAAGCATATTATATTCATCTTCATTCTCAAAAAGAAGAATTATTTTGCCTTTCCCGTCAGCATTCTTTTTTATATCAGCTTTACATTCCATTTTTTTACTGATACTTTCTTTGGCCTTCCTTATTTCTGCAGAAATTTTGCTGCGTTTTGTAGAAATTTTGGCCGTTTCGTTTGATAATTCCCTTACAATATCTTCCACTTTGCGAACAGAAAAATCGTAACGAAGTATCTCATGAAAAATCATAATCTGGGTTTCAGGATCTTCCACATTTATTAATGCCCTGGCATGTCCCATACTGATTTTTCTCTGCTTAATACCCATCTGGATTTCGGCAGGAAGTTTTAAAAGGCGGAGGTAATTAGTTATTGTTGAACGTTGTTTTCCAACCCTGTCGCTGAGTTTTTCCTGGGTAAGCTTACATTCATCGATCAAACGATCATAACTTAAAGCGATTTCTATAGCATCGAGATCTTCGCGCTGAATATTTTCGACAAGTGCCATTTCGAGCATTCCCTGGTCATCAGCTTCACGGATATAAGCCGGAATTTCTTCCAGGCCAGCCAGTTTTGATGCCCTGAATCTCCGTTCGCCTGAAATTAACTGAAACTTATCTTCATCAATCTTACGAACAGTGATAGGTTGAATTACACCATATACTTTAATAGATTCGGCCAAAGAAAGAATTGCTTCTTCGTCGAAGGTTGAGCGGGGCTGGAATGGGTTACATACAATCTTTTCAATTTGTATCTGGTTGTTTGTGCTGAATTCTGTACGCTGTGTTTGTGCATCTTCTATGAGTGCGCCCAATCCGCGTCCCAGCACGTTCTTCTTTCCGATCATGGGTTATTCGAGTATTTTTTCTGAGTTTTTAATTTTTGTCATTTCATTTTTTTGCATCACCTCGCGGGCAAGGTTCAGGTAACTTACCGAACCACTTGAACTGGCATCATAAAGCAATACCGGTTTTCCATAACTGGGAGCTTCGCCCAGTTTAACATTTCTTGGAATTAATGTATCAAAAACCATTGTCTGAAAATGCTTTTTAACCTCTTCAACCACCTGGTTAGACAAGTTAAGACGGGAATCAAACATGGTTAACAAAAAGCCTTCTATTTCCAGTTCGGGATTCAGCCTGCTTTGAATAATCTTAATGGTATTGAGTAGTTTTCCCAAACCCTCCAAAGCAAAATATTCACATTGCACGGGAATAATAACAGAATTGGCAGCAGAAAGTGCATTTACGGTTATCAAACCCAGCGATGGTGAACAGTCGATAAAAACAAAGTCGTAATCGTTTTTCACTTTTTCGATTACCATTTTCATCATTTTTTCGCGGTTAGGTTGGTTAAGCATCTCTATTTCAGCTCCCACCAGATCGATATGAGAAGGAAGAATATGCAGCCCTTTTATTTCAGTTTCGAGAATGATATTCTTAGGATTTACATCATCAATAATACATTCATATATACTGGTTTTAATATTCTTCACATCGAAACCTGTCCCCGATGTAGCATTGGCCTGGGGGTCGGCATCTACTATAAGAACCTTCTTTTCGAGAACAGCCAGGCTGGCTGCTAAATTAATAGCTGTTGTAGTCTTACCCACTCCACCTTTTTGATTTGCTAAAGCAATAACTTTTGCCATGTACGTTGTTTGATTTTTATTTATTTCAGGTTACAAAAATAAACCGAATAAACCGACTATGATTATTTTACCTCTCCTTGTTTTTCAACAAAATGAATGACTGTGTTAATAAGTTTTCATGTATATGTCTAACATAGTTACACTTAAGCGTTATAAACAAATTTTTGCCTTATGCCTTTTTATGAGTTTCCGGAGTTTTTTCAGAAATATTTTGTTTGCCGGGTTTAAAACCGGATAATACATATTTATTATTTTTTTAACTTTCCATACTAAAATTTACCATTATGACTTCCCAAGCAAAAACCGTAACAGAGTACGTAGATTCATTGCCAGACGACAGAAAACAAGCTCTTACCGAACTTCGTAATGTAATCTTGAAAAATCTGCCAAAAGGATTTTCAGAAGGAATGTATTATGGAATGCCGGGTTATGCCGTTCCCCATTCTTTGTATCCCAAAGGATATCATACCGATCCCAGACAACCCCTGCCCTTTATTAGCATGGCATCTCAGAAAAATCATATTGCTTTCTATCATATGGGGCTTTATAGCAATGAGAAACTACATAAATGGTTTATCGGGCAATGGCCAAAATATTCTTCTAAAAAACCCGATATGGGCAAAAGTTGTCTCCGGTTTAAAACAACCGGGGATATACCATTTCTTCTTATCGGTGAACTGATTTCTAAGATAACACCGGAAGACTGGATTAAAACTTATGAGGAGAATATAAAAAAATAGTCAGGCTGAGCGGAGTCGAAGACTGAATTAATTTAGGTTCTTAAAAGTTAAAAAACATTTTTATTTGAACGGTTTTGTTTTCCGTATTGAAAAAAATATATATTTGCTTCTCAAATAACCCAAATTTTAATCTGAAACAATAATTTATGGCATTTTTCAGCAAAATCTTCGGCAACGATGAAAAAACCGTTACCGAAAACAATCCCGTCCGGGCAACAAAGCGCTTCGGAAGATTTTCCGACTGTAACAAAAGTAAAGAACAACTTGATTACTGGAGCAGATCAACCGCCGCTTTTAAAGACAAAAATTATCCTGAAGCCTGGAAATGTTTTTTCGAATATATTGGCGACCGTGCCTCGCAGAATGTAAAATACACTATTGATGGCGATAAAATAAATTTTGAAATAATACAAGGCTCGAAAGTTGTCAGAGGTACTGCTGACAATCATGCCGTTTCTGCCAAAGTTGACCTTGTGAAGTTTGATAAGCCCAGCGTTCCTGTTATGAGGAAAATGCTTGTCATAAATTATAATTTAAGGTATAGCTCCATTTGTATTCAAAATAATTTGCTAACCATTAAATTTTCATCGGCAGCAGTTAACGCCAACCCCTCTAAATTATATTATGCCTTAAAAGAGATAGGTACCACTGCCGACAAACAGGATGATTTGTTATCACAGGAATTTTCTTCGGTGCACATGGTCGACAGTCAGCATATTGAACATTTTCCTGAAAATGAAAAAGAAATTTTATACAAATATTTCTGCTTCTGGATTGATGATACCTTAAAAAAGATTTCAACGCTGGACGAAGATAAAATGGCCGGCGCTATTTCATTTTACCTTCTCGACCTTGCCTTAAAACTGGATTATCTTCTTGTTCCCGAAGGGAAAGTTACCGAGGCTCTCGAACGTATTATGCAAACCTATTTTAATACACAAGCCGGTTCGTTCGAAAGAAATAACATTATAAGACCCGAATTTGAAAAATTAAGGAATCTTCCCAAAGAACAGGTTACCGGTAGCTTCTATAAAACCAAAGCAACATTCGGAGTTCCTACAGCTATTGATTACAAAACCGTAGCCGATTTTATTTATGATGAATCGGGCAAAACCGACTGGTATGCGAAAGAGAACATGCCCGATGTGGTAAATGCAATTTATGAATATATGACCGGTTATTCGCTGTTCTACTGGGGAATGTTTAAACCCTTACAGGAACTTTTCGAATTATATATGCACATTTCCAATAATGCTTTTTACAAAGAAATGGGATTCCCCCAGGAATTTATTAATCCTGCCAACGGATTACCCATAAGGGACAATATTGTTAAAGCGATCAGGGATATAGAATCGTGTAACAAAGCCGATTACCCGCAATTCACCCTGGCCGTCGAAAATCTCAGGTTTGAGACCCTGGCCGATTTTTCCTTTACTTTCTTTAAAGAATTCGATTTTTTAAATTTTTCAAAATAGACTCATATGGATAACATTATAAAAGAATACAGGGATGTAATTATTCAGATAATAACCCCTTTTGGTAGCGGCAGCGGTTTTTACTTAAAAAGCCATAACCTGATTGTTACAAATTCACATGTTGTTTCGGGATGTCTTGAAGTCGTAATTAAGGGAACACATTTTCCAAAAGCTGTAAGCAAAGTATTATTTTCCGATGCCAAATACGATATTGCTCTTGTTGAACCTCCTTTAGGGATTGAACTTCCGGTAGAAGAACTGAATCAGGCTGATGTTTTTGCCGGCGAGCAGATACTTGCCATTGGCCACCCTCTTGGTTTAACCTACACAGCAACACAAGGTATAGTATCGAAAGAAGAAAGAATTTTCGATGGTATTAAATACATACAGATTGATGCAGCCATCAATCCCGGCAACAGCGGAGGCCCGCTTATTAATAACGGCGGAAAAATAGTAGGCATAAATACATTTATTTTCCGCGATGGTGAAAGTTTAGGATTTGCTGTTCCGGTTAAATACATTAACCAGGCCCTCGCTGATTACGAAAAAGTAAAAGGACAGTTTGCCATACGTTGTACTTCCTGCACAAACGTTGTTACCGAAAGTTCTCTGGAAGACGGATACTGTCCTTCCTGCGGCAACAAAATTGATAACAAATTGTTTCATCCCGAACCCTACAGGGCAGCCGGTATTGCAAAAACAATCGAAAACATCATAACCCAACTGGGCAAAGATGTCCGGCTTACGCGTATGGGAGCGAATTCGTGGCATGTAAACGAGGGCAGTGCATTAATTAAAATATTTTACGACCAGAAAACCAATTTTATTTTCTGCGATGCCATGCTTTGCCAGTTGCCCAAAGAAAACATCGGACCTTTATATGAGTTTGTTTTACGGGAAAACGCCGGTCTCGAAAATATTTCGTTCAGTATTTTTAACCAGAACATTGTTCTGGGATCTGTTGTATTTTCCGATGACCTGGCAGAAGAAACAGGGATAAAACTATTTAAAACCCTCTTCGAAAAGGCCGATTATTACGACGATACTTTAATAAATAAATTTGCTGCAGCAGCAATAGAAGAAGATTAAAACATTCAGAAAATTTAATCATTAAAATAAAATGGACATTGATACTAACAGCGTCCATTTTTATTTATCCAATTTTAATTATTAAGTATAGCTAAAATGTCTATAATGGCATAAAAAGCTATATTTTAATAAAATACATTATAACTTTAGACATCAATGTTAATATTTATAAAATAAATTAGAATTATTCCAAATAACTATGTTTTTTCTTTTTAAAATGATTATTTTTACGATAGAAATTCATTTCTTATGTGTCTCGCAAACGTATATACTCCGATTGATTATTTACCCATTATGATTCAGTCATTCGTGGTGTTGGGTTTTGTCGTAACTACCATGGTAGCTACCCATTTATTGGGCCCCAAAAGAAAAACAAAACAAAAACTCGAAAATTTTGAATGCGGAATAGAAGGAATGGGAAATGCCCGCAGTCCTTTCTCTGTAAAATATTTTGTCATCGCTATTCTCTTTGTTTTGTTCGATGTGGAGGTGATCTTCTTATATCCCTGGGCAGTTAATTTTAAAGAATTAGGAATACAGGGCTTCATAGGAATAATTTCATTTTCCGCACTATTGTTATCCGGATTTGGTTATTTGTTGTTAAAAGGAGCTTTTGACTGGGAAAAATAAAAATGACATGCCTGAAAAGATAAACTATACAGAAGCACCGGAAGGAGTTACAGGACATGGTTATTTTGCCACCACGTTTCAGAAAGCTGTGGGATTAGCCCGTAAAAATTCTATCTGGCCGCTTCCTTTTGCTACTTCCTGCTGCGGTATTGAATTTATGGCAACCATGGGCGCACATTATGATCTGGCAAGATTTGGTTCCGAACGTCTTAGTTTTTCTCCCCGTCAGAGTGATTTGTTAATGGTAATGGGAACCGTAGCAAAAAAAATGGGACCCGTTTTAAAGGAAGTTTATATGCAGATGGCCGAACCCCGCTGGGTAATTGCTGTGGGTGCCTGTGCATCGAGCGGTGGAATTTTCGATACCTACTCTGTGATGCAGGGAATTGACAGGGTTATTCCGGTGGATGTTTATGTCCCCGGATGTCCTCCGCGGCCAGAACAAATAATCCATGGAATCCTGAAAATTCAGGATTTGATCGGAAGTGAGAGTTTGCGCAGAAGATATACCGAAGAATATAAGAAACTTTTAAATTCGTACGGAATAGATTAATTATGTTCGTTGTTAATAACAATATTGTAGAATCACTGAAAATTAAGCTGGATAATCAGTTTGGCTCAGATATTTCTTCATTTGAAATAATTAAAGATATTCCAACTTTTACCATAGCCAGAAACCGAATTGTAGAACTGCTCCGTTTCTTATATAAAGATAATGAACTTCAGTTCCGCTTTCTCACAACGCTTTGCGGGATGCATTTCCCCGACTCAGAACAACAGTTTGGAGTAGTGTATCATTTACACAGTTTTAAAAATAATTTACGTATCAGAATAAAATCATTCACCTCTGGCAACAATCCTGAATTTCCTACAGCCACAGTTGTTTTCAGAGCTGCCAACTGGATGGAAAGAGAAGCCTGGGATTTTTTTGGGATAAAATTTTCCTGTCATCCCAACCTGAAACGGATTTTAAATATGGAAGACATCGATTTCTTCCCCATGAGAAAAGATTATCCTTTGGAAGATCAGACAAGAGAAGACAAAAATGATTCAATGTTTGGAAGATAAGTATGGAAAACCTGGAAGAAGATATCAGTAAATATATTGATCCTGCTGACATAGCCCACGAGGAGCACAAGGAGTATATTACTCTTAACCTTGGCCCTACGCATCCTGCAACCCATGGTGTTTTCCAGAATATTCTCACCATGGACGGCGAATTCATTGAACATACGGAACAAACTATAGGATATATTCACCGGGCTTTTGAAAAAATTGCAGAACACAGGCCTTTTTACCAGATAACACCCTTGCTCGACCGCATGAATTACTGTTCCTCACCCATTAACAACATGGGTTGGCACATGACTGTGGAAAAGCTTCTCGATATTGAGTTACCAAAAAGAGTGGAATATCTTCGGATTATTGTTATGGAACTGGCCAGAATATCTGATCACCTGATTTGCAATTCTGTTATTGGTGTTGATAGCGGAGCTTTGACCGGTTTTGTTTATCTTTTCGAGAAACGTGAGGAAATTTACGAAATATACGAAGAAATCTGTGGCACACGATTAACAACTAATATGGGTCGTGTGGGTGGTTTCGAAAGGAACTTCAGCGATCTGGCCTGGATTAAAATCAAGAAATTCCTGAAAGAATTTCCTGTGGTATTAAAAGAATTTGAGAGTCTGTTGTTACGAAACCGGATTTTCATGAACCGAACTATAGGTGTTGGTCCTATTGCAGGCGACAAAGCATTAAATTATGGCTTTACTGGCCCAAACCTAAGAGCTGCGGGCATTGATTATGATGTACGTGTAATGAACCCTTACAGTTCCTATGAAGATTTTGATTTCGATATCCCTGTGGGTACGCAAGGCGACACATACGACCGCTTTACCGTTCGGGGAGAAGAAATGTGGCAGAGTTTGAGAATCATACAGCAGGCAATGGACAAACTTGAAAAGATGGAGGATAAATCTACTTTCCAGGCAAATTACCCGAATGTAGTTCTTCCAAAAAAGGAACTGGTTTATAACAATATGGAAGCATTAATCTATCATTTTAAAATTGTGATGGGTGAAATTGATGCTCCCAAAGGAGAAATCTATCACTGTGTGGAAGGAGGAAACGGAGAACTGGGTTTTTATCTGGTAAGCGATGGCGGACGCACACCTTATCGTTTGCACTTCAGAAGACCTTGTTTTGTTTATTATCAGGCTTTTCCTGAAATGATTAAAGGCAATATGTTATCTGATGCAATTTTAACTATGAGTAGCATGAATGTAATAGCAGGAGAATTGGATGCTTGATAAGGAGGGAAAAAGGTTATAAGGTATAAGGAAATATGGAAAAAGAAAAAATAATTAACATCGTCACACTGAGCGTAGTCGAAGTGTGGCCTATTTCGACTTCGCTCAACATGACCACTTATTTATAATGTTAGAATGAATATTGAAAACAAAATACAATTCTCAGAAGCAACCCTTGTACTTATAAGCAGGATTATCTCGCATTACCCTGAAGGAAAACAGAAGTCGGCGCTTTTGCCTGTGTTACATATTGCACAAGCTGAGTTCGGCGGATGGCTTTCGGTTCCGGTAATGGATTATGTTGCATCCATTCTTAACATTTTGCCCATTGAGGTGTATGAAGTTGCCACCTTCTATTCAATGTATAATACAAAACCCGTTGGCAATTGTGTTATTGAAGTGTGCAGAACCGGACCTTGCTGGTTATGCGGAGCAGAAGATATTATTTCCCATCTGGAAAATAAACTTCATATTAAAGCAGGTGAAACAACTCCAGATGGTAAATTCACTATTAAACTTGTGGAATGTCTGGCTGATTGCGGAAATGCACCGGTCATTCAGGTGGGCTGGGATTATCTCGGCAACATGAACAAAGAAAAAGTAGATGCATTGTTAGCTGATTTTGAAAAGAAAAATAAAGTAAGTCATAAAAATCCTTACGAAATATAACAATTTGAAAATTGGAAACGAAAATTCTTTTGGCGAATATTGAAACTCCTGAGTTTGGAAAGTTTGACACTTTCAGGAAACAGGGAGGTTATGCAGCGGTTGAAAAAACGCTGAAAACCATGTCGCCGGAGAATGTAGTGGAAGAAGTTAAAAAATCCGGACTTCGTGGGCGAGGTGGTGCTGGTGTCTTCAATGAAATCGCCTGGAGTTTTATTGATAAAAGCACCAACAATCCACGTTATTTGTTATGTAATGCGGACGAAGGTGAGCCGGGAACATTCAAAGATCATTACCTGATTCTTAAAAATCCTCATTTACTGATTGAAGGAATGATTATTTCGAGTTTTGCTCTCGGTGCTAATACTTCGTATATTTTCCTTAGAGGCGAATGGTTCTACCTGATGAAGATTCTTGATCAGGCTATTCAGGAAGCATATGCCAACGGATTTCTTGGTAAAAATATTTTAGGCACAAATTATTCTCTCGATTTATATTGTCACCCGGGTGGAGGGGCATACATCTGCGGTGAGGAAACAGCCTTAATAGAAGCTCTGGAAGGAAATCGTGGTAACCCGCGCATGAAGCCACCCTTTCCAGCAGTTAAAGGTTTGTATGGAAATCCTACTTGCGTTAACAACGTGGAAACAATTGCCGCTGTTCCATGGATTATTAATAATAGCGGAGACGAATATGCAAAAGTTGGAATCGGAAAAAGTACCGGAACAAAGTTAATCTCCGCTTGCGGTCATATAAATAAACCGGGTGTATATGAAATCGAAATGGGACTTCCGGTAGAAGAATTTATTTATTCTGAAAAATATCTGGCCGGAATTAAAAACGGTAAAAAATTAAAAGCTGTTATTGCCGGAGGAAGCTCTGTTCCAATTCTACCCGCTGAATTAATTCTGAAAACAGCCAAAGGTAAACCCCGTTTACTTTCTTATGAATCTCTTGCCGATGGCGGTTTTGAAACAGGAACCATGTTAGGATCCGGTGGCTTTATTGTGATGGATGAAACAACGTGCATTGTGAAGAGTCTTTTAAACTATACCCGGTTCTATCATCACGAATCATGCGGACAATGCAGTCCCTGCCGTGAAGGAACCGGATGGATGGAAAAAATATTGCACCGGATTGAACACGGGGATGGAAAAATGCACGATATTGATTTGCTTGCCGACATTGCAAAACACATTGAAGGAAATACTATTTGTCCTTTAGGAGAAGCAGCTGCGTGGCCTGTTCGTTCTTCTGTTCTTCATTTCCGTGAAGAATTTGAAACACATGTAAAAAATAAAAAATGTACTTTTAACCTATGGTTAAAGTAACAATCGATAATATAGAAATTGAAGTCGAACCCGGCACTACAATTTTGAATGCCGCACGAAAGATTGGAGGGAAAATTGTTCCTCCCGCCATGTGTTATTATTCAAAATTAAAAGATACCGGTGGAAAATGCAGAACCTGCCTGGTAAAAGTAACAAAGGGTTCAGAGAAAGACCCACGCCCTATGCCCAAGCTGGTACCTTCATGTTCAACAGTTGTGCAGGATGGAATGGTTGTTCAAAACATTACTTCACCTGAAGTTCTCGAAGCCAGAAAAGCCATAGTTGAATTTTTATTAATCAATCATCCCCTCGATTGCCCTGTGTGCGATCAGGCCGGCGAATGTGATTTACAAAACCTTTCCTACGAACATGGATTAGTAGAAACCCGTTACGAAGAAGAAAGAAGAACATTTGAAAAGATTGATATCGGTGATAAGATTCAGCTGCACATGACTCGTTGTATATTGTGTTACAGATGTGTGTTTGTTGCCGATCAACTCACAGATAAAAGAGTTCACGGAATCATGAATCGAGGCGATGTAGCCGAAATCAGCACCTATATTAAAAATTCAGTGGATAATGAATTTTCGGGAAACATGATTGATGTTTGTCCGGTAGGCGCATTGACTGATAAAACATTCCGCTTTAAGAGCCGCGTTTGGTTTGCAAAACCGTATGACGCTCACAGAAATTGTACACATTGTGGCGGAAAGGTTGTTGTATGGATGGCCGGAAAAGATATTTTAAGAGTTACCGGCAGAAAAGACAAATATGGAGAGGTAGAAGAATTTATTTGCAATGAATGCCGCTTTGATAAGAAAGAATTGAAAGACTGGGAAATGGAAGGACCACGTGAAATCAGCCGTGAATCTGTTATTTCGCAGAATCATTATATGGTAAAAAATAAATCTGACAAAAAACGTTAATGGAATTTGCCACTATTATATTCAAAGTTGTTCTGCTTTTCGTGATATTTGTTATTACTTTAGTGGTAGCGATGTATGCGACCTGGGCAGAAAGAAAAGTGGCAGCTTTTATTCAGGACAGGCGTGGGCCCAACCGTGCGGGTCCCATGGGATTGCTACAACCTCTGGCCGACGGTTTAAAAATGTTCATGAAGGAAGAAATTATTCCCATGACAGCCAATCGGGTTTTATTTATTATGGGTCCGAGTATTGCCATGACCACCGCATGTTTAACAGGTGCTATTATTCCCTGGGGAGGAAATTTAACAATTAATAATAAAATTTATTCGCTTCAGATTACCGATTTAAATATTGGTATACTTTACATTTTCGCCATGGTTTCAATCGGTGTATATGGAATCATGATCGGTGGCTGGGCATCCAACAATAAATATTCTCTGCTTGGTTCTATCCGTGCTGCTTCGCAGATGATCAGTTACGAACTTGCCATGGGTTTATCAATTATTACTCTTGTATTAACAACAGATACTTTAAGTCTCAGCGAAATTGTAAATCAGCAGCAGGGCTGGCACTGGAACGTAATTTATCATCCTGCCGGATTTCTTATTTTTTTAATCTGTGCCTTTGCGGAATGCAACCGTTCCCCTTTTGATTTACCGGAATGTGAAACGGAACTAATCGGCGGTTATCACACAGAATTTAGCAGTATGAAACTTGGTTTTTATCTTTTTGCAGAATATATAAACATGTTTATTTCCTCGGCAGTTATTACCACTCTTTATTTTGGTGGTTACCAGATGCCATTTCTTCATCATCTGCATGTTTCATCAAATATGATTACTATTCTCGGAGCTCTTTTCTTCTTTCTGAAAATATTCTTCTTTATGTTTTTGTTCATGTGGGTTCGCTGGACATTACCCCGTTTCAGATTTGACCAGCTGATGAATCTGGGTTGGAAAAGATTATTACCACTGGGATTAATTAACATGTTTATTACAGCACTTATAATTTTATTAAAAGAATATTTGTAGTAACAAATAATATGGAAAAATTAACAGGCAGATCGAAAATAGTTTCTGACAAAAAGTTATCTTTTTGGGAGAGTATCTATTTGCCTGCTATTATAGGAGGAATGTTTATCACCATTAAACATTTCTTTGGGAAAAAAGTTACCATAAATTCACCTGAACAAACAAGAAAAAGATCGGATGTTTACAGAGGATTACATGTCTTAAAAAGAGATGATGAAGGTCGCGAACGTTGTACTGCCTGTGGATTATGCGCACTTGCCTGTCCGGCTGAAGCCATTACTATGATAGCTGCTGAAAGAAAACCGGGAGAAGAGCATTTGTATCGCGAAGAAAAATATGCTTCCGTTTACGAAATAGATATGCTACGCTGTATTTTTTGTGGCGATTGTGAGGAGGCCTGCCCGAAAGAAGCTATTTTCTTAACCGACCGACTGGTTGACAGCGAATACAAAAGAAAAACTTTTGTTTATGGTAAAGACATTTTAGTGGAACCGGTTGATAAAGATAAACGGATAGATGTTTCAAAACGACAGACACCTGAGGTTCTCGAATTTAAAAAGAATAAAAAATTAACTCATAACAAATAAGATGGCATTTCTTTTTTACCTGTTGGCTGGTATTGCACTTTTGAGCGGACTCATGGTAGTTCTTTCAAAAAGTCCCATCAATAGCGTAATATATCTTATTGTTTGCTTTCTTGCTATTGCCGGGCATTATATTTTGCTGAATGCTCAGTTTCTTGCTGTGGTTCATATCATCGTATATACAGGTGCAATAATGGTTGTATTCCTCTTTGTTATTATGCTCCTGAACCTAAACAAGACCAATGAACCGCACAAATCGGTAATGACAAAAATAATGGCCGTCATCTCGGGAGGAATGTTATTTCTTGTGCTTATTGCCGCAGCCAAAGGTGTAAACGATATGATTGTAACAAAAGAATTCGATGCAAACATTGGATTAGTAGCTAATCTTGGAAGAATATTATATACCGATTATATGATTCCTTTTGAAGCTTCGTCGGTATTGTTTCTCTCGGCCATGGTGGGTGCCGTTATGTTAGGTAAAAAAGATAAAAAGATAAGATAATGGAAAATATTACCTCAGCTATACGAATCATACCTTTAGAACACTATTTATACCTGTGCCTCGGATTATTCTCCATTGGTATTATTGGCGTATTGTTCCGTCGTAACACCATCGTCATTCTGATGTGTATTGAAATGATGCTGAATTCCGTTAATCTTCTTCTGGCAGCATTTTCGGCATACAGGTCGGATGCGTCAGGACAGGTATTTGTATTCTTTATAATGGTAGTGGCAGCAGCAGAAGTGGCCGTAGGTTTGTCGATACTGGTAATGATGAAACGAAATGTAGATTCTATTGATATTAACTTATTAAATAAATTAAAAGACTGAGCATGTTTCAGAGTTCATGGCTCATATTATTGTTCCCGTTGTTAGGATTTGCCCTCACAGGTATTTTCCATAAAAAACTTTCCGGAAATTCTTCCGGAATCATTGCAAGTGTAATGGTTCTTGCATCTTTTATCTATTCTTCAGTTCTGTTTTTTCAAATAAGGCAACTTGTTAACCCATCCGTTTCAGTTGACTTATTTAACTGGTTCCATATTGGAAAACTTTCCTTATCCTTTGGTTTTCTCCTCGACCCGCTTTCTGTCACCATGATGATGATTATTACCGGAGTGGGTTTCCTTATTCATGTTTTTTCTGCGGGTTATATGCATCATGACGAAAGAATAAGCACTTATTTTTCGCAGCTCAATCTCTTTGTTTTCTCCATGCTCCTGCTTGTGATGAGTTCCAATTACCTGTTGATGTTTGTGGGTTGGGAAGGCGTTGGATTATGTTCTTATCTATTAATCGGATTCTGGTACAAAAAAGATGCTTTTAACAATGCAGCCCGAAAGGCATTTATCATGAACCGCATTGGTGACCTTGGTTTTATCATCGGATTAATTGCCATCTTCATCACATTTCATTCCCTCGATTTCAATATTGTTTTCCTGCAGACAACTCAGTTTTCGGGAGGAGAATTCATCATCACATTTATTACACTCATGTTATTTGTTGGTGCTATTGGAAAAAGTGCACAGATTCCTTTGTTCACCTGGCTTCCCGATGCTATGGCCGGACCTACTCCTGTTTCTGCCTTAATTCATGCAGCCACCATGGTCACGGCAGGTATTTATCTTGTAGCACGCAGCAGTTCTTTATTTGTTCTTGCACCTTTAACCATGAACGTAATTCTTGTAGCAGGAATTACAACAGCTTTAGTTGCTGCCATCATAGCACTATTGCAAAATGACATTAAAAAAATTCTGGCCTATTCAACCGTTAGCCAATTGGGACTGATGTTTGTTGCCCTGGGATTGGGAGCTTTCTCTACTTCCGTTTTTCATGTAACAACTCATGCCTTTTTTAAAGCTTTACTCTTCCTTGGAGCTGGTAGTATCATTCACTCTTTGCAAGGTCAGCAGGACATCCGTTTGATGGGTGGTATCAGAAAAAATATGCCCATAACATTTATCACATTTTTTATTGCGGTTCTTGCTATTTCGGGAATACCCCCTTTTTCAGGCTTTTTCTCAAAAGATGAAATTTTAACAGCTGCTTTTCATTCCAATATTATTGTCTGGATATTGACAGTAATAACTTCATTGCTTACCAGTTTTTATATGTTCCGTTTATTATTTCTGGTTTTCTACGGATCTTATCGCGGAGATTCAACAACGTTTACTAAAATTCACGAATCTCCAAAAGTCATGACAATTCCTCTCGCAATACTGGCCATACTGGCCTTTGCCGGAGGCTTTCTGAATATTCCGGCGATGTTCGGCGGCAGCGAAAGTTTTGCGCATTTTCTTCAACCGGTAATAACCATAATTCATGATTATTCTGCTGAAATCCCTAACAATCTTCGGGAAATTATTCTTGCAACCATAGTATTATTATTGATCATTGTTACCATTTTTGTTTCGTGGTATGTCTTTGTGAAAAAATCTACCGTTCCTATAGCCGATATAACTAAACGAGGACTGATCTCTAATTTTGTTTACCGTAAATTTTACTTCGACGAGATATATCACTTTTTTATTGTTAAACCCTATCAATGGCTTGCAGAAAAATTCACCTCGTTTATTGAAATCAAAATCATCGATAATTTTGTGAACGGAATGGGTTCACTGGTTTTGTTTGTCGGAAATAAAGTGCGGTTGATTCAGAATGGAAGTATTGGTTTTTACATGTTCATGATGATTATTGCCTTGATTTCAATGATTGCCTGTATAATCTGGATAAAATAGAATGTATACATTAATCCTCATATTAATCCCACTCCTTGGAAGCCTTTCGGTTCTCTTTTTTAAGAATCCAAAGCTGGTGCGTTTGATTACACTGATTATTACGTTAGGTCAACTCGGTTTAACAGCGTACACCTATTTTATTTTTGAACATGTTTGTCCCTGTAATTTTAAAGAAAATATTCCCTGGATTCCTTCGCTTGGAATTAATTTTCACGTTGCTCTTGACGGAATCAGTTTATTAATGGTGGTTCTGACTAATCTTCTTCTTCCCTTAATAATTCTTTCAGGTTTTGGACGAAAACAGGAAAAAGTCAATATTTTTTACTCACTAATCCTGTTCATGCAAACTGCACTTATTGGTGTATTTGTTTCTCAAAATGCAGTGCTGTTCTATATTTTCTGGGAACTTGCCCTGATTCCTATTTATTTTATTGTGTTGTTATGGGGCGGTGAGCGTCGTCAGACAATCACTTTAAAATTCTTTATTTATACACTGGTCGGAAGTTTATTCATGCTTGTTGCCTTTATTTATTTATTCCACCTCACAGCCAAAGGATCTTTTGAATTAAAAGATTTTTATGGTCTTTCGATTTCAGCCCACAACCAGAACCGGATCTTTTTATTTATGTTTCTTGCCTTTGCCATTAAAATGCCGTTGTTTCCATTCCACACATGGCAACCGGATACCTATACCACCGCTCCCACACAAGGCTCCATGCTGCTTTCGGGTATAATGTTAAAAATGGGAATTTATGGTGCCATTCGCTGGCTGATTCCTGTTACACCTCTGGCTCTGGCCACCTGGCAAAATACAATAGTTATTCTCTCAGTTATTGGGGTTGTTTACGCTTCTTTCCTTGCCTTCAGACAAAAAGACCTGAAGCGGATGATTGCCTATTCCTCTATTGCACATGTGGGTTTGATTGGTGCAGGAATTTTTGCCGGAACATTTCATTCCATGCAGGGAGTTATGGTGCAGCTTTTTGCACACGGCATTTATGTAGTAGGGTTATTTTATATTTCAGACATACTTGAAGACAGGCTCAAAACCCGCCAAATTTCAGACTTTGGCGGAATACGTAAAATCGCAGGAAATTTTACCATCCTGTTTTTTATCATTCTCCTGGGCAGTATCGCCCTTCCATTAACGAGTGGTTTTATTGGTGAATTTTTACTATTGTTAGGAATCTATGAATTTAATCCCTGGTTCACGGCCATTGGAGGACTGGGAATGATAATGGGTGCGGTTTATATGCTTTTCATGTATCAGAGAATCATGCTGGGTGAAACAAATAATTTAACTGCCGGATTTAAAGATCTGAAAAAACATGAATGGTTTGTGCTGGTTCCCATTTGTATTTTAATCCTGTTCTTCGGAATTCACCCGCAATCCATTTTAGATTTAACACAGGCTGCAGCTTATGAAATTATAAATCATTTAACTCTTATAAAATAAAAATGCTTTCGATTATAACCATAGCAATCACAGGTGTTCTTCTTCTTTACTTAGGTTTCCTAAAGAACAGGGTCATCTATATTACTGTGGCTATTGCAGGACTTGTTACAGCTCTTGGACTTTCATTTTTCTCATGGAATTCCGCAGAAACAGGATTTGCTGACATGCTGATTTTTGACCATTATTCTGTAGCCTTCAACTCTGTTATGATTTTTTCCACTTTGTTAATTATTCTGTTGGCACCTCACTATTTTAAAGGAATTGAAAAGAATGTTTCAGAGATTTATGCCCTCATGCTTTTTTCACTTTCCGGTGCCTGCATGGTAACTTCCTTCGATAATTTAACTATGTTATTCATTGGTATAGAAACCATGTCGATTCCTTTGTATATCCTTGCCGGAAGCAAAAAATTCTCCATCCGTTCCAACGAAGCTTCCTTCAAATATTTTATTTTCAGTTCCCTTGCGACAGCTATTTTTCTGTTAGGAATTACCCTGGTTTACGGTATGATTGGTTCTTTTCATATCGAAGAAATTTCAAATTATTTTACAACTGCCAAAGAAATCCCTTCCATTCTGAAACTTGGCATTGTATTATTAGTTATCAGTTTTGGATTTAAAATAGCTGCCGTTCCTTTCCATTTCTGGGCTCCCGATGTGTATGAAGGCTCTCCGACTCTCATCACGGCCTTTATGGCGACCGTTGTTAAGATTGCAGGTTTTGCTGCATTCTATAAATTGTTATCCTCATGTTTTATTTCTGTTCCGGGAGCATGGCACCACCTTATCATAGGCTTTGCAGTTCTTTCTTTAATTGTAGGGAACCTCGGAGCCATCAGGCAAAAAGACGTAAAAAGAATGCTTGCTTATTCGAGTATTTCGCATACGGGATTTATGTTATTTGCCATACTCTCGCTTAATACTTTCTCGGCAAGTGCATTATTGTATTATTCTTTTGCCTATGCCTTATCAACCATTGCTGCTTTTGGAGTATTAATGGTTGTTAAGAATCACATGAGTGCTGATGGTTCTGTAGATGCATTTAACGGACTTGGCAAAAAGAATCCGATTTTTGCTTTCGTAATGACTATTTCCATGCTCTCAATGGCAGGGATTCCGGTTACAGCTGGCTTCTTTGCAAAATACTATATTTTTGTTTCTGCTCTACAGGGAGGTCTGTTGTGGATGGTTGTTATTGGTATTCTCGCAGCCCTCGTCGGTGTTGCCTATTATCTGAGACTAATTATTGCCATGTATGCAAAAACCAGCGATACGGAAAAAATAACCACAAGTCCACTTTACGTATTTTCACTGCTCATTGCAACAATTCTGATTCTTGCAGCAGGGATTCTGCCAAATCTTGTAATTTCACTTATTTAACGGTTTGGCACCGACTGCCCGGTTTTTACCAAACGTGTGTTACCATCAGTGTTTCTTTTTTGTCCTTGTTTTTTTTTTGTTGTTACGATACTAATGTTATGCCGGTTAAATCTGCTTTACCATTTTTCAAAAACTCGTAAGTAATTCGGTCTGCCTGACAGTCAATAAACTGGATACGCTTCAAATTCTTGCATTTAAAGAAGGTATTAATAAGTTTCGAATTTTGGAAGGTCACTTTGGAAAAAGAGCAGTTGTCAAAATAGCAGTCTTCCAATATTCCATCAAAAACTATATCGGCAATGTGTGTGTTTGTAAATGAAGTAGAATTCAATACTGCATTTACAATTGTATTGTTTGCCAAGTTTGCAGCCTTAAACCCTGCTCCGGTAAAATCAGCCCCAGAGAAATTGCAGTTTTTAATGTCACTTACTGAAAACTCAGAATCTTTTAGTGTGCAGCCCTTAAATAGATTGTTAGATAAGTTGGAGGTCTGAATTTTGCTGCTACTGATGTCGGAACTTGAGAAGTCACAATTGACGACATTGTTGCTTTTTAGAAGAAGTCCCGACATATCTGAACCAACAAACTTGCAGTTCTTCATATTAGAAGCGCTAAATTTTTCTTTCAGATTTTTTAAACCTGAAAAGTCAGCGTTCACCCAGTTTCCCTGTGACATATCCCAACTAAGCTTTTTCTTCTGCTTTGTGGATGAGAGCTCAACAGATTGCTTATCTATAGGTTCAAGGGTTGTCACTTCAGTGTCTACAGATTGGAAGCTCTCAGAAAAATAGTTAAGGTCAACGCCCAGAATTTCAGCAAGACGATTTAAGGTAGTGATATCTGGCATAGATTCACCACGTTCCCACTTGCCGACTGCCTGAGAACTGATTGCTACTTGCTGAGCAAGCTCTGCTTGTGAAAGATTAATTTTCTTTCGTGCTATGGCAATTTTATAGCCAATTGATTTAGAATTTAGCATCATATATTTTATTTTTTTGATGCTGTAAAGTTATTTTAATCAATACCATAATCCAAAAAAAGTCGGCTACTAATCGTTGTAAATACGCTACTTTTGGTTGTTATTTGACAACCACTGGTGGTTTTAAGGAATTGTTCAAGTATTGTCTTCATAAAGTTACTGTCAACATTAGAGTTTATATTAAAGCCGGGGCGAAGTAGTCAGCAAACTGCCCACCATTGACTTTACAAACTGTCGTGGTTGTGTGGTCGTCTAACATTCTGACTAACGTTTTTTTTAATTGTTTCATATACAACTATTTTGCAAATATACTCTCATTGTCGTCCCCAGAAAAGTTAGCCTTGTAAGTCAATTTTGGCGAAACTGTACAGCTAACGGTTCAGTGCAGAATTTGGCGGACAAAGTTTCTTGCAGTATCCTGTCAAACCCCTACGAATTATATTACTTGCAATCTTTGTCATAATGTTCCCTGCCTGTTAAGATTTTGTACGATGTTATGTTTAGTATTTATTTTTATTCATGTCTTTTTTATAATTCTTTACCATTTTTCCAAAAGCCTTGTCCTTTTTTCGCTTTTCTATAACTGTTGATTCATAATGTGCCTTTTCTTTTTCAATTTTTTGATAGTTGTCATAAGATTCTTTCTCAATTTCACCACATTCAACAGCTTCAATTACGGCACAACCAGTTTCGAATGTATGAGTGCAATCTTTAAATTTGCAGTTCTGAGAAATTTGAAAAATCAGATCAAAAGTGATTTCAAATCCATTTGACGCGTCAGCAATACCAACTTCTTTCATGCCAGGATTATCAATTAAGATTCCTCCATTTTCAAGAATTATTAACTCTCGATGAGTTGTAATATGCCGTCCTTTATTTGTACTCTGGCTTATTTTATCAGTTTTCATTATGTTATTACCAGAAAGATTATTCAATAAAGTAGATTTTCCTACACCTGAGGAACCAAGCAAACAATATGTTTTTCCTTTTTCAATTATCATTCTTATTTTTTCATACCCAACCTTTGTCTCGTTACTTATTGGAATAATTGTAACGTTTTTAATTCGAATGGTTAGATTTCTTAATATCTCACTCATTTGAAATTCATTAATTAAATCTATTTTACTCAGAACAATTATAGGTTTAACATGAGATGAGTTACAAATAGTAAGATATCTTTCAAGTCTGTTTATATTAAAATCTCTGTCAATAGCTTGAACTAAAAAGGCAAAGTCAATATTTGTTGCAATAATCTGAATTTCTCCAAATTGTCCAATTGCTTGTCTTTTTATAATTGAAAATCTCGGTAATATTTTATGAATTAATGCAAAATCAGAGTCATAAGTTGTCAATGCAACCCAATCACCAACTGCAGGAAAATCTTCACGACCTTTTGCAGTAAAACGCATATTACCTGTTATTTCAGCTTCAAAATCACCTTCAGTTGTTTTAACAATATACCGTTCCTTATGCTCGGCAATAATTCTCCCGGTTTCAAAACTATCTAGATTCTGTTCGACTCTGAATTTTTCAAGATTATCATTGTATCCTAATTCCTCTAATTTCATTTTAGTAAATATGCTATTTTGTTTTTTTTAAGTATTAAGCATAACGTTGGCTTGAAAAAGCTGGGCTTCCGATAGCTATCGGGATAGCCGCAGGGAGAGCCTGTCCCGCTTTGGGCGGGATCAAATTTAAAATATTGGCAACATTTATTTTTGTCTGTACCGTTAATATGTTTGTTTCTTTTTTCCATTTTCAAGTGGCTGCTGACACCCAATTAATTTGTAGTGTGTTAGGCACTGGCATTATTTAAGTATCACAAATTCCCGAAAATTATTTTTATCAATCACTGTACTGTTGGCGTTATAAGTTTCAGTAAAAGTTTTAGGAAGTTTTATCGAGTTCTTCTTATTCCATTTAAATTCATATCCATAAATTTTGCCATTATACTCTTCAACAAAATCAACTTCTTGTTGCTGCTTTGTCCTCCAAAAATACGTATGTGCCAGGCTTTGCTTATATTCAATTTGCTTTACCCTTTCAGATATTAAAAAATTTTCCCATAAAGCACCCTTGTCTGTTCGTAAATCAATAGGATTAAAGTTACCTATTACCATATTTCGAATTCCATTATCATAAAAATAAACTTTCTTATTTGTTTTTATTTCATTTCGTACATTTCTACTGAATGCCCCAAGTTTAAACACAATATATCCTTTTTGTAAAATATCAATGTATTTACTAATTGTGTTTTTGTCAACATTTACAGTTTGTGCTAATTCGGAATAATTAACTTCGTTTCCGATCTGAAGGGCTAAAGCCTGCACAAGTTTTTCAAGGATTTCCGGCTTCCTGATATCGGAATAAGAAAGAATATCTTTGTACAGATAGCTGTTTACTAAATTTTTTAAAATACTAATTTCATCTCCATGGTTATTTAAAACATCAGGATAAAAGCCATATAACAGCCTGTTTTCAAGTTGTTGCTCAGAATATAAGTATCCGTGATGATTTTCATACTCCTCCCAGGAAATTGGAAATAATTGATATTCCCATTTTCTACCTGTCAACGGTTCATTAATTTTATTTGATAAGTCAAAAGATGATGAACCGCTTGCAAATAATTGGATATCTTTACATCTGTCAGTTATAATTTTCATTGTAAGACCTATTCCTTCAATTCTCCGGGCTTCATCTATAAATACTATTTTATTTTTCCCAATTATTGTCCTGATTTGTTCAGTATTTGGGTGTGTTAATATAGTTTTGGTCTTTGGGTCATCGCCGTCTAGAAGCAAATAGTCTTTTTTATTCAAAATAGTTTCAATTAAAGTTGTTTTGCCAACTTGTCTTGGTCCCATTAGAATAATGGCTTTACCTGAGCCAATACGTTTTTTTATTTTATCCGTCAGTGTTCTGAAATACATATCTTTTTTCTTACAAAGATATAACTTTTAGTGATATTATTCACTATAAGTTATATTATTTAGTGGTTGCATTTCTCACAACAATAGTCCCTAACGAATTGGTGCATGTTTTCGTAGCGGATTCCGGTGAACATCAGCGTCCGTCCCGAGCCTTCGGGAGGACGTGACGGTCATGCGAGTCCCGAAGCATCGGGACCGCCGATTGAACCGGCACGAACCCGCTATGAAATATGCACGATATTAGGCACTGAACATTATTTTTTAAATTTCCATTGAATCCCTAAACCTGGATAGATTAATTCAACATTTCTATTGTACTTTATATTATCAAATGTATCTTTCTCTCTAAGTTTAGTGAATTCGTATGAAATAGATACATAAAAATTTAAATTTTTGTGATTAAAAAACAATAATTTTGTTGCAGCTTTAATAGATAATCCTTCATGATTTTCTTTATAAACTATTGATGGGATAAGATTGCCAAATTGGTCAACCAATGGTGCTTTAAATCGCAGGAATGAATATCCGACACTAAGTTGTGGGATAATAGAGACTTTGGTAATATTTATATCATATTCAAATTTGACTTTTGGGCTGATTATATTCAAGTCGACATCTCCAACTTTTAAATTTAAATATGAGGAATAGAGTATTAAACCATATTTAAAATTCGAATTGTTATAAAAGGTATAATCTAGTCCAAAATCAAATTCTCCAGAATACCCTGTTCCAAATGCCCGATTGATAAAGTTATCACCTTGTGGCATGGGGTATCTTACTTCAAGCGCAAGTTTACTGTTATTGTTTTGTGAGAATGAATTTATAATTACAATAAATGTAATTCCCAATGTTGAAAATATCTTTTTCATATTTAAAGTTTTTTAATTTAATGTTTTGCACCTAACGGTTTTGCGCAGATGTTCGTGGCGGATTTTCGGTGATCGTCAGCGTCCAAAGGACGTGACGGTCATGCGAGAATCCGCAGATAGAACCGTTACGCTCCCCGCCATGACATTTGCACTGTGTTAGGCTTAGTTTATTCTCCATTTTTACTTTCCTGCAATTCTCTAAATACCATTGATATAATATTATCACTTGGGGTAATCTCTGCAAAATGAAGAGATAATACAAGTTTTAATTTACTTCTAAGAAACTCATCTGGAATCTCGTCACACAATTTAAGTGATTCTTCTATTTTTCTGTCAGCTCTAAGCTTTTCAAAAAAGTTTGCCATTAATTCTCTACTTTTATTTGACTGAACAAAGAATAAAGCTGAAACAGAGTCTATTATTGTACCAGATATTATCGAAATTATTGAATTACTTTGTGTCCAAAAAGATTTTTCTTTATCGACTGTTAGTATTGCGATTACTATTACAGCAAATCCTAAAGCAGCAAAAATTAAACTAAACCAAAAACTAATTCTTGCTTGCGATAAACCTTGTGAATGGTATTGTTTAAGAAGTATAAATTGTCTCTCATTTGTAGAAAGTCCAATTTCTGATGTGATATTAGTTTCAGTTTCTGTGTCTTGATTTTTACTAGAATCCTTATTAAGGTCAATGTTAATTTGACCAAATTTTACAGACCGTGCCTTTATCAATACTAGAACTGATACAATCGCAACCAATACAGGAACGAATGTGCTAATATATTCTCGCAGAAAATCAATTGTTGTCATCTTTCTCTAATACAAATGTTATAGTCACTACATAAAGTTGTGGGCTTGGAGCAATTTGATATACTTGTACAACTTTATAACCTTCGTCAAGATATTTGTTGATAATAGTGAATTCAAGTTCTTTGAATCCTGCTGTCTCTCCTCCAGAAGTCCTAGATAAAACATTTACTGAAACTACTTTTTGTTTTTTCATATTTAGCTTTTTTTATATTATGTTGTTTTCTTTATTAAATTCTGACTAACGGTTAAAATAACTGTTGAATTCCAGCGAGTTCCTGATTTTCAAAATTTCCTTCAAATTTGTCATATTGATACCTGTATTTTTCTTTAAACGTTAGCTCATGAATTTAATTGGGTTTCCTAATCTGAAGAATTAAGCCTAACGGTTCAGTGTAGATTTTCGTAGCGGATTTTCGGTGAGCGTCAGCGTCCGGCAGGACGTGACGGTCATGCGAGAATTCGCTGTTGATGGTCGAACGCTCCCCGACACTATATTTGCATATTGTTAGGCACAATTATTAATTGTCTCTATTTTTCTTTAACCAGTCCCAAAAGTTTTTATTCATCCAACCGTTTCTGTTTTTTATATTTATTTCACAAATAAAAAGGCTTCCACTTGGTTCAACTAAAGGCTTGTAACGTGTCATTAGTTTTTCCATTGAGGAAGTCGAATATACTATCCAGTTATTCTTATCATATTTGAACCAATCAAGAGCAAGATTCATTTTCTTTTCTATTGTATTCATGCTCACTCCAAATTTTGGAGATAAATAAACATGGTAAAATTTCCCATTAGCCATTGGTTTCCTCCTTTCCTTTTTCTGTTGAATCGTCTGGCTGATTAGCTAACTGCTGTGATTTGGTGTCAACTATTATAGGCGTCTCTTCTATTAAGCTTGAAAGAGATTGAGGGATTGATTCTACACCTTTTGCAGCTAATTGAATTTGCTCATGGACTAAAAATTCAGCACCTTCTAAAATTGCAGCTTGGGGATTTTTATTGGCAAAATTTATCAACCGCCAAAGTATGACCATTGTCATAATAAAAATAAGTCCAATAGCTGCGCCACTTACCCAAATATTACCAGCTAATGCAGCGATTCCAAAAATAGAAACTGCTACAACGATTAATACGGTACTAGCTTTAGTAAAAATTCCTCCTTTCAAACGAATTTTGGAGACATTCTCGATTAGTTTTCCAACGTCTATATTCATATTATGCTTTTTATATTTCGGATTTATATTGCGTAAGTTATTTTTTCTGGTTCAAATTTATTAATATTTTGTCATAATTTTCTTTAGAACACTAATTTAACTGAGAATCCTAATCTGTATAATTGTGCCTAACTAGTGGCTAAACCTAACTCAAAACTCTTACAACCGGTTAAAATACTTATAACCGCATATAAATATTTATTTCCAAATATAAACAATAACAGTTTTAAAAACAAGAAATAAACATGTTATTTTATAGTTTCCTGCCCGCAAACCTTGTGGCAAAAGTAGCAAATGTCACCACCGAAACGGAACTGACAGGCATTAATATGGCACCTACTACGGGTGATAATGTTCCGGTTAATGCAAATGAAATACCTATAATATTGTAAAGAAAAGAAATTACAAAATTAATTTTAACAATGTTCATCGCTTTTTTTATAAACCTGGCAAACATTTCCAGCCTGGCAAATTTTGAGGCTTCAAGGATAGCATCCCCGGCAGGAGAGAAATGATAAATATCGCCGGCAACGGTAAGGGCTACATCGGCCTGCATCAGGGCGCCTGCATCGTTCAGCCCGTCGCCGGTCATCAGCACTTTCCGGCCCTGTTTCTGCAACTGTTCAATAAATGTTTTTTTATCACGGGGGCTTTGATTAAAACGCATATTTTCTTCAGGAAAGAACGTTTTCAGATTTTCCTTTTCTCCATCGTTATCACCCGAAAGAAGGTATAATTCAAAATGTTTTTTCAGCCCCTGTATTACATCGTAAAATCCTTCGCGATATTTGTTATAAAAAGTAAAATATCCTTTGACCTCAGCATTTACAGAAACAAAAACAACGGAACTGTTTTTTTTCTTTTCAGGAAGTTTTCCTGTTACAAATTCCTCTGAGCCCAGCTTTATTTCGAGCCCATTCACCTTGCCAAATATCCCTTTTCCTGAAATTTCCACAAAATGCCCGGGATGTGCCGGAACATGGTTTTCATAATAATTTACCAAGGCAGCGCTCAGGGGATGGGTAGATTGTTTGCAAAGTGAAGCAACCGCTATCTGTTCATCATTCGTAAGGGGGAAGCCCGAAAATTCAATCCTGTTCTGATCGGGCCTTGTAATGGTTCCGGTCTTATCAAAAACAACCGTATCAATATGTGTAAGTTTTTCTATCACTTCGCTGTTTTTAATATAAAATCCAGCATTGCCCAGAACCCGCATTGCATTTCCAAAGGTAAAAGGAACAGACATAGCCAGGGCGCACGGGCATGTAATTATAAGAACTGCCGTAAATACAAATATGGCTGTTTTAGCTTCACCAAAATAAAACCAATAAGCGCTTCCGGCAAGGGCGATTAAAATTATTATTACTGTAAAATACCTGCTTAACCTGTCGAGAATTCTTTTCAACGTAACCTTTGTTTCGTCCCGGGATTCGTCCTGGTTCCAGAGTTTTGTCAGGTGGCTCTGTTCAACTTCCTTTTCTACCTTTATCGTAATGGCGCTTCCGCTCTGCCGGCCCCCGGCATAAACAAATTCACCAGCCTCTTTTCTCACAGGAGCCGACTCGCCTGTAACAAAGCTGTAATCAATACTGGCTGTTCCGTTTATTATTTTACAATCAGCAGGAATCAGTTCTTTGTTACGGATAAGAATTTCGTCGCCGGTTTTAATTTCGTTCAGTAAAATTCTTTCTTCCGTTCCGTTATAAATCTTTGTTACTGCTACGGGGAAATACGATTTATAATCCCTGTCGAAAGCCAGCGCTTCGTAAGTTTTTCCCTGGTAATACCTGCCGGTTAAAAGAAAAAACAGCAGACCCGAAAGACTATCGGAATACCCCTGGCCTTCGCCGGTAAAAACCACGCAGGAAGTCTGTAAAAACAATCCCAGGATTCCAATTGCAATAGGAAGATCGATATTAACCGTTTTTCTTCTTAATGCTTTCCAGGCAGAAATAAGGTAATCGTTGCCGCAATAAAAAACAACAGGCAGTATTAACACATAGCTCAGGATGCTGAAAAAATCGCCCAGGGTCCCTTCTACTTTTCCTTTATTAAAATACTCGGGTAAGCTGTATAACATTACATTTCCAAAAACAAAACCGGCTACGCCGATTTTATAAAGGAGTTTTTTATTGGGATTTGTTTTTCCTTTTTTTTCAAGTGTCTGAAGTGAGATATCTGGTATATAATGAACAGAGACCAGGAGTTCCACAAGCTTTCTCAGGTTAATTTCTGCTTCATCAAAAACTACCGAAACTTCTTTTTTAACAAAGTTTACCCTGGAACTGCGGATTCCCCTGTCAAGCGCTGAAAGATTTTCGAGAAGCCATATGCACGACGCACAATGTATTGCCGGGATATAGAAAGTGACTTTTACAATGGTTCCGTTCCGGAATTCGAAGAATTTTTCTTTCAGATCATCCCTGTCAAGAAAAGAGTATTTATTGTTATATTCGTTTTCATCAACCCTTATTCCGGGGGTTTTCCCGATCTGGTAATATTTATATAACCTGTTTTCATTCAATATCCGGTACACCGTTTTGCATCCCTCACAACAGAATTTTTTATCTCCCAGGAGAATAATTTCTCTTCCGCAATCGGAACCACAATGTACACAAGAGTTTTCCCTGCTCATATGTTATTTCTTTGAACAGCAATCCACATGCTTTTTACAGCATTCATGTGTTTCAGTTGTTGTTACCGAATCCCGTAATGCATTTTCATAGCCGGATTTAATCTTTTCCTTATCGGGGCTGAAATAGGGAATTCCAAGATTGGCTCCCCTCAGGATAAACAAGATTCCCATCAGTATCATCAGAACGGGTAAAAAATTTCTGACTTTTTTCCGGATATCCTGGCTCAGAAAATTTCCGGCCATTGTCACTGCCAATAACATTGGAATTGTTCCAAGACCAAATAACAGCATAAAAAGAACAGACTGAATAACAGAGCCTGTGCCGGTTGCTGCGATAAGAGCTGTATATAGCGGACCGCAGGGCAATAAACCATTCAATAAGCCAATAACAAATAATCCGAACACAGATTCCGCTGAAAACAATTTCTGAAATCCTTTCCTGATAAAATTTGTAAATGCAATTTTAGAAAAACCCTTTTCGATACTGGTATTAAACAACAAAGGAAGCAGGGCAACAACGATCATAAGTGAACCACTAACAACGGACACCAATTGCTGAAATCCGAGCATATTAAAACCCTGACCGGCCAGGCCAAAAATCATTCCGGCCAGTACATAGGTAAATGTTCTTCCAAGATTATAAATGATTCCGGCAAAGGTTTTCCTGATTTTTGAATTTCCGGAAAGAGGAAGCGCCAGTGCAATGGGTCCGCACATGCCGGCACAATGAAAACTGGTAATAAATCCCAGAACAAATCCTGCAAAAACAATTTCCATACTGGTTACTTAACAGAAAATTCTTTTTCTACTATAAACTCTTCCTTATTCTTTATCCATGAAATCCTGACTATGTAGCGTCCGGGAATAAATTTTTCTCTGGGTAATACAAGAGTATCGCCGGTAAGTTTCACCGTTACGTCTTTATGATTGTCGGACGGGCGATAGAATAATATTTCCGCATCCCGTACATCGTTCATAAAACTATCGGGAAAAGCAACAACTACGTGATTGTTTATGTTATCTATATTAATTTGACCGGAAAATAAAACGGAACGCTCTGCTGATGATTTCTCCCGGTCGAAGTCAACTCCTTTTTCATAATATCCTTCCTGCACCAGGTTAATATTCTGACGAAAGGCATAAATCATGAATGTGATACACAGTCCCAGGAAAACCAGGATAAAAATAAATAAACCCGTGCCCCAGTTGAATTTCATGTTTTTTTTCTTAAAGATAAATATTTTAATTTTAAATCTGACTATGGCGCCGGAAATGAGGTGCTGTATTTTTCGAGCAGCTTCTCTTTTTCATACATGCCAAATTCAACGGTATTGGAACCCCTGTTAAGCTGATCTCCGGGTATGGTAACAAGGATTACCGATTCGAAAGATTCATGGCCATGTAATACGATTTCTTTTCCTGCCATTTGTATTTTTCCTTTATGTGACAACAATTTTATGTTAAGAAAAAAATTGCTATGTGTTTTGTTTATAATCTTTATATTGTAAATATTCATTATATCTCCGTTTTCCACAACCTGATACAGGCTGCCGGGAGTCTTAAGGATACTTGTTTCTATTTCGGAACGTGTACTAATTAAAAAAACAAAAAATCCAATCAATAGTATAAGAACAACTGAATAAGCCCTGTTTCGTGTATTCCAGATTGTTTTATGCCCGTTTTCTATGCCCTCAACCGAATCAAAACGAATAAGACCAGTGGGTTTTTTAACTCTCTCCATAACAGAGTTGCATTCATCAATACAGGCGGTACAGTTTATACATTCGAGTTGTGTTCCATTCCTGATATCAATTGCTGTCGGACAAACCGAGATACAATGCAAACAATTCACACAATCGCCTCCGTCTTTTGTTCCCCTGGGTTCGCCTCTTTTATAATCATAGGCAACTATAATGGAACGTTTATCCAGTAAAACTCCCTGCATCCGGCCATAGGGACAAACCATCGTACATATCTGTTCACGGAAAAAAGCATAAATCCAGTAAAATATTCCGGAAATAACAAGCATGATTAAAAATCCCTGCACATGCAACTGCAATGAATCGGTAATAATTTTCTTCAGCTCACCGGGACCCACAAACCATAACAGAAAAAGGTTGGTAATAAGTACGGCTACAACAAAGAACAGGATATGCTTGATTGTTTTCTTTATAAACCTGGTAATGGTAAGCGGCAGCTTATCCGATTCGTACCTTTCTTTGTAATCTCCTTCGATCAGGTATTCAATTTTCCGGAAAATTATCTCAAGAAAAATGGTCTGTGGGCAGGCAAAACCACACCATAAACGGCCAAAAGTTACGGTAAAAAGAATGACAAAAAACACAAAACCAAGCATGAGTACAGCCAGGATAAAAGTGTCCTGTGCCCAGAAAATGGTTCCGAACAGGATAAATTTCCGGTGAATAATATCGAGCAACATGAATGGCTCGCCATTATACCTGATTAGAGGGGCGGCAATTAAGAAAGCAAGAAGAATAAGAGCAATAACAAATCTCCACCGGAACCATTTTCCACGGGGATTTTTAGCATACACCCATTTTCTTCGTCCTGTACTATCGATATTTATTGGCCGTTCGCGAAACGATTCGGATTCGCTCATGATGTATTATTTACATTCCTCTCCCTGGGGCGCTTTGGGATTGTCAGGATGGGAACCTTTCAGTTTATTAAAAACAAAGCTTGCCACTTTCTGAATCCTTTCATCGCTCAGTTGCATTTTAAACGGAGTCATCCCCTTGGCAGGCTTTCCGTTTTTGATAGTATTAAATACGCTGTTAAAATCACATCCGTTGATCCAATAGTTATCGGTAAGATTTGGTCCTACAGCATTCCCTTCTCCATTCATTCCATGACAGGCAAAACAATTCATCTCTTTAAATATGGAAGCTCCCTCGTTTATAGAAGCATCATCCGTTAACGATGCCAATTCTCCGCCACCTGCGGTACTTTGTTTAAACTGCTGATTGTATTCTTCAACCTGGGTAACATATTCCTTTTCCTGTTTTTCACCCTGCCCGAACCAGAAATAATGAGATGCATATAACAAAGCAAAAAGAATAGTTATAAAAAATATTGCCATAATCCACATAGGAGGATGGTTATCAAGCTCTCTAATGCCATCATATTCATGATCGGTAATATTTTTATCGTACTTTTCATTATATTTTACCTGATCGTCGTTATGTATTTCCTTATCGTTTGTCATTTGACTTTAATTTAGGTTAATTTCAAATGTTAATTTTCTAAAATAGTTTTTTTAATTTTTTCGGCCTTTGAATCAGGCATTCTATAGGTTCTTATCAGCACAACAATAAAAAAGACAATAAAAATCACAAGGCCGGCAGCATTCAAAAGAATGGCCATGTTTTCTTTTTTTAGTATGTTACTAACAAATTCCATATAGTTACCTTTTTACGGTTATATCCCTGCCCATTTTATGAAGATATGCAATAACTGCTACCATTTCTGATGTTGGTGAAACGGTAATTCCCCCGGCTTTCAGTTCGTCTGAGATTGTCTGCCCCTGTGCTTTCAAATCGGGCACTGCCTTGTTATCGTATCCTTCGGGATAAGGAACTCCCAGTGCCTGCATTGCTCTTATTTTAGCAGGTGTTTCTTCAAGATTGATTTCATTTTCGGGGAACCATTTGTATGTTGGCATGATTGATCCTTTGCTTAAGGATGTGGGGTCGGTAAAATGCTTATAATGCCACACTGCATTTTTATATACCGAGCTTGACTCTACCCCTGCCCTTGCCAGGTCCGGGCCTGTCCGGCGCGAACCCCACTGGAACGGATGATCGTAAACAAATTCACCGATTTTCGAATATTCTCCGTAACGGTCGGTTTCCCAGCGGAACGGGCGCACCATTTGTGAATGGCAATTGTAACATCCTTCTGAAACATAAAAATCCCTTCCTTCCAGTTCAAGTGGCGTATACGGTGTTACCGTAGAAATAACAGGCACATTTGATTTTATAAAAATCATCGGGATAATTTCTGCAGCACCGCCGATAGCTAATGCAACAAAAGCTATTATGGCAAAACGTACCGGTTTTCTTTCGAGCAAACGATGAATAGTTTCGCCAGCCGCTTTTCTTCTTTCGCTTATTACTCTTTCGGGCACCATTGCTTCTTCGTTATCGACCACTGATCCGACTTTAATGGTTTTAAACATATTAAAAACAAATAGCAGAAAACCAGTAAAAAAGAGCAGTCCGCCCAGTACCCTGAAATGATACATGGATATTATCCTGTTTTCAATTTCGAGAAAGTTAGGATAAGCAAGGAATCCTTCCGGTGTGTATTCCCTCCACATAAGCCATTGTGTTATACCAGACCAGTATAAGGGTATTGCATATAACAGGATTCCGATGGTTGCAATCCAGAAATGAGTATTGGCAAGCCTGGCAGAAAATAATTTTGTACGGAAAATCCGTGGAACCAGCCAGTAAAACATTCCGAAAATTAATCCTGCATTCCAGCCCATTCCGCCTATGTGTGCATGTGCAACTGTCCAATCGGAAAAGTGGCTTATGGCATTCACATTTTTCAGGGACATCATAGGTCCTTCAAATGTTGACATTCCATATGCCGTAACGGCCACAACCATGAACTTTAATGTTGCACTGTCGCGAACTTTATCCCATGCACCGCGAAGTGTCAGCAAACCATTTATCATACCACCCCACGAAGGCGCCAGTAACATTATAGAAAATGTTACTCCCAAAGCCTGAACCCAATCGGGTAAGGCCTGGTATAACAAATGGTGAGGCCCTGCCCACATATATAAAAATATAAGTGCCCAGAAATGAATGATAGTAAGTTTATAAGAATAAATGGGCCTGGAGGCAGCTTTGGGCAAATAATAATACATAAGACCGAGGAAAGGAGTTGTCAGAAAAAAAGCGACGGCATTATGCCCGTACCACCATTGCACTACTGCATCCTGCGCCCCGGCATATATGGTGTAGCTTTTAAAAAAAGAAACGGGTAATTCAAATGAATTTACAACGTGAAGAATGGCAATCCCGATAAATGTTGCAAGATACCACCAGATGGCTGCATAAATATGTTTTTCGCGGCGTATGACGATAGTTCCAATCATGTTCCACCCAAAAACAACCCATACAACAGCTATTAAAATATCAATCCACCATTCGAGTTCGGCATATTCCTTCCCCGTAGTCATACCGGAGAGTAATGTAACGGCTGCGCACACAATAATAAACTGCCAGCCCCAGAAATTAATTTTGCTCAAGGTATCGCTGAACATTCTTGTTTTTAAAAGTTTCTGAAGCGAGTAATAAATTCCTGCAAAAACGGCATTGCCTATAAAAGCAAAAATAATGGCGTTGGTATGTACCGGTCTTACTCTTCCAAAACTCAAAAATGAAAGTTTAAAATTAAAGACCGGAAAACTTAGCTGCAGGGCTGCAACCAGACCAACCAACAGTCCGACAACTCCCCACAGAAGGACTGCATAAATGAACATTTTTACAATCTTGTTGTCATAAAATATTCTTTGAGATTCCATAAATTATTGATTTGTATTTTCGTTATTTTCAAAATCGTCATTATCATCGAAAAGAATACGAACCGATGGCGAATAATCATCATCAAACTGACCGGAACGTACAGCCCAGATAAAAGCTCCCAGAAAAATCAGGGCGGCAAATAAACTGGCTCCTATAAGTAAATAAAATATATTCATTTTCTGATACAAATTTAATAAAGGATTTTCTAATTCAAGTATTCAGATACCGAAATAATTGATTCGTTTAGTAATTTAAATTGATTCCAAATATTAATTATTGAAAATCAATTTTGTAAATTTGAGAAATAAAAAGTTAACATATGAAAAATTTTACATTTATTATTCTGATTACTATATTTTTATATGCATGTGCCGGGCAGGATATGGAAACAGGCAAAGCCAAAAAAGCGGCAGAAACAGCAATTGGTCTTATTGGTAATGAAGAATTTGAAAAACTTGCCGATCTGTATTCTAACGATTTCAGCACCAGCGAACCTAAAGAAGTACGTCTTCAGAAATTTAAACAGATTATTGATGCCACCGGGCCTGTACAAGATTTTGAGTTAACCGACAGTACCTCGGAAAGCGAAATTGGCGAGGAGAGTCGCATTACTCTTACTTATAAGGTTAAACACTCCAGATTAAACACCATTGAGACATATAAAATAAGTAAGGAAAGCGGGAACTATGTTATTGCCGGAATAAATATCCAGATGGCAGAATAGGAATATATTATTATTTCACATTGGATTAAAGAGAACTCCATTATTTCAATACGTAAAACGTTTATTTTCTGTGTTAATAATATTCTGCCGTTTATACATCGTTATAATAACAATTTTAATATTGTTTCATAAATTTTATTACTTTTGCAATAACATAAAACGAATAATATATGAAAACAAAGCTTATTTTTCTGCTTTTTGCAGGTTTAATCACCATTGTTTCTTGTAAAAAAGATAAAGAAGAAACAACTCCAAGTAATTCAAATAATAATAATACCACAACAGCGACTATGAGTTTTAAAGTTAACGGTATTAATTATACAGCCACTTCATTTAACAATACTCTAATATCTGCAAGTCAGGGAGGCCAGCAAGGAAAGCGACTGGATATAAGAGGGTCTTTTGATAGCGGAAAAACTTTAATTTTAACTGTATCAAACTGGAACTGGCAAAATCCTCCGGCAAACGGGATACTTGTAAAAAAGTATGATACCCAAACTATAGGACCTAACACATCCTGCCAGGATATCGGTGGAGCAACCTATTGCGATGGAGCGCTTGGCACCTATTTACTTAGTATGTCTGATTATCATATGACATTCAGCGATACCATTCAGGGTTATGTTCAGATAACCTCGTGCGATGCTGCCAATAAAAAAGTTTCAGGAAGTTTTTCTTTCATAACATCTGATATATCTGAAACTATTTTTGATACTATACAAGGCACTTTTGCAAACCAGGTATATACTGTAAGCGGCAAATAATTTGCCTGAACAATTTTGGTTCTTTATTTATTCCGGCCGAAGAAAAAATTTTATAAAATCGTCAGTTTTTTCTTAATTTCATTTCTTCTTCGTAAAGCAATTTCATGTATCGAACCATCATCCATATGTAAAGTGTTATTTTGAATTTTAACTATATAATTCTTGTTCACAATGGTTGATTTGTGAATCTTTATAAAGCAATCATATTTCAAAAGATTTTTTTCGATCCTTGATAAGGATTTTGCTAAAAGTTTCTTTGACCCATCTCTGAAAAATAAACAGGTATAATTTTTATCTGCTTCACAATAAATAATTTCAGAAGAATAACAAAAAAAAGTACCATCCTTTTCACTTATCCCAATCCTTGGTCCTGATTCAATTTTATTAATTTTTGAATTCAGGCACTCCATTTTATAGTGATAGAGTAATCTTTCCATAGAATGATTAAATTCCCGGATGATTGTTCCGTTTTCATTAAAAAAATACGCGTTCTCAGAACTTACTATTAAAAATAATGTAAAACCTGAACTGAGTTGTTCAATGGACACAATATTCGGATTTTTTGAATATTTACATTGTTTACAATGATCTATCTTTCTATTAATTTCATAATTAAAATCTTTAATTATGTGAGGTTTTAAAATTTCCTGTTCATTTTTTATTTTACATTGTTTGGAAAATATTTTAGTTTGTTTTTGATTAATAAAATCAACCAGATAGGCACATAGACATTCAACATCCTGGGTGGCGCATAATTTACTGATATTATCATTGGTAATATGGGGAATATAAGGTTTAATCCAACTACTGATTTTAATAATATCGTTCATCTTATTTAAATTTTAAATATTATTTTTTAAAGAAGTCTTTTTATTTTATGTTTTACTTTTTAAATCTCCCATACTATTATTGAGTACGAAAATTCAAAAGGTAACCACTAAAAAACAGGAAAAAGTAAAATAATTTTAAATTGTACTGAATATGAATGAGATAAAAAGAAAATTTTATTTCATCTTTTCTAATATCTCAGAAGCACGTTTATGTAAGTATGAATCCTTATTCAGCAGTTTTCTGAATTGTTGAATCGCCTGATTAGCTTGATTTTTTTTAAGGTAACATAAGCCTGTGTACCATATTGCATTTTCGTAATAAACACTTTGTTTATCGGAACTTACATTATCGAAATGCCTGATTGCTTCATCGAATTTTTTCAATCCCATGTACGAGAGTCCTGTAAAATATTCTTTAGGAACAAAGAATTGTGCTGTATCTGTAATCTGATTGAATAATTCCAAAGCTTCAGAATATTCCTGATTGTCATATTCTCTTAAGGCCTGAATAAAAATATCAGTAGTGGTTTCTACTACACCTCGTGTTCGGATTCCGGCATCGTAATGTTCGTAATACTTTTCATATAATTCATCGTTGGTATATGGTTTCTCTAAAATACATATTGTAGAAATAACAAATATTATTATTATCGTGCAAAACGCATATAATAATACCGGTTTTCTTTTTCTTGCAAATGGTTTTTCTTTTTCAAAATCTTCCCTGATATCGTTTAGTTTTTCCCGTAAGTCAATAATATCCCTATTGGTTAACGCAACCCTGATCTCTTTCTGAAGATAATAGTCCTGTGCAAATTCTTTGTCATTTTGAAGCTGCCATTCAAATTTTCTCAAATCATCACCCCGAAGTTCTCCATCAAGATATTGCTCAATTAATATGGTACGTTCTTCTTTATTCATTGCTCAGACTTTTATAGACAGGATGATTTTTTATTTGTTCTTTTAAATACTCCAGACACCTGTATTTTTTATTCTTTGCTATTTGTTCGTTTTTATAATCCATTCGATATGCAATTTCTATCATTGCTTTTTTTTGAAAATAATACATATCTAATACCGCTTGACAATCCTCATTAAGTTGTCTGAATAAGTTCCATGTGAGTTTTTGCAACTGCTCATTCTTATATTCTTCAAAAAGATTTGTTTCTGTTAATTCTTTCTGAAAATTTTCAGGAGAAATCTGTTTGTTTTTCAGTTTTACTGCATATATCCAGGTGTTTCTGCAAATACTCATGAAGTAGGCATTGAATGTTTTCTTTAAAACGAAATCATTTTTCATGATTTCCTGATATGCTTTTACAACTGCATCCTGAAAAACATCTTCAGCTTCGTTTACACTTCCTGAGTTATGTGTCACATAATCAATTGTTTTTTCCCTATATTCTGAGTACAGAAATCTCAATACAGTACCATTTCTTGCTTTGATTCCTTCTATTACCTGTTCGTCAGAATAGGGAAATTTCATTATACAGAGTATATTTTATGGTAAAGATAACCAAGAGTTATTTATGTAAAAACATAACCATGTAAATAATTTACAATATTTAGTAATAATTGAAAATAACATACATATTCCATAGATATCAGTTGCTTTATTATTCTCAGCGGAACTTTTTCCGTGTCGCAAACCAACGAATGTACAGGACAAAATCTATGTTGATAATTTCCTTACTAAAAATTAAAGTTTTGTTGCTTTTATGTTTTTTAACTTTGTTTTGAAATTTAACAATTTGGACAACTTACTTTGCTTCAATTAAAAAAACAATTCAAAAACACTAACTACATCTGCAATAAGTTATAATAAATATTTTCCCTGGCAAATTGAAAAAAATCTCCTCTTGTATTAAATTCTTTGATTTTGTCTGATAACATATCCAATGGTTCTTTAATAAGAAATCAATTATTATTTTCAGTTACAAGCACTGTAAAAATCAATAAGAATATCCACTTGGGAACATCTTTATATGCAGGGACAATGCTGAATAATGTCAATTACAATGCTTATAAATGGGGAACTCAGTACAATGGATTTAAATATGATCCGAGTATTGATTCACAGGAAACATTTTCTAAAGAGTCTTTTCTGAATTTTGATTGTGGTTTTGGTATTGTTGCAAACTTCAGAGGAGGTTACTTAAATTATAAAGAGAAAAAATTCAGAGCATCTGTAGGATATTCATTATATCATATTAATACTCCACGTTACACTGTCGACTTTAATTATAAAGATCAATATTCCCGAAAAGTTTACTTTATAGATATTGCCGGGAGGTTATTTAATAATCTCAAATGGATGTATACGTTGTTAATTAATGAACAAGTATCCGATTTATTGGCAATGACTGGTATGGAATGCAGGTATCTTTTTGCCAATGAAAATAAGTTAATTAAATCGGTTGCATTTGAAACTTTTACTTGCCATAATAAATCATATTTTGCCAAATTTATCCAGTCAAACTTTATGGTTTATAATTTATATTTTATTTCAATAAATTATCTGTTGGGTTACCTATGAATCAGAAGTTGGGTTTTCATCCAATAAAAAAGCATCAAATTTTAAAGCAATTGAGTGTTCCATAAAATATAAATTCCAGAAAACATCTAAAGGGTTTGATTGCCCGTAGAGTTATTTATAAGGTGGTGTTTTATTTTACAGTTGAACCCATTCCCTGGTTACTTTCGGTGAAGTAGGGAACTTCAGTAGTTAAGCTACACGGATTGTTACCTCAGAATCTGAGCTTATAAAAAAACCCTTTCAACTAAGACCTATTTGGTAGGACAGATACCTGTTTTTATTGCTGTACAAACTTATAATTAATGGTTCCTTTTTGCGAAGCAGGCGCTTTTAAGTCAATGGCAAACCGCGAGTTCAGAGCGGCTTTGCGCGCAGCTTCTGACAGGCAGTCTTCGTTAAGCGTTGTGTTTGCCGATAGTATTGACACAGATGTTACTTGTCCTTTCTGATTGACCCATATTTCAATATTTACATCCCCGCTTCCGAGGCATTGATATGCCGGGACAGGTAAACGGCTTGCTTTCCGGCCGCCCAGATTATAAGAAATAACAGTATTGCCGGCATATGTGTTTTTACTGTTGTTATTTGAATTGGCAGAAGAAGGGTTTGCCGGGTTGTTTTTATTGTCGTCATTGATATTTACCTGGAAATCTTTGGTATAATCTTTTGCCAGGTTTCTTAAATCAGAATAATCATTGGCTTTAAACGATTCTTTGGCGGAACCTTTATCAACAATATCCTGTGCTTCGCGATAGTAATCGTCGAAACTCTTATTCCGGTCGCCGGCATTGGATTCAATATTTTTAAGATCTTCACCTGTGTTTATATTTTCAGGTTCCGTATTTTCTGTTTTTGGGATAATGGGCTCAATGTCGGGAGTTAATTCAACAGTCATTTCTGTTTTGCTTTGTATTTCTGGTTTTGAAATTTCAATCAGAACAAGAATTAATAAAAATAAAGCATGAGCTAATAAGGCACCCAGAATAGCCGTTCTGTACCTCCTGATAATACTATCAGCCTGGATTTGAAATTCAGCCCAGTTCATTAAATTTATCCTGAGTTTTTAACCTGACAAGAATTATACAAAAATAAAAAGTCCCGGCGTTACCGGGACAATTTTACTCTTCTTTTTTGGTTTTTTTAGCTTTTGGAGCTTCTTTGGGTTCTGCTTTCTCCTTGGCTTTAGCTTTAGGTTGCGTTTTTGCAGGAGTTTTAGCTTTTGGCTTCACCTCTTTTGCTGCAATAACTTCCGGTACAATTTCCTGTTTTACTTCTGTTACAACTTCTCTGGCTTTCTCTTTAACAGGTTTAACAATTACGGCTCTGCGTTTTTTGCGCAATCTTCTTACGCCAAAGGAACCCATAATAATTTTCCCTTTCCGGGATTTACGATCGCCTTTACCCATAACAAAGTAGTTTTAGTGAAAAATTTTATAAGTCAAAACTAAACAATTATTTATAGAAAAAATAATTTTTTTTAAAATAAAAAGACAGAATTCAAAATGCTGGAACTTACTCGTTTCCAAATTGAGTTTGGAGTGTTACTGTCGGAATTTCTTTATCGTTGAGGTAAACATTGGGAATTTCGAAAAAATATTGTAATATACTGGCCAGGTTATAAGTGCTGTATCCTTTATGAAAGCGGCAATGTACAGATCTTTTTCCATTGGGAAGACTATCTGAAACGGTTATTTCATATACCCCTTTTCTTATTATAAATGAACTCGAAAAAAAACTGCACTGATCGGAATTTAATAACCCGGTAACCATAAAATCAAGAATTTTTTCATCGTTTTTCTGTACAAAGAATGTGTTCTCTGAAGAAGTATAGAAATAACATGTAAGGTTTTTATATTCCTTTTCATTTTGTCCTAAAACGAAATTGCCCCACAAGAGCAGGGCAATAAATATTATATTTCTTAGAAATATCATTTACTTTTTGAAACGGAACTTGCAGATTTTTTTTGTTTGGCTTTTAAATCAGCAGTAATCTTGTCAAATTCATCGATAGCATAATCTTTATCATCAACTACCAGTTTATTTACATTGGCAGATTTAAGTATTTCAACCATTTTTTCTTTTTCTTTGGAAGTTAATACCAGGCGGGCTTCTCTTTCCCCGTTTTCGGACAAGGTATTTGATATTTCAAAGTTTCTTACAATGGTATTGCCGGAAATGGTTTTTTGAAATGCAGATACTTCCGATTCGGTTTTTAACCCGGAAATTCCGATATTCATACTGAATGTTCCTTTTTCTTCTATCATAATTTTCCCATTATTGCTTTTAAAATGGAAAGCAATATCGGTTTGGGCTAATGTGAATAATGTAAAACCCAGGAATAATACGAAAAATGTCATTGATTTTTTCATGGTGTTCAGATTTTAGTATTTCAACATCCAAATATAAAAAGAATTTGACAATACACAATTTATTTGCCAGAAAAATTACAAAATGTCAATAAAAAAATTCTATAACTCAATTTGCCTGTCAATGGATTGTTCAAGAATAATAAAGGTTTCAGTTCGCTGAACACCCTGGATTTTCTGAATCTGTTCGTTTAAAATTTCACGTAATTGAGATGTGTCCCTGCAATGTAGTTTGATAAACATGGAATAAGCCCCGGTTACGTAACAACATTCTGTAACTTCTTTTATTTTTTTAAGGACTTTTACGGCATCGTTATAAAGCCCCCCTTTTTCGAGATTGATGGCTATAAATGCACACAATTTGAAACCTAATTTGTCCGGATTTACAATCAGTCTTGTTCCTGAAATTATTCCAGCGCTTTCTAATTTACTCATTCGCAAATGGATAGTTGCGCCAGACACATTATTTGCACGGGCAATATCCAGATATGATATTCTTGCATCTGTCATTAACAATTGAAGAATATTTACATCCAGGCTATCAAGTTGAAAGTTTTCTGCCATAGTTTAAAATAATAAATGATAATATTGCAATAATAGTTGAAATAAAATGATAAAATGTTATAAAATAAAGAATAATATCAACAGCGTGTGATAAAATATTGCATATTACTGAGTAGTAGTTATTTTTGCAATAAATAAATTTTAAAAATAAAAACTATGGAATTCCAGATTGAAACTGACGTAATTGAACAGGCAAAAGTTATTCAGCCCCGAACAAGGTTTTTTCATCCTTTGCATAACATTGAAATTTCTCCTATCGTCCGGATAGCAGAACAGGCAAGAAGATTAGAACCCGAGTTTGAAAAAAAGTATGGAGAAAAATTTATACATCTCGAAAGAGGAGAAATAGATTTATCAACTCCCCGGGAATTAATAATAGACATTAACCAGGCGCTGGTGGATGGAAAAACAAAGTATCCGAAATCAGGAGGAGAGACAGAGCTTAAAAAAGCTATTGCCAGGAAATTAGTCGAAAAAAATAATATTGCCGACATTGTTCCTGAAGATGTAATTGTTACGGCAGGGGGACAGGAAGCATTGAATCTGGCCTTTCAATTGTTTGCCAATAAAGCAGGAGCCGGTTTTTCGCCTATATGGAGTGTTGCCATCGAAAATTTTGTTCCATACAGCAATATTAAATTTCTCGAAATTCCTTTTACAGAAGATTTTACCATTGATTACTTTTCCCTGGAAGAAACTCTTAAAAAAATAGATTTTCTGTATGTAAACAATCCTCACAATCCGACAGGAAAAGTTTTTTCTTATGAAGAACTGGAAAGAATAGTAGAATTATGTAAAGTTTATGATGTTTTTATAATTTCCGACGAGGCATACGAAGACATTGTCTTTGATGAAAAGAAACATATTTCTGCAGCCAGTGTTGCTGCATGCAAAGGATATTATAACATTATTTCAACATATACCTATTCGAAGAGTTTTGCAGCCACCGGGCTGAGAGTGGGTTATGCGGCATCGAAAAATAAAATGGCTGTAACATTAATGAATGGAGCTCAATATACCCATACAGCAGGTGTTCCAACTTCTCTTCAGGTGGGTCTGGTAAATGCATATAATATTGATCTCACAAGTGTTATTAATGAATTTGAATTGAGGAGAAATGCGCTTTACCAGGGGTTAAAGGAAATTGACGGAATTAAAGTGGTTAAACCCCAGGGTGCTTTTTATGTCTATCCCGATTTTTCCGAAGCAATGAAGAAACTTAAGAACAGGGGAGAGAAGGAATTGCTGGATATATTGTTAGAAAGTGGTGTTTGTGTTGTTCCGGGATGGGCATTTACCAAGCACAGACACTTTCTGAGTTATGCAAGATTGTCGTATTCGGCTGCCAGTGTGCAATTGATTGATACGGCTGTGGAAAGGTTAAAAAAACTGTTTAATTAATGTTGTTTATAATAGTTGGATGGGAGTCACTTTTGGGTGTCTCCCGTTTTTTCTTTTAATCTTATGGCAAATACAATTCTGAAATAATTGTTAAATATATCTTCAAATTCTGTATCGTTGTTTAATTTTAACGCCGGTTTTATATAGTCTGGTTTAATAATGACATCAAATTCTGAAGCAGAAATCAGTAATCCGATACCTCCTGAAAAACCAAAATTCATTTTGTTCAGGCCGGCATTTTCGGTTTTGAGGTTACTGGAATATTGATAAGTATAAGGATTAATTCCACTAAAGGTTCCGGTTTTTTCTGCATAAGGAATAATATCAATAAAACTGCCGGCTTCTGCAAAAATCTTAAATTTATTTCCCGTACTGATTCTTATGAGTAATGGAATAGAAATGTTATAAACTTTTAATGTAACATTGTTAAAGTTGTAAAAATGTCCTGCATACATTGATTTTTTAAACTGGCTTGTTCTGTTGTACTCCAAGCCTAAAGTGAGATTTATTATCTTTTTCGAAACAATATACCTGTAAATTCCCAGGCCGAATCCGTTTCTGTTCTCAGTACCATTGGTAGCAACGTTTGTTCTGTTTGCAGAAATACTGAATTCATGAAACGGAAATTTTATTTTCTTATCCTGTGAAAGTACCTGAAAATGAAAGAAGATGAATGGCATTAATAAAAAGATATTTCTCATAATATTAATGTTTTGAACTTACTATGCATTTTTCAGTCTCCCATTTTCCTTTTAACTCATCTTTAGAAATTATTTCACCGTTGCACGTAAGAAAATTGCCATATTTATCTTTTTTCAGAATAAATAACTTTCCGGTTAAAATCAGTTCCTTTATTTTTAGTGTTAATTCCACAGGTGCGGCATTTGAATTATTTTTTCCCAGTTCAATTCCTGCATCGTTGTTAAGGAAATCCATCTGGCCCGATTGAGCATCGGGAAAAGTACCGTCTTCTGTACGGTGTTTTTTATAATAGCGGTAATTTCCTTTTTCGTGCGCTTTCCCCAGTGATGCTGCTGTTCTCCATCCGTATTTTTGGGTAACACAGGCCATCCAGTAGGCGTGCCTAAAAGCATCCAGCTGACCTCCGTTTAAATCACCGTCGAGCGAGGAATCACCGAGAAGTTCTTTTGTCCTCTGTGAGGCTTCAAGGCTTAATTTGTAAGCTCCTTTTGCCTTAAAAATATGAGATATTACCCATCTTTTTTCGGGGCACGAAAGTTTAAAAAATATTTTGGATTCCTTTTGTGAAAAGGAATGAAGTGAAAATACAAAAAGAAAAAGAGCCGCCTGGATAAAACCGGCAGCTCTTTTTAAAATAAATAATATGTTATTGTTCAACAACAATTACTAAATACTTTGATGCGCTCCAGAAATCGGATGAGTTAGTGATTGTTAATTTGTCAACCTTTTTGTCGGAACCATCGAATTTGTAGGATGAAGACGGGTGAGAGGTTACCAGGTGAGCCTTTTTAACATTTAAAGGAATAGATGTTAGCTTTGTTATATCAACCTTTGTAAAATAATCTTTGTTAAAACTGTCTTTCAGTTTTTCGATTCTTCCGATACCAATAAATCCGCCTTCCTTTGTTATAACCTGGTGTTCTTCCAGTTCTTTGCGTGTTCCATATACATACCATGCCGTATTAAGTTCTTCGGTCTTGTTGGCAATTACATTTTCCTTATTCGTATTTTCTTTATTCAAACTATCAAGGTTGGTAGTTAATATTTCTACTTTAATGTTCATTTGTTCTAACTTTGTTTTTAAATCAGAAATTTCAAGATCTTTTTCATCCATTTGTTTCTGGAGATTTTCAATCATTTTTTCCAATTCAATCAGGCGGGCATCTGATTTTTTAAGTTTTCTTTTAAGCTGGGCAATAGTTTCCTTGTTTCTCTGCATGAGATCATAAATGAGCTGCATGTCGTTGTTTATCTGGTCTTTTTGATTTGAGGCGTTTTCCTGGGTAGAAGAATTAACCGAAACTAATTTTTCGGCTTCTTTTATTTTATCAAGATTTGCCTGAATGTCGTTAAAATCAGCCAGGTACTGATTTATTGTTCCTGCATCGGTTGAGGTAATTCCTGCAAGGCTATCCTTTTCTTTTTGCAGCTTAATGTATTCAGGATCTTCTTTAATGTTTCCACATGAAAACAAAACGGGGACAAGAATAAAAAACAGATACTTCTTCATATTTTAAATTTTAATTGGCGCAAAATTATATCTTTTTTCAGTCCGTTGTACTTTCATTCTCAGAAATGTTTGATGATTCGTTAAATCCCTTTACAACAATAACAATTTCCCCTTTCACTCCTTTTTGTTTATAATGTTCTGAAAGTTCATGCAATGTACCAACCCTGTTTTCTTCATAAACTTTCGAAAGTTCACGGCTAACACAGGCTAATCGTTCGGAACCGAAAACATCTTTCATTTCTTCGAGTGCTTTAATAAGTCTGAAAGGAGACTCATAAAAAAGCATGGTTTTTTCTTCACTTACTAATGATTGCAATCTTTTTTTCCTCCCTTTTTTTTGGGGAAGAAAGCCTTCAAAAATAAAGCGGTCGGAAGGAAAACCGCTGTTTACCAGAGCAGGAATAAGGGCTGTTGGGCCGGGAAGGCACTCAACAGGAACTTGTTTTTTCAGACATTCACGAACCAGAAGAAACCCGGGATCGCTTATACAGGGTGTACCGGCATCGCTCACTAGGGCAACGGATAATCCCGAAGCAATTTGTTCGGCAATTCTCTGAACAGTATGATGTTCGTTGAATTTATGATGACTTAAAATTTTTTTATTTATATCGAAATGTTTTAGAAGTTTTATGGTTTGCCGGGTATCTTCTGCCAGAATAAAATCCACTTCTTTTAAAATCCTGATTGCCCGAAGAGTAATATCTTCAAGATTTCCAATAGGGGTAGGTACAATAAATAATTTGCTCATGAAAGATTATATTTTGAAGAAACTAAGGTAGAAATAAAATGTAATGTCATAAATTTTCATTAGCTTTAAACTTCAAATCAAAACAAATTATGGAAAATTCAAAAATAACAGAAGCATTAAAAATAGCCATTTTGATGGAAAAAAGGGGACAATCTTTTTATTCCCAGGTTGCAAAACAAACCCAAAGTAACGAAATAAGAAAAATTTTTGAAACTATGGCCAATGAAGAGTTGCTTCATGAAAAATTCCTGTCTGATCAATTTCATCAATTATCTGTAAATAACAAGTTAACATCTGTTAAGTTGCCAAAAGCAGATGCCGATCAGTTAATCGGAATGGTTCTTACAAAGAATATTAAAAAGGAAATAAATGCTGCCGGTTACGAAGCGGCTGCTATTTCTGCCGCTATTGATATGGAAAGCAATGCCATAAGAGTTTATTCCGAATATGCAAAAAAGGCAACCGATACCCATGAAAAGGAACTTTTTAACTGGCTTGCAGATTGGGAAAGAACACATCACAAGATACTTATCGATATGGATAATGAACTGAAAGAATCTATCTGGTTTGACAATAAGTTTTGGCCATTTTAAAAATATTCGAACTATGAAAAAAACAGCTCTTCTGATTTTTCTTTTTATAATTTCCTGTTGTTCTTCTTTTTTATATGCTCAAAAGGTTTATGTTTCGAATTATAGCAGTGAAGCGGATGTTAAAGTATATATTACAAAATATTCCAGCGAAGCTGATTTAATTGTTTATGAATGTGACTATTCCAGTGAGGCGACCGGAAATGAGGGAAAATGGTTTTATTGCAGCTATAGCAGTGAGGCTCAGAAAAAAATTTATTTTACCGAATATAGCAGCGAAGCTGACCTGAAGGTATATTTTACAAAATACAGTAGTGAAGCAGGCTGGAAAGATCAGTCCAAGAAACATTTGATGTATTAAGTTTTTGTTAAAAAAATAGAGGAGGGTATATTTTCAATAATATACCCTTTTTTATTATTTTTTAAAATTTCACAACTGTTATATATTCAGACAAATAAGTTGTTCATATTTTTTAAAGCAGAAGTATTTTATTAGATGTTATTAACAGTTGTGAAAAAATGTTAATAGAAAAGCATGCTTTTGGGCAACTTTTTATTTTCTTTCCCGTCTAAAATTAGATATTTAAAATATTTTGATATTAATCGTTTGTTTTTAATTAATTGTAGTTCATCTGTTAACGTTCATTGTTAAATAAACGTTAACGGTGTTTTTATTAATGTAAAAAGAAAAAAATGAAAAAACTTAACCTTTTACTTGGCATGTTGGTTTTAATAACTGCCTCATTTGCCCAATCAACAGGAACTAAATTTATCAATTTCAGAAATTCCAAATCGGTTGATAACAATAATAAAGTAGTTTATTTCTTATTGGATAATGTTGGAGGAACAGAGCAAGCCGTGAAAATTCAATCTGACCTTGAAAATGATGCAAACATAACCAGTTGTCAGATTGTTGCCGATAAAGATGGCAGGTATGCATGTAAGGTAATAATGAAACAAAATATCAAACCCGAAAATATACGTGGAATAATTTTATCATCAGGTGCCGATTTTAACCCTGATTCGGTAGTTCCTGAAGAAAATAATATCCGGAAATCTTCATCATTTGATCCAAAGAAGAGAGCTGATGGGATGCCGGAGCACTATCCTGTTTTTATTGATACAGGCAATCCGGATCATGATAATTCGGTTTACGATCAGGCCAAACAGGAATGGATTAAAAATTATCCTGAAGAGGTTGAACAGATAACAGGACGCTCTTACCAGAATTCAACCGGGTTAGTAAATCCTGACAATGCCAAATTAAAAAAGTAGGTTACTTTCATTATATATAAAAACTATGAGGAAAATTACAAGAACAGTACTGGGAATTATTTTTATAGCATCAGCATTTATTGGCCAGTCAGCATTAGCTAATAAAAATAATAATACAGAAATCTCTTTTTCTGAAAATAACCTGATTAACCTGTCATTTGAATTAGGTTTGCCATCCATAAGTGATCTTACAAAGGATGTTCTCCTTTTGCCAGATGTTAATCCCGGAGGTTCAAATTCTCCTGCACCTCCGCCTCCGCCACCTGCAAATGATGATTGTGCCGGTGCAATAACCTTAACGGTGAATGCTACATGTACTTATGTTAATTATACAAATGCACAGGCTACGGCTTCTGCACCTGCTTCGCCCGGATGTGCAAATTATTTGGGTGGGGACGTTTGGTTTAAAGTAGTAGTTCCGGCATCAGGACATATTAATATTGATACCCAGACCGGTGTAATAACTGATAGTGGTATGGCTTTATATACCGGAACCTGTGCCTCGTTAACGATGGTCGCATGTGATGATGACAGTAGCCCAAATGGACTGATGTCAATGATAAATGCAAGCGGACTTACACCGGGTTCAACAGTATACGTCAGAGTCTGGGAATACGGAAATGACAATTTAGGAACCTTTGGCATTTGTGTTTCAGATCCTCCGGCAGCAACGAATGATAACTGTGCACAGGCTGTTTCTGTAACTCCCGGTGCTTCATGCACGCCAACAGCCGGGTCGGTTACAGGCGCAACACAATCAATGGCCGGTTGTCTTGGTACTGCTGATGATGATGTCTGGTATAGTTTTGTTGCAGCTAATGCCACTCAAACTATTAATGTTACTCCTTCTGCCAGTTTCGATCCTGTAGTTCAGCTATTTTCAGGAACCTGCGCCTCGCTTACCTCTATCGTATGCAACGATGCAAACTTTTTGACCGGAACAGCAGGTTCGGTTACTGCTACCGGCCTTACTGTTGGAACAACATATTATTACAGAATATATGATTATTATACCGGAGTTCCTGTAACAACGACATTTACGACCTGTGTTACAAATCCGCCCACATGCCCCGGAGGTTTAGGTACGGGTACTGTTAATGTTGCGGCACTTCCATATAATTCAGGTGCCCAAACAACGTGCGGAATGGTTAATGATTTAACCAGTTCAAATATTCCAACTATTTGCGGAAGCAGCTCATATTATGGTGGCGAAGATGCTGTTTATGTTTTTACTGCTTCTTCTACTGGAAGCGTTAATATAAATGTTACATCTACTGGTTCGTATATGGGTGTAGTGATGTATGATGGATGTCCCTTTTCAGGTGGTTCTTGTAATTGGACAGCTCAGAGTTCTGCAGGAAACCAGTCAGGATGTATTGGTGTAACAGCCGGACATACTTATTATTTAATTATTGATTCCTGGCCATCGCCAACTTGTAATCCATATAGTTTAACTATTTCTGCAATAACTGTTGGCGGACCGGCCAATGATAATTGTACAGGTGCTGTAGCATTACCTGTAAATGCAACTTGTAGCTATACTAATTCTACTACCCTTTGTGCATCAGGCTCAGTAGGACCGCCGGCGCCCACTTGTGGTAATTATGCCGGTGGAGATGTATGGTTTTCAGCTGTAGTTCCTCCCAGTGGAAATATACAAATAAATTCCCAGGCAGGTACTTTAACTGATGGTGCAATGGCAATGTATACAGGAACCTGTGCTTCATTAACACAAATTGCCTGCGATGATAATAGTAGTACAAACCTTAATATGCCTTTAATTACCAGGACGGGACTAACCCCTGGCTCAACAGTGTATATTCGCTTTTGGGCTTATGGTAATGTAACGCCTGGAACTTTTGGTATTTGTGCACAAACCTATGTTCCTCCCGTTCCTAATAACCAGGATTGTCTCGGAGCTATTCCCATTTGCCAGAGTACATATAGTACCGTTATTTCATATTCAGGTACAGGTAATTATCCTTTGGAAATTAATTCTGGGGCATCATGTCTTTTATCCGGTGAGAAAAATGATGTTTGGTATGTATTTACCGTACAAACAACCGGAACACTCAACTTTACCATAACCCCTAACAACACTACTGATGATTATGACTGGGCAGTATATAATCTTACTACTGCAAATTGTCAGGATATTTATTCAAATTCTGCGCTTGAAGTAAGTTGTAATTATTCTCCTAACATCGGATGTAATGGACTAACCGGACCAAACAATCAGGATACCGGTCCTTGCGGAGGTCAGAATGAACCCGCATTTACTGTTACTGCAGGGCAAACTTATGTTGTAAATGTAAGTAATTTTAGTTCAACTAATTATGGCTATATTATTGATTATAGTGCTTCAACGGCTTCTATCTTTGATAATGTTCCACCCGCATTTAGCTCGGTTAATTCTCCTATTCCTTGCGGGTCAACAACTATGGTTGTGAATTTCACTGAAAATGTTGCATGTAGTACTGCATCTACGGCCGACTTTACATTAACAGGCCCGGGTGGCCCTTATACCATTACAGGATTATCTTCTGCAAATTGTTTGGCAGGTGCAACTTACGATAATACTTTTACAATGACTGTAAGTCCGCCATTAACAACTAGCGGTACTTTTACAATTAGTCTGGTTGGAACTGCAGGATCTGTTTCTGATATTTGCGGAAACCTGGCTCCTCCCGCTTCTTTTAATTTTACTATAAATAATATTGCGGTATCAACTACTCAGGTAAATTTACCATGTAACGGGGGAAATACCGGATCAGCTTCAATGACCGGAAGCGGTGGAACAGCTCCATATACTTATCTTTGGTCGACCGGCGCAACAACACAAACCATTAATGGACTTACTGCCGGAACTTATACAGGGACTGTCACCGATGCCGGTGGTTGTAAGGCCATTGCCACGGTTACCATTACAGAACCTGCCGGAATGACACTTGGCCTGACCATGGTTCAGGCGACCTGTGGAAGCAACAATGGCAGCGCTACTGTTACAATTACTTCCGGCGCTACTCCCACAAATAAACCATACGATTATCAATGGTCCAATGGTTCTTCAACCATGAATACCAATTCCACTTCAAATACCATTTCATCTCTCGCCGCCGGAACATATACCGTTACCGTTACTGATGCAAATAACTGTTCGGTTATAGGAAGTATTACTGTTACCTCTACCGGAGGTGTTACTTCTACTTTTACTCAGAGTGCAAACCAATGCCTTACCGGAAATAGTTTTAATTTTACAAATACCGGTTCTTCAGGTGTTGGATATACATATTCATGGACATTCCCTAGCGGAACTCCGGCAACTGCGACAACCAATAATGTAACAGGTGTTACCTGGGCTGCTGCCGGGACTTATACAATTACTCATTCTGTTACCGGTCCTGGCCCGTGTACTTCAACCACAACATCAACTATTACTGTATATCCGCAACCAACTGTAACGACAACTCAAACGAATGTGACCTGTAATGGATTATGCAATGGTACTGCAACGGCTAACCCTTCAGGAGTGGGATATTCTTATGTTTGGAATGACCCGGTACCTGTACAAACAACCCAGACCGCAACAGCCCTTTGTGCAGGATCATATAATGTAACAGTAACAAATCCCAATGGTTGTACCGGAATAGGAACAGTAAACATTACGCAACCTGCAACCATGGTATTGAGCGCTTCCAGAACGAATGTTACATGTAATGGTTTGTGTAACGGAACAGCAAATGTGGTTGTGACTTCCGGAGGTACTGCGCCATATACGTATGCCTGGGGTGCCGGAGCAACACCAAATGCGGCAACTACTACAGGTTTATGCCAGGGAACTTTTACCGTTACCGTAACAGATGCAAATTTATGTACCGCAACGGCAAGTGTTGTAATCACCCAACCGACATTATTAACTTCTTCCATAACTGCCCAGACGAACGTGGCCTGTAACGGCGGAGCAACAGGTACCGCGACGGTAACCGCCGCAGGCGGAACTCCT
>JBBIRU010000013.1:0-175438 GCA_037441645.1 Bacteroidota bacterium
ACAATAATCACCCACATGATAGTTTAGGAAATAAAAGTCCTATTGAATTTATGAATACGAAATATGAAAAATGTTTAATTTAGCTCTGTAGGAAAAAGGGGGTACTTACAGAAACTATTGCCAATATGGATATAATTACAGATCGCTATCTTAAAGAAGTAGATGTGGGAGAGAATGACAAATTCTTTAGTCAATGGAATAAATATGTCTTTGATAACTTAAATATCGATAATATTATGATGGTTGAAGCTAGTAATAAGAGTGAGTAATTTTGAAGTAACATCACTAGATTAAAAACATCCGGTTACAAACAACAGATACTGAAAAATGAGTCCGCCAATTCAAGCGGTGGAGATCTAAGAATTGAGAAAAATAAATTAGAAATAAATTAACAGTTGCATGAATCCATTAGAAAACATACTTATTAAATTCGGTTTCTCTGACAATGATGTTGTTGAAATTTCAAAATGTTTCGATCAAAAGCATTATAAAAGCGGAGAACTGTTTCTTCAGAGTGGAAAAATTTGTGATCATTTAGGGTTTATTAATTCTGGTTTATTCCAATTCTGTTATGATAATGACCCGGATGAGATAACAACGTACATTGCTTTAAAAAATGATTTCATTCTCTCAGTTCCAAGTTTTTTTGCAGGTGAACCATCAAAAGAGAATATAAAAGCTATGGTAGATTCCGAAGTGTGGGTAATTAGAAAACCTGACTTCGAAAAACTTGTTAATGAAAATACAGGATTCAAAGATTTCTATATTTCTGTATTGGAGCAACTGGTGATATGTTTAGATGAAAGCCGGTTTGATTATATTACTTTAAAACCCGAAGACCGGTATATGAAACTATTGAAAGAAGAACCTGATCTTTTGCAACAGATTCCATTAAAATACCTGTCTTCATTAATAGGTGTTACGCCCCGGCACCTTAGCAGAATCCGAAATAATATCCGGTAAGCATTTATAGACAAATGTCTTCTATTCATGTATTAAGTTATATTGACCTTTGTGCATATAATTTAATACTTTAAAAAATGAAAACAAAAACAATTATTTTATTTGCGATTATTCTTGAATTAAATTTTCAGGGATATACACAGGCTTCAGATTCTTCAAGCTCATTGGCAGGAAAATCTGGATGGAAAATATTTTCTGAAATTGATCTGGGAATCCTGGCTTTTACCGGTGGATATGCCAACTATTTTGGTTTACGCAGAGGTCCACACAGTTTTGAGTTGGGGTATCATCATTTCCCGGCTCCAAGTGAACTTTTCAGCGGCAAACCCGATGAATTTGATTTAACGGTTGAATATATTTACTCTATCCATTACAGCTATTTCTGGAATGGTAAAACCGATAAGGGTCTTTTTTCAAGATTTATGTATCATAATAAAAAGCAGATTGTTACTGAGAAAAGTTCAGGACTCTCAAAAGCTCTGTATTCTGATTTGATTGGCGTTGAGTTGGGTTATGTTTTGAGGTTTTACAAAGGTTTTTATATAACACCAAGAATGGGTGCGCTTTACTATGTTAAAAGTCCACAGGGAAAAGATAACAACCCGGTGCAGGTTGGAAATGCCTTTTATGATAATAAAAGGCATACCACCTGGGATACTTATTTTATTCCAACTATCAGTCTGGGATATTCAATACCTGTAAAATAAGCCCTTTTTTATCATTTTTTGTTTATTGATTATTCATGATTATTATTTTTTCAACAGATGAATTATTATCTGTTGTTAAATTTATGTAATAAATCCCATTTATAAGTTTCCGGGAATCTATTTTAACAGATTTTATAGTTGATTCGGTTAAATCATAACTCAAAACTAATGTTCCATAAACATTAAGGATATTCAATTCTGAGGGAGTAGAATTTTTTTGCGGTAAAATAATTTCAAAATAATCAGAACAGGGATTTGGATAAACAGAAAATAATTTTTTCCTGTTAATTTCTGAGATATAGTTATCAGCTTCAGTAAATTTTGCAAGCCAGATATCTTTTAAACCGAAAGTACCATTTACATATCCATCTTGCGAGTCAGTTTTGCCAATAGTATAAAACTCAGTACCTGAATTAGTAATTATACCGGTATTTATGTCTGTACCACTTCCGCCTACTTTTAATGTCCACAATGTATCGAGTAAAGGATTAAGCTTTGCAATAAAAAAATCTGTACCAAGACTGTCAGGCCCCGGGTCGAATTCATGGCTTCCTGAAAAACCTGAAACGAAAATGTTATTATTATCATCGGATACAATTGAGGAAGGAGTGTCATAACCGTTTCCACCTATGATTTGTTGCCTAACAATTGTCCCTGATGAATCAAGATCAACGACCCAGAAATCGGTACCCCAATGCGCAGGTAAAGTAACATCTCCGGAAGCGCCATAAACACCTGATGTGAAAACTACGTGGTTGTTGCCGGTAGAAGTTATAGCACCAGCCTGGTTATCGATATTACATCCGAGATTTTTTTGCCATAACACATTGCCATTTGTATCTGTTTTTATTGTCCATATTTTCCATCCACTGGAAAAGTACTGCGTTTCTCCATGGGTAATTATTGCATCGCTATCAGTTAACAAAGCTCCGTCATAAAAAATATTGGAATTAAATTCTGAATGATCGGAGTGAGCGATTTTTTTAGATTGTATGATATTTCCTGAGCCATTAATTTTCAATAACCAGCCGCAATTGAATTTTGTAAAATCGATGGTTAGATCTCCGTTATTTGAATTTGTCTGGCCTAATGCAATGTAGTTATCGGTTCCCAGATCGATAAGCCTGGTTAATTTTTCACTTCCGCTTAAACCGGCAAAACTAAACCCGCCATACTGTCTTCCCCACACAATGTTGCCGTTTCCATCAATTCTGACAATGAAACCATCATCTTCATCTGAAAGACCATGATGTGCGCCGAAATCTGAAACAGTTGAAAAAGTATAACCGCAGAATAATGCTCCGCCATCACTGAGTGCAATGATATCTGTAAGATAATCGGCCTTCTCCCCGCCATATGTTTTACTCCAGAGAGTGTCGCCATTCTGTGTCAGTTTAATAACAAAGCAATCGTATATACCTTTATTCTGATGAAAATAACCATCTGATGATTCTGTTGTTCCGCCGATGAAAATATCGCCCTGTATGTTTCGGGCAGCTTTCGGTTTTGTCCCGGTAACATAGCCTCCGCAATCGTTTAAACTACCGCCCATTGTTTTTGTCCATAAAGTATCTGGTTTCTGAGCATTCGCAAATACACTTATAAATGAGAACAGTAAAACAAAAAGACTGGTTTTTGTGTTTTTCATTCTTTTATTATTTAGAGTTAGTGTTGTGATTATATTGCATCTGGTTAATTGATAAGTATTTTAAAATGAATAGATGGAAATGGTATTTAATTTCCATTAGCGTTACTTACAATGATCTTCTTCGATATGTTAGAATTTAGCGGGCGGGGACGTGCATTTTGACAATGAAAACAAAATGTAAAACAACTAACGGTTTGACACGCCCTGCAAAAAAAAGCCCGCCAAATCCAACATTGAACCGTTGGCGGCTATTCTTCAGATTAGGAAACCCAATTAAATTCATGAGCTAACGTCTAAAGAAAAATACAGGTATCAATATGACAAATTTGAAGGAAATTTTAAAAATAAGTAACTCGTTGGAATTCAACAGTTATTTTAACCGTTAGTCAGAATTTTTAAAATTGACCTTAAATAAATGATGTATAATCTAAACTAATCTTTATGAAAAAAAAACAATTAATTTCTTTATTTTTATTACTATTTGTTATTTCCTGTAATTTAATACAGCCAAAATTCTCATCCGAAATCAATAAAATAGGAAAAAAATATAAGAACTTATTAAATGCAGAATCCATAAGTGCACTTCCAAATTGGAGTAAATTTGACACGATAGAAACAAGCAGTGTTATAATCACAATCTTAAATTCAGCAAATTTGCCTAAAAACAGCGATTCCTTAGATACTTTATCACTTCAAATAGCGAAGGACTATTATACTTATTTGATTAATAAAAAAGATTACTCTGAAATAAAAATAGTCTTTAAAAATGTTGAAGGCGTTCCGATGATAGCAAATTTCACGACAAATAATTTCTTTACTTATACATTTGACAAATTGGAAAATTCAAAGGACTCATTAAAATAAAAACGGCATATAACACACGTTTGGCAAAAAAAACTGGGCGGGTGGTGCATTCTGACAATGAAAACAAATTACAAAAGCGGTAACGGTTTGACGCCCTCTGCGGCTATCCCGATAGTCCCGAAGTTTCGGGATCGGGAGCCCGGCTATTCCAAGGCCAAAACGTTACAAGACACTAAAAACAAATTCGTAACGATTGACAAAAAAAATAACATGAATTTAAAAGTAAATTGGTTTTTTGATAAGAAAACAAAGTGGCAGGCCGAATACAACGCTTTGCGTGGCATTCTTTTGGAATGTGATTTGACAGAAGAGCTAAAGTGGGGATGCCCATGTTATACATTCAATGACAAAAACATTGCGATCATTCATGGCTTCAAAGAATATTGCGCTATTCTGTTTCATAAGGGAGCTTTACTGAAAGATAAAAATAAAATTTTAGTTCAGCAAACTGAAAATGTGCAATCGGCAAGGCAATTTCGATTCAAAAGTCTGGATGAAATAGAAAAAAATGAAAAAATAATCTTTGCCTACATTAAAGAAGCCATTGAAGTAGAAAAAGCAGGATTAAAAGTAGAACTGAAAAAGACAGCTGAATACGATATACCCTTAGAATTTAAAATGGCTTTAGAAGAGATGCCCGAACTGAAAAAAGCATTTTACGCACTAACACCTGGCAGACAGAGAGGCTATTTATTGTATTTTTCATCTGCAAAGCAAGCCAAAACAAGAGAAAGCAGAATTGAAAAATACATTCCTGAAATATTGAAGGGAAATGGTTTAGACGATTAATGATAATATATTAATATTTAAAAAATGAAACAAGGTAAAATCACTCCTGCGCTTTGGTATCATACCGAAGGAGGAAAAATGATGACTGTAATTGAGTATTACAAAAAAATTTTTGAGGAAAATTATGAAGCAGGCAACGTAATGCCATTAGGTGAAACACCAAGTGGCAACACCGAAATGTGCAACATAAAATTGTTTGGACAGGAATATTTGATTATGACTACTGCTATTGAGCACCATTCATTTAACGACACATTTGCTGTTGTGCTACATTGTGATGATCAGCAGGAAATTGACAAATATTGGAATTACTTTACCAGAGAAGGCAAAGAATCGCAATGTGGTTGGTGCTTGGATAAATTTGGATTGCGCTGGCAAATCATTCCAGAAAATTTAGGCGAACTGATGAGCAAACCCAACGCTGGCAAAGTGATGATGAGACAGACGAAAATTGTAATTGAGGAATATTTGAAATAAACAACGAACCGATAGCAGTCATTGTATTTTGATGGTACAGGTGGACATTAAAAATCGGAAGCCTGCCAAATTAAACCGCACAACGTTCGATTTCAGAGTGTCTCCAAAATAATGAAACCGGAACTTCTGCAGAAATTAAACTACAGCCCGATTTCCCCGCTTATTGTGCACATTGCATTTATAGAGAGTTCGGCAAAGTCGGGAAGGGGAATTCCGATTTTTTCACATTCCATAATATTCTCCCGTTTTACGGAGGCGGCAAAGAGTTTTTCCTTCATCCGTTTAACAACTGATTTGGCTTTAACCGAGGCAATCTTTTTGTCGGGATAAACATAGGTTGTTGCCATAATCAGCCCGGTAATGGTTTCACCTGCCGCAAGCGCATGCTGAAACTGGGTATATCTTTCTTTACCGGTGGCTACTTCATTGTGCATTCGGATAGCATCAATAATATCAGCATCAACTCCCAGGGGCGCCAGGATATTTTCGGCTTCTAACGCATGAGTGTGCGGGTCGGCATGGGTTATTTCCACATCAATATCATGAAGCAGGCCGGCCAGTGCCCATTTGTCTTCGTCCTGTCCCAGTTTTTTTGCCAGCGTCCGCATAACTGCTTCCGATGCCAGGCAATGAGCAATCATTTTTTCGTTTTTAACATACTTTCTCAGTAAATCCAAAGCCTCATCATGTTTCATAATAACTCAAATTTTAAATTCCAAACACCACGAACTACAAACAATAAACCACGAACTACAAACTACGAACCACTAACAATAAACATTTAACTCTAAACTTTCTCAATGCAAATCCAGTCCGTTCATCATATAAACCAGGTGTTCGAATGTTTTCAGTATTTCGGTCATGTATTCGTTTACAGCTTTAACGCTTCCCGGAAGCGTATATACAAGAGTTTGATTTTTTATTCCGGCCACGCCCCGGCTTAATAAAGCATTGGGTTTTTCTGCCCCGTATTTCATGCGGATATGCTCCATTATTCCCGGAATTTCCTTGTCGAGCATAGGCTGTATGGTTTCAACCGTAATGTCGCGCGGGCCTATGCCGGTGCCGCCGGTTGTTATTATTCCGTCATAGTTTTCTTTCAGGGCGTTGTTGAATTCTTCAGCCAGGCGGGTAGCATCGTCAGGAATAACAATGTTCTTTGTTTTGAATTTTCTTTTTTTCTGTGTATAATGTTCAGCAATCATTTCTGAAATTCTTGGCCCGCTCAGGTCTTCATATTCTCCCTGGCTGGCGCGGTCGCTCAGAGTAATAACACAAAACCGGAAAACTTTCGGGTGATATAAAAGATTATCTCCTGTTTTAAGGATGCCGTCCTTTGTTACACGAAGAAAAATACCCTCCTTTGGCATTACGCAGTTCCCGGTCTGGCTGAAAATAGCACAACCTTCGCCGTGGCATTTCTTTCCGATCTGGGTAACTTCAAGTTCGGTTCTGCAACCGACAAATTTATCGAGGGGAAGAACATTTTTTATTTCAAGACCCTCTGAAGTTATGTTTTCGGCAAATTCTCCCGGTTCCAGTCTTCGTCCCAGAACTTTTTCGAACCGTTCAATGCTTTCTTTGGCAAGCATGCTTACCTGCCTGTGCCAGTCGCCCGCATGAGCGTCGCCTGCAATACCTTTGCTATTTAAGGTAAATTCAGGAACCGGTTTTTTAATAGTCCCTTTCTTTTCAGAAATATTCAGGGACACAATTTTAATTTCAGCTATTTTATTCACGCTCACATAGTTTTAATTAATTACATACTTTTCCTGTACTTAAGCCATACAATAAAGAAAATGATAAGTTCAACAAAGATGACAAGCCCCAATGCCCATATAACATAACTATCGGGTTGGCCGTCTGTGATTTCAAACAGTATGGCATTTTTATCAAAGGTAATTCCATATTCTTTCTGAAAGAAATCAGTCTGATCACCTGAAATACCTTCCCATAACACATTTCTTGTGGTTCCGGTAAACGAAGTTTTATATACAAATTCATCCGTTTCGGCCTGGGTCATTTCACCTGTTTCTATCAGTACATGTACAGGTTCGCCTTCTTTCCAGTTTTCTGAAATTAAAGGAAAATAGTTCCGTTCAGTAGTAGATGAACTTCCACGGCTGGTAGTAGTTGTTTTTTCCCACATGCCCTGGTTTAACACCGTTCCTTCTATGGTCAGGTTATGAGTCGGAAAATCTTTTTCTGAAATAACATCTTCAATTTTAACATTTTCGTGACCGGAATCAAAATAATGGGTCAGTCCGGGTAAAAAGAAAATGGTCATAATGGCAGGAAGCAGGAAGAAGACTATCCATAAAGCCATTTTCTGTGTATTTACGGCTTTCATTAATTTCATGGCCTCTTTCGGGTCAATCTTTCGTAAATCTTTGGCAGGAAAATGTACTCCGAGAGTGTTGGCCAGGTTATCAATATCTTCGATGCCATAGCTGCATATGATACGTAAATTGGTTACTTTGCCGTTTGCCTTGGTATGCCTTATAATCAGTTCTTTATAGTCCTTGTATTCCTTGATGAAGAAATACTCGATACTGCTTAATTCAATATTCTTTTTAACAAAGGGTCCGATTTTGACATGCAAAGTTCTGTCTTCGAGTGTTACGTGTGCTTTGCTGGTCATGTAAGTCAGATTAAATTCCTGCATAATTTGTGAGGTTGAGTTTTTTTTAATTCAGAATCTAAAATACATAAAATTATTTTTCCATTTATGAAAATGACCTGTTTTCCGGTTTACAATTTTACACCTATGACCAATACATCATCCACCTGTTCATAACCTTCTTTCCATGATTGAAATGTTTTTTCAATTTCGTTTTTTTGGTCTGCCATAGGTAAATGTGAAATGTTAAGTAAAAGTTCTTTCATATGTTTCGACATGAATTTTTTACCTTTCGGGCCTCCGAACTGGTCGGCATAACCATCGGAGAACAGGTAGAATAAATCGCCGGGTTGAAAAGGAATTATGGTTTCTTTAAAGGGTTCCATAATGGAGTAAATGGCAACGGGCATTTTATCTGGCCTTAGTTCAGTTAAGTTGTTTGTAACACCGGGCGGTGTGGTCGTTGTGCCGAGCTGCTTGTCCTGATCCTGATGAAGGAAAGTCGAAGCATGGCTCTCTCCTTTGTCTTCGTCCCGATGGCTATCGGGATCGCTCAGACTGACGTTTTTTTTATGAATTAAATAAACAGAATTGTTAGCCCCGGCAAAAGCAAGCCGGCTTGTTTCATAATCAACAGAAACTATTGTTATGTCCATCCCGTCTTTGGTACGGCTTCCTTCGTCGCTTTTTTGTTTTAGCGATTTTATAATGTTATGTCGCAAACGGTTAAGTATTTCGGCCGGACTTCCGATTCTCTCCTTATTGATGATTTCGTTAAGAAATGCAATGCCGAGCATGCTCATGAAAGCGCCCGGTACCCCGTGTCCGGTACAGTCGGCAGCAATAACAATGGGTTTGTTTTCCAGGGTTCCAATCCAGTAAAAATCACCGCTTACTATATCTTTTGGGCGGTAGAATACAAAAAAGTCTTTCAGATACTGGGTTGTTTTTTCCAGGTCGGGAATGGCTGCAGTCTGTATTCTGCGGGCATATTCAATGCTGTCGGTAATTTCTTTTTTCTGATGAAGGATTTCAACATTCTGTTTTCCCAGTTCGTCGCGCTGGCTTTCTATTTCTTCTTTCTGCACCTGCAGGATAGAGTTCTTCTCGCGTATTTCTGTAGTTCTTTCTTCAACAATTCTTTCAAGCCTTATGTTATTCTGGCGCAATCTCCGGGAGTTCAGCCGTAATATAACAACGAATAGAAGAATGCCTGAAATGATGTACAGAACATAAGCCCACCAGGAACGGTACCAGGGAGTGAGAATAGTAAATCTCCATTGCGCGGTGTTGCTGTTTGCACCGTAAATAGTCCTGGCCCTGACTTCAAGAGTATAGTTGCCTTCATACAGGAAATTAAAAGAAGCATGAGGATAATCGCTCCAGTTTGTCCATGTGGTATCGAGCGGAAGCAGGCGATACGAATATTCGCATTTATCAAGGTAGTCGGAAGCAAAATCAAAGGTCAGCGAATTCCGGTTAAATAAAAACTCGGGAATAAGTTGTTGCGGCTGGGTAAACAAGCAGGAATCATCGGATGTATGAAAGCCGGTACCATTGTATATCAGGCTGTCGTCCTGGTAAACATTCCTGACCATGCATGAAATGGAATCGGTTAGATTTATTTTTTTATTTTCATTGTAACATATCAAACCGTCATCAAAGCCTAACCATATATTATTATTGAGTAAATAAATAACATTATTTTTACCCATGCTGATACCTATAAACGGGGTATTGAAAAGAGTCTGGTTTATGTTGTTATACCTGGCAATAATATTATCGGGAGAAAAATAAAACCCGTTATTTGTTTGATTAAAAGCATAAACAGGCGCTCCGGGGGGGGTGTTTTTAAATCCGGCAGGTTCAAAATATCCGCGATAATTCAGCGGATCATTCTGCAGGGAATCTGGCAGGCCGGCTTTTATTGTTTCTTCGTCCACAAAACGGTACATTCCTTTGTTTGTCAGGAAGAGTATTTCATTGTTGTAGTTTACCGGGATAACCCATCCGGCAGGAAGTCCGTCTCCGTTTTCAAAGGAATAGAAACTAAGGGAATCGCCGGTAATTTTGGCAGTTCCTTTGTTCTGGGTGCCTGTCCAGAGAACATTGTCTGAGGGATTTACAGCAGAGCCGATAAAGAGCGATTCGCAGGGATATCTTTTTAAAAACGTAAGCGATTTTCCTGCTTTATATAAGACAATTCCATTGTTTCCAACGCAATACAGTATATTGTTTGCGGAGTCAACTGCCAGGGAGAATGCTTTTACTTCGGCTTCTTTTTTATATTGTTTTCCGTTAAAACTGTACAATGATTCGTCGGTTCCGATGTACAAAATGTTATTTAATGTTTTCAGGCTCCTTACCTGGCCGTTTACCTGTTTGATGTTATCGAAAGGTTTTTTCCCCGGAACGGATGTGCTTTTATACAACCCGTCGGTAGTTCCTGCATATAATGTGTCGTGAAAACTTATGACGGCAGATACATTTCCTGAAATACCTTCTTCGAATGAATATTTGTACAACAACGAAGGATAGTCAATACAGGAAATTCCATTGTTTAATGCCAGCCATATTCTTCCGCGGTTATCAGTTATTGCCGATTTTATTTCATTATCGCGGAGGCCGGAATTTTTGTCAATATGATGAAGTATTACTCCCTTTCTGTCAATAACAAATAGCCCCGAAAATTTTGTGTAAAGAGCGATATTGCCATCCTTCAGCCGGAAAGCCCCGTTTATTTGCGATTGAAGTAATGTGTTCTCGTTTGATAAACGGAGCTTCTCCAGGGATTTTAAATGGTCTGAAAAAGAGCCGGAATAAATTCCCTTTTCACGGGTAATTATCCATGCCTTTTTATTTTCATCATCCAAAACAGAAAATACACCCATCCCGGAAAACTCATTGCTTTCATCTGCCGGTTCCAATTGGTTATTACTCCATTCTTTTATTCCAATCTCTCTTTCGCGGATATAAAAATTATTGCCTGCTTTGAACGACAAATGGTAAGATGTTTTCGGGTGAATAACCCGGATATCTTTTCCGTCGAAAATGAAGAGCGCTTCTTCCGACTGGAAAAAGGTGAGGTTATTTATGCAGTGAATCTTCCATATAATTGAAAACATTTTGTCGTTTTCGTCAAGAAGGGAAAGAAGTGATGTATATCTCAACCGGCCCCGGGCATCGGGGTTCAGTATTCCGAAATCACCCATCGACCCGGCGAAGATGGTTCCATTGTTATTTACTGCAACAGATGTAATCCAGGCGCCCTTTTTTATTTCGGTAAACTGCCACGTGTTCCCGTCGTACCTGAATATTCCTTCGGAACCGGCGGCAATAATATAACCCTGTTTGTCCTGGATAATATCATAAATTTCTGAATTGTGATTGGTACCATAGTCTTTAGGGCCGAAATTCCGTACAGGAAAACGTACTTCCTGCGAAAAAGCCGGGAGAGCAATAATAATTAAGAAAAGAAATTTTATAAAATGCGACATATCCTTGTTAAAGCACAAATATAATTCAGAAAACAAAAACATTAGAAGAATTTTGAATATAGTTTGGCATAGATTTTATAAATTTACACCAACTAATTAATTACTATGAAAAATACAGTATTATTATTAGGAGCAATGATGTGTATGCAATTCATTGTTGCTCAGTCTGATTATACCGTAATTAAAGTCAATGGCAGTATTTTGCTTAAAGCTTCGGGCAAATCATTAATCCAGGGTACCATTTTCGGTGATAAAGATGAATTGCAGTTCAATACAAGCGAATCAAGAGCTGCCGTTATTAACCCGGGTAAAGGCCGTTTTGTTCTTGCCCCCGGCGCCACCGGAACCTATACTGCCAAAACCAGCCTGTTGCCGGCAATGGCAAACATCAGCAGCAGGGGAGGAAGCATTCTGAACCAGGTTGATTTGCAGAATCATTTTACAGGTAATTATGTAATCATAGGAACTAACAGGACTCAGATAAGTAATTATATTTTTCCTATGGATTCAACTCATTTTTTCTTTATCCGGTATAAATATCATGGCGAGGATATCAATAAAAAACTGCCCTTTATTTCAGATACTCTTATTATTGACAGGAGTAAACTTCTGACTGTTGACGATAAGCCCATTCCCAACCCCGACACGGCATCTATGAAAATGTATTACAGGAAGGGAAACGAGTCGGTTTTATTATCCGGGTTTACGGCTGTTTTTCCAAACGAGGATGAATTGAAAAAAGAAGTGACTCTTTTACTGGAAGGATTTAAGAACAGTTCAAAAGATGAAAAAATTAACCAGGTGGTTTCATATATCAATGAATTTTATGGCAAGCCTGATAAAGAAAGCGTTCAGGGCTGGTTAAAGGTCAGTTTTGGGTTTTAACGGCAGTTGTTCTGTCTGACCCAAAAAGTAACAGGCACATTTATTTTAATAAAGAAAATCATGATGAAGATTCGAAAGTTTATTTTATTTTTCATATTGTTTTTTATTTTTTCGTTTTCCTATTCACAGGCCTGGCTCGATTCCTATAATAAAGTGATACAACAGTTCCAGTCGCAGGACTATAAAGGAGCTGTTGAAACAGGTGAAAACACCATGAAAGAAATCGGCGTGCGTGATACCAATTATGCGAATGTGCTGTATTATCTTGAATATTGTTGTTTTTATCTGAAAGATTATTCAAAAGGCGTGGAATATGCGCTCGATGACAGGAAAATACGTGGTGAAATAATGGGGAAAAATGACCCCTTTTATATAAATGCCACATATAATTTATCGGTTCTGAATACCTATCTCGGAAATTATGAAGCTGCCATTGAATATATGAAAGAGGTTGTAGCTTATACCGCCGGTCATTATGGCAAAGACAGCGAGTATTACATGGAATATTTATATGAAGAAGCGAATATTTACAATTATGCAGGCAGTTATTTTAAAGCAGTGGAAGATTATGAGGCTGCTTTTGAAATCACAAAGAAATTATACACCGAAAATGATAGTATTTACCAGTCAAAAGTAAATATTATTGCACCTTATTATCTGCAACACGGAAATTACGAGAAAGCAGAACCTTTCTATGTTCATTCGACCCAGGTGATGGAGAAAGCAAAAGGAAAACTGAGTACGGAGTATATAACAACTCTCAATAGCCTCGGCGAATTTTACCTCTATGCAGGAATGTACGATAAATGCGAACAGGTATATGCTGAATTTGTGTCCCTTTGTGAACAATTTTATGGAAAGAGCAGCGCCGATTATGCCACAGCCTTAAATAATCTTGCCGTATCGTACGAAAAACAAAACAAAAACTCCGAAGCCGAAAACTTATACAAGGAATGTTTGAAAATAAAGGAGAAAGTATTTAAAAAGGAAAGCGATTATTATGCACTTACTTTGAATAACCTGGCCGTGTTATATGATAATATGGGCAGATATAAGGAGGCTGAGGAATTACTTAACCAGTCGCTGGAGATTTATAGGAAAATGTATGGAGAGAACAATGCTAACTATGCCATTGCCCTGAATAGCATGGCATCGGTATATTCCAGTAACGGGAAATACGAAAACGCCATAGAACTTCTAAACAAGGCTCTTGAAATTCAGAAGAAACTCTATGGTGAAAAGTATGATGCCTGTGTAAATACTGTAAACAGCCTTGCTTTATTATATGTGCAGACAGGTGATTTACATAGAGCAGAGACAGAATACCAGAAAGCCGCTGACCTTCGTAAAGAAATCTTGGGGGAGAAACATAAAGATTATGCAACAACACTGGCCGGTTTAGCCCAGGTGAAAACAGACCTGGGAAAATACCTCGAAGCGGATTCGTTACTGAAAAAAGCCCTGGAAATTCAGTATCAGAATGGGGGTGAAAGTAATCCTCAGTATATAAATGCGCTGAACAGCCTTGCCGGTTTGTATAGTACCATGGGAAATTATTCCATGGCCGGTGAATACTATAAAAATTGTAATGATCTTTACCTGAAAGCATATGGCAGCAGGCATCCCGAATATGCCACTTTTTTAAATAACCTGGGATTATTTCTGACACAATCCGGCGACTATAACAATACGGAAAAATTTCTGAAACAATCTTTAGAAATTAATACGGAAGCTTTCGGTGCAGACCACCCGGATAATACAAATATGCTGAGTAACCTGGCCCAGTTGATGATTCATAAAGGAAATAACCGGGAAGCTGAAAAATATTTAATGGAATCGCTTGAAATTATTAAAGAAAAACTGGGGAACGAACATCCCAGTTATGCCAATACATTGTTAAGTCTGGGTGTGCTGTATTATGAAACCGGGAATTACGAAAAAGCAGAGAAATCTTATCTTGAAGTGGCTGACAGGTATAAAGCTATTTATGGTGAAAAGAATACAAACTATGCTTCTGTAATGACCAACCTTGGTTCGCTCTTTTTGTCCAAAGCCACACAAAGTGACGTTAAAGACGAAATGCTTGCTTTCTCAGGCAGAGCGGAAGAGTATTTTAAGAAAGCTTTGTATACCGACAGCATTGCCCTGGGTACAGAGAATGTGGAATATGCCACACATCTTAACAATTTGGCAGAATTATACAGAAATACCGGTCAGTTCGATAAGGCCGAGCCTCTTTATAAACGTACACTGGAACTGGAAAAGAAACAGTTTGGCAATGAAAATGCCAGTGTTGCTGTTACCTTACATAATCTTGCCTTGTTATACGAAGGAGCCGGTCAGCATGACAAAGCTGAAGAATATTGTAAAAATTCTTTAACCATAAAACAAAAGATTTTCGGAAAAGATAATCCCCGGTGTTCCGAAACCATGTCGAGCCTGGCATATATCTATGATAACCAGGGAAAGGTTTCAGAAGCAACGGAATATTATACCAAAGCATTAATGCTCAATTACGAGTTGTTGAAGAAGAATTTTAGTTTTCTTTCGGAAGAGGAAAAATCTGATTATCTGAAGACTATCTCTGTGTATAATGATATGTTCAATACTTTTGCACTGAAAACAAAGGACAGAAATCCACAGATAGGCGGACTGGTGTATAATAATGCTTTGATAAATAAGGGAATGTTGTTGCGGTCATCGGAAGGAATGAAGAATGCGATTATGGCAGGCAGAAATAAAAACCTGATAGATTTATATTACCAGTGGACCGGAATAAAACAACAATTGGCAAAATTATATTCACTGCCTGTTGAAAATCGTTATGAAAATACGGCAGAACTGGAAGAAAAAGCCAATACACTGGAAAAGCAGTTGGTTTCGTCTGTTTCAGGAAACAATAACAATTCGGATTTATTTGCCGGTTCCTGGGCTGATGTGCAAAAAAAACTGGATGAGAAAGAGGCTGCCATAGAGTTCATTCATTTTAATAAAATTGGCAAAGACAATAGTTTTACCGATACCTATTGTGCATTGATTCTGAAAAAAGAAAATCCTGCCCCGGAAATGATTGAACTGACTGATGCAGCCGCGTTAGAACAGGTTCTGGGTAAGTTTTCGGGAAATAACCTGGATTATGTGAATGGTATATATGGTTCCCGGAATGTAAAGAGCAGTTCGCTGTATAATGTTGCCTGGAAACCCTTTGAAAATAAATTAAAAGATGTGGAAAATCTATATCTTTCACCCACAGGGTTGTTGTATAAGATATCTTTTTCTGCCTTATCCGGCGATTCAACAGGTTTACTGGGTGAGAAATACAATATTGAACTTTTGAATTCTTCCTCTAAAATTGATAAAAACAATTTGCTGAATACAAGTTCGAAATTTCTTGCAACGCTATTCGGAGGAGTAGAGTATAACTCCGATAGTTCCAAAACAGAAATCTGGAAATATTTAAGCGGAACCCAGAAAGAAGCCGTAGATTTAAAACAGATATTCCAGAATGATAAATTATATACCAAAACTTTAACCGGAAAGGATGCGTCTGAAGATAATTTCAAACTTATTGCCTCGTCGAGTTCGGTAATACATATTGCAACGCATGGTTTCTTTTACCCCGACCCGGCGACAGTAAAAAATAAACTGCAATCTGAAGCCGAGCAGGGAGATGTGTCTTTCCGCGGAGGAAGCTCGGGAATGGGTGTAAAAACTTTTGTCGAAAGTACCAATCCGCTTATGCGTTCGGGGCTTGCCCTTGCTCATGCCAATGATGTATGGAGCCGGACAACGGCCAATGGCGAAGACGGAGTGCTGACCGCTTATGAAGTTTCGAATATGAATTTGTCCAATACTCAGCTTGTTGTTATGTCTGCCTGTGAAACCGGGCTGGGCGATATAAAAGGCAGTGAGGGAGTGTATGGATTGCAGCGTGCATTTAAAATGGCCGGAGTTAAGAACATTGTTATGAGTTTATGGCAAGTACCTGACAAGGAAACGGAAGAATTTATGGTAACATTTTATGCGAAACTATTGAATGAAAAGAATATAAGTAAAGCATTCAAAGAAACCCAGCGCGAAATGATGAAAAAATATGATCCGTATTATTGGGGAGCCTTTGTGTTAATAGAGTAAACCAATCCTGAGCTTGACAAAGGATGAGGGAGGTATTTGTACTAATAATCGGTAGCCAGCGAGTAGTGAGCAGTAATCAGTGAGCAAGTGGGTAGTTAACGAGCGATCTGTTGTTGCAGGTTGTAAACTGATAACTGTTTATTGTTTGTGGTTCGTAGTTTATTGTTCGTGATTCGTAATTCGTGGTTTTTGGATACGATAGCTATCGGATTTTGGACTTGTAACTTGCGGGCTTACCATATCCTGAAATTCATACTTAAATTTTCTATTCTGTTAGTAGGAACCTGTTTTCCGCCGGACAATTTACTGACATTATTTCTTACATATTCCTGTAATTCAGATAACATAATTTCACCATCCTTATTTAAGTCAGCCTTTTTTGATGTTAATCCATTTATAATACAGAAAGTAAATAATCCGTTTTTCCATTTTTCAGATTCCATGGCATATTCAACTCCGCTCGATGATGAAATTACAGTAGAACCTGTACCTGTTCTAAGATCTGTAAATAAATCCTTCATGATCTCTGTTGTGTTGTTAAGACCAAGCCCCGATTTGTTTTTAACATTTACACCAGCACTACGGAATTTAACTTCTCCATATTCTGTATTAATATTCTGAGCTATTTCCAGGTCTTCTTTTTCCAACTCACCTGAATGACAGGTGTCCATAAATAATAATTTTTTAATGGCTTTAATGCCATCAAGTAATTCCTCAATTTCAGCATATTCAAGGCCTCTTAATGATGGATTATTAAAATCTATGTCATTTGTTCCAAAGTAATAATCAAAATTAGAATCGAGAATTCCGTGTCCCGATACAAAAACTAATACGATATCGTTAATTCCTGCTTTTGAAATAAATTGTTTCAGGTTAATAATATTTTCTTTTGTCACTTCTTCATTCACAAGAGTTTTTGTAAAAACATTTGAATAAATATTGTTGTTGTTCTTAAATAAATCTGCCATGTCTGTTGCATCTTTTGCTGCATAACTCAGATTAAAACGACTGTCCTTGTATTCAGAAGTGCCGATTGTAACAATATACAGATCTGACTTGATGTCTTTTTTTGTGTATGCTATTTCTTTCGTTTCTTTTAATGATTCTACTCCTTTGTCATTTAAACAGGATACCTGAATGGTGTTTTTGCCGGGTATCAGTTCAATGGGTATGGTTTTGTTTATTTTTCCTGAATGTTCGTTACGTAAATTAATGCCCTGACTTCCGAAGACAGGAACGTTATTAATCCAGACGTTAATTCTGTCCAGATTATATTTGTTGTCATTTGCAATGATGTTGAGGTCGAATATGTTGTTATTTGTTGCAAATTCATTTTTCTGATTAAGTATTTCTATTTCCGGAATATGAAAATCGGGATTAAACATGCTTTCATCAAAATTCATTTTTTTTAGTCTTTTATAATAGGCTCTTTTGTATGCATTTATAAGAGAGCTGTCGGCAAAGCCAATTCGTTCGAGTATAATATCAGGACGGTTGTTTTTTAAATCAAATTGCTCGAATGGATAAAATTTAACCCCTGTTGAAAACCCGATCTCTTCTTTTGCTTTTTTCGTAGAGTAATAATAATTATCAGGTGTTTTAACAATGAAGTCTGATTCAGAAATGGCAATTAAAGTGGCAATTTCTTTTCCGTCCGAGGTATTCCATATTTTTACGGTACCATCCCAAGATGCTGTCACCATACGTGAACCATCTTCTGAAAGAGAGGCAGAAGTGATTAAATCATTATGTCCTGAAAAAGTTTTTATTGGCTCTTTGTTTAGCAGGTTAAATTCAACCATATTATATTTCGAATCCTGATAAAATATGTTTTTGCCATCCTTGTTAAAGTACAATGGTTTTTTTCCAGAGGTCAGGTAATCTGCGGTATCACTCTGAAGATTGAATAAATAAATGTTTTGCAAAGTACTTGAAAAAATAAGGGAATCATTAATGTTATTAAATGCCAGTGCATCAATATAATCTTTAGAATAAAAAATATCCTTCAGTTTCCTGGTTTCCAGATCCCATATTTTCAGGTAAATGTCGGAAGAAGCAGCGCTGGCTAAATAGTGATTATTATGATTAAAGGCCAGTGATCTGATAGGTTCAAAATGTCCGTACAAGGTATAATCTTTCTTTAAGTTATCGTTGTTGTAAATATAAATCGGGAAATTTCTTGAAAAAAATAAAAGGGATAGAACCCCTCTCCAGCCACCGCCTCCGGTTGCAAGCCATCTTTTATTGCCAGAAACACTGATGGCATTTAATGTTTCATGTTTACGGATAAAAAAGGATTTACCCAGATAAAACATGGTCAGAAGATTTCCTCCAACAGATAATGGAATAGCAGCCGAGATGGTTTTGTCCAGAACCAGCATAGAGCTTTTGTTAACTTTATAATCTTTCGCTTTTGAACTGTCTTTTTCAAAACAATAACTTAGTTTATTATCTAAACCGACAGATGCAATTGTATCTGTCGAGATAAAAGATAAACCAGTAATATTTGCATCATGGGTATTTAATGTTTTAAGTTTTAAACTACTTGTTAAATCAAAAACTTTAACTATGTTATTTAATCCGGAAAAAGAAATAAGCTTTCCATCTTTATTTATGTCAACCGATGAAATCGGGAATACTGTACTGGTTAATTTTCTCAGCAGTTTATTTTTCCTGATATTCCATACATAAACTTCCCTGTCAACCGAAAATACGATAATGTCATTATTGACAGGATAAAATAATATGCTAAGAGCTGGAGCCGGAAGTTTTCTTATAATTTCTTTTCGTTTGTGATTTTTATTATCGAAAATGTAAATACTGTTATCGAAGTTTCCGGCTGCCAGGGTTGAGTCATTCATACTTAAAGCCATGCAACTGAATTTGTATTTCGAATATTCTCCGGGTCTTGTAAATTTTAGTTTTCCTGATACATAATCCAAATAATTTATAGTGGATTTTTTATAAGAAGTATAGATTAACTGGTTTTCAGAATCTGAAAAATCAACAAGACCTGCCATTTTATTAAGAATCTTTTCAGACGTCTTTTTATCAATGTTAAATCTGTAGATGCCTTTTTCCTTTTTAGTCCGGGAACTATAGAATATGATATTTTCTCCTTTTTTAAACTTTACGTTACTGCATATCCCGGTGAAGATATATTCGGGAGCTATGGTTGAATCTTTTAAATTACAGATTGAAAAAAATGGAGTTCCGGCAACAGCTAACAATGATCTGTCGAAGTTTATATTCAAAGAGGAAACAGGTTTATTATTTACTATTGTTTTTTCAATATTGCCATTCGCTAAATTCCAGAAAATAATTTTACTGTCAGCTCCGGCAGAGATAAGATGTTCAGGGTCCAGAAAAAGTAAATCGTTTACCTGCCCCGAGTGACCTGCAAGTCGCCTGATTTCTTTACCAAGCAAAAAGTCCCAGATAATTATTACGTTGTCTTTTCCGGCACTGGCAAGGTATTTTCCATCTTCGCTGAAGGCCAATGCGTGTATTTCATCGGAATGTCCGGTTTGTAAAGTAAGTTGTGGAGTCTGAGAAAAAATATTAAAATTGAATATTGCAAACAAAGTAAATATAAAGCATCTGAGTAATAATATTTTATTAGTGTTCTTCATTGCCAGTTTTATGGTATTCTTACATAATAGGGCATATATGTATATAGCTTCTCGTTATTGTCCATATATAATTCAATATAGTTCAGCTCGGTTGTGCCCGAATAAAATATGGGCTGGCTGGCATGAACCGTCCAGACGGTTTCAAAACATCTGAAATTCCCTTTTAAAATGTTGTTCAACTGATCACCGAACATGGGCAGATTTTTCCCGTCCTGGTTATTTTCAACAAAGAATAGAAATCCACCTGTTTCACATGCCATTTGAACATACTCAGCGAAATTAACAGTGCCTTGATAGGTCATAACAATGTTGCATGGTATGTGAAAATTCCTAGCTTTGGTAATTACTGAATCCCATGGAATTCCTCCAACATTATCATCTGACCGGGTGAATGCAATTAATTGTTTGTTGTTATTAGTGGCATTCTGATTGATATATTTAAGCATGGAATCAGTAGCTGATAAAAAGGGGCTGTTTCCATTTAAATTGTTATATCTTCTTAAATCGGCTAATGGCTGATCGTATATCAAAGAATTATTAGTGAATCCGTTTCCATAAATAGTAAGAGGTTGCTGAGGAAGAAACGTGTTTCCAGATGCATATGCAGATAAGATGAAGTTACTGCCCGGTTCACTTAATTTGAAAAATGTTCTGCAGGCAGTTTCCTGTCCGTAAACATATTTTGGCCCATTATTATTAAAGTCACTTTCGTTTATTTTACTTTCATCAATCATTATTGCCGCAGAGGTATTGTTTCCAAGAAAGGGGGTGTATGTTTTTTTAATGCTGTCTAAGGTATAGGTATATGTAATTCCCGAAGTATTCCCGATATAGGGTGTAATATAAACAAAATTGTTAATATCAACCTCAGTCAATTCGTTATTAAACCTGGAGTCCAGAATGGCAAACCTGACTTTGAATGTAAGAGACTGGGGAGTATGGCTGATGTATCCGGCAGATAATGTTATGTTTACAAGTATGGGGTCTGGTAAAACCGTTTCTTTCTTGCAGGAAAAGATAATAATTATTAAAGCAATGCTAACAATATGAATAAGTTTATTAAACACTTTATTTTGTGAGTTGTATTTTTTGTTTTCTGAATTTGTCCCAATGTTTACCCGAAATCTTAAATCCCAGCCCGATGCGTATAGTATAAGCATTTGTAAAGTTTGCATTATACTGATCCATACGTTTATTTAAATTAGTAAGATTTTTTTCCCCGCGTAAGTCAACAGAAATGCCATAAAAATCAAAACCAAACCCAATATGATAGTAATAAATTAAAGGATTAATCCTGTCAAGCATAGCTTTATTTTCGTTAATATGTAGTCCAAGTATGTAAAAAGGCGAAACAAAGCTATTATGGTTAAATTTCCCTATTTCTATATTTACACCAGTCTGTAATTTATACTTATAGACATTTTCACGATTAAGCCTTATTCCAATAACAATAGGTATTTCAACGCAGCTATAATAGAAATATAACTTCTTGAATTGTATTGATTCATGCGTGTATCTGAATGATTTGGTTTGGTAGTTTAATTCAGCTTTTAAATACCAGGAGTACTTATTATAACGTATGTATAAACCCGAACTGAACAGGCCCAACAGGCTGGGATAACCTAAACTTGGATCAGTTTTTCCGATATCGTACGAATAATAATCATTTAAAATAATAGCGGGCTTATCGAATTCTAATTTATTTAAGGTTAAAGGAGATAAGGTGAATCCAAAATCAACATTCTGTGAATGAGCATTTGAAAAACAAACTACAATAAATAATGAAATATGTATAATTTTCAATCTCATTTATAATGAATGGTTTTAATTTTTGAAACACCAGGGCCTTTTGTGATTGGAAAAGTAAAGCCAATTCCGATATTCAGATAGGAAGAATAATTTCTTTTGATTTTAATTTTACTACTATAGTTATTCGTACCTATATTTATATTCTGGCTTACTTTTAAACAAAGAGGGAAATTTGCAATTCTGAATCTTGAAAAGAAACCCAGATTAATAGTACCAATTGTTAACCCCTCCAGATTGGTACACCAATAGGAAAGCCTGTCATAACTTATGTCATTGTTATTAAAAGTAATGGTATGTGCCAGAGCAGTAAAACCAATTTGAGGGTATATGCAAAAATCCTCTGATTTTGAAGTATATGATAATTTTCTTGCCAGAATGTTAAAAGATAATTCCAGGGCAAGCCCACTACCGGTTACAGGAGCATTAAGTAGTTTTTCTTTTGGATAAAGTGTATCAAAAACAGATAAAAGGATAAGCTGGCCTTCATAATTTTTAGGGTAATAATAGGTGACTCCCAGGTATATCGGTTTTAAAAAAGAATCAAAATTTAAATATGAGCCCCATGTAATTCCGTTAAAAGATACAGGTTTACCGTTAATATTGTAAAAATTAGCCTGGGAGTATTGTAACTGAAAATTAAATTTATTGGGATAGTAATCGGGATCTCTTACATCGGTTTGGGCAGATGAGTACACAATTGAAATAAAAAATACTATTAAAATAAATAAATAATTTTTCATTCAACAATTACTTATTGCAAATATATCTGAATATTAATAAACTATGAAGAGAAAAAGAAAATATTATTCAATTATCTAGAAGCAACGGACCATGCAGAATTATCCAGAAGGTAGGTTAAAAACGCTATTGCTGCGCTTCCCAGCTGAAGCTCTCTTTTATTTACCTGTGCAAAAGTGTCGTTGCCTGAATGATGATAATCGAAATAACGTTGTGATTCGGGCATGATGGCGAACAGGGGAGTACCCAGTTTTTTAAGAGGACCAATATCCACACCGGAACCGCCTTTTATGAACTGGTACATTCCGTACCTGTTAAAATATTTACTCCATTCCAGAAGTTTTGTGAAAACCGAATCGGGCACATCAGCAGAGAACCCGGTGGGTGTTGTTCCGCCCCGGTCAGACTCAATAGCTGCAATGTGAATTTCCTTATTTTTTTCGGCTGATTCAAGATATTTTTTTGCTCCACGCTGATCCATTTCTTCATCCATAAACATGACAAAGCGTATGGTGTGTTTTGGTTTAATGCCAAGTTCTTTAAATAATCTTAACGTTTCCATTGTATGAATAATTCCGGTTCCGTCATCGTGGGCACCTGGACTGTTGTCCCAGCAATCAATATGTCCGCCAATGGTAATATATTGATCTGGAAATTCAGAACCTTTAATTTCAGCGACTAAATTATATGATTTTTCTTCGGGTTTTGTTTCGCATTGCGATTGAAGAGAAAGTTTAAGAGCAGGCTCTTTTTTTAGATATTCGCTTAATTCATTTGCATGTTGTGTGCATATACAGAAAGCAGGAATTTTTGTAACGGTGGTATCATATCTCATAACACCTGTGTGCGGAAAAGTGTCAGTTGCTAGTGTTAATGAACGTATTATGACTCCGGAGGCTCCATATTTTGCAGCTTCGGAAGCTCCTTTGGTTCGCTGATTTGCTGCTCCTCCATAGGCCTGGAATGTATAATAAAGGGAAGGGTCCATGGCCCGGTTAAAAAAGACAATTTTTCCTTTTATTTTTTCTGTTCCAAGTACTTTCAGGTCATCAAAATTCTTTACTTCAATCACTTCTGAAGTGATCCCTGCTGAACCTGTTCCAATGGAATTACCAAGGGCGCATACATTTATCCCGATTTGCTTGTTTCTAAGAATAATTTTTCCTTGTTCTTTTGGCCCGCGAACCCAGTGTAAAACTTTTAATTCCTGCCTGAATATGGTATCTGCCCCGGCTTCTTTTAAAATTTTTTCCGACCAGTCGAGAGCATCCAGGCAGGCTTTTGTTCCGCAAAGACGATAGGGGTAATTTTTAGTAAGATATCCGAGCTGTTTATATGACCAGTCGCTGTTAAGAGCTTTAGTGAAAAATGTTGAACAAATAACAGAATCGTTTGGGATATTCTGTGAATGTGAAAAATTACAGATTATTACTGCTGTTAGAAAAAATAATATATTTTTCATTTTATTTATTTCCTCCCAAAATCTGCGGGGATTTCGCCCCATATTTGTGTTTCCCATTTTAATACCGGGTTTGTCCATTGGTTTTCAGTAAGCCATTTTTCGGCTCTCTCAATTATTTTAAATAATTCTTTATTTTTCTCTGTGCGTTCAAGTTTGGTGTTCGCTTTTTTCTTTTTTACCCATGCCATGGCTGTTTTACTGTCAGTATAAACAGGTTTATTTACATTGCCTTTTTTACACATTGCCAGGGCATGAACAATAGCAAGAAATTCTCCGATATTATTTGTGGCATCATCATAGGGGCCCTGGTGAAAAAGTAGCTTTCCGTTTGCCACATAAACTCCCTGGTATTCCATTTTCAGGGTAGAGGTACTCCATGCTGCATCTACAGCTATGCTGTCTTTAACAGGTTTTGAATGAAACGGAATGGTTTCCTGTTTTGACTGTTTCTTGTATTCTGGAATATATGCTTTCTCAAAAGCGCTTTCCGCTTCGGTCAACGTTTTATACGATTTGTATTGAGCCCCTTCGAATCCCGAAATCTGTTCTTTGCATTCCTCCCATTTTGTAAAAATACCAGCCTTCCGGCCTTTCCAAACCACGTAATATTTAACTTCAGATTTCATCTCTCAAACCTAAAGAGAATTTTACAAATTCACAATAAAATATGATGAAATACCTGTAATAAACTGCCTTTGTCAGGCAATCTCATGTTGAAAAATCTGTACGAAAAGGTTTACTTTAATTTACAATCATCATTTCATCTACCAGGTTTTTGGCTCCGGCAAATTTGTCAATGATAAACAGAACATACCGAATATCAACAGAAATAGTTCTCTGAAGCGATGGCTCGAAAACAATATCTCCGCTCATGGCTTCCCAGTTACCATCGAAGGCTATTCCAATAAGTTCTCCTTTTGCATTTAGTACCGGACTTCCGCTGTTACCCCCGGTAATATCGTTATTACTGAGGAAACAGGTTTTCAGGCGACCATTTTCCCCATAGCATCCAAAGTCTTTATTTTTCCATAGTTCCTTCAGTCGTGCCGGTACTTTAAATTCATCATTATCGGGATCTTCTTTCTGCATTACTCCGTCGAGAGTGGTAAAAAGATCGTATTCGACTGCATCGCCGGGCGAATAGGCCATTGCATTTCCATAAGTCAGTCTCATGGTAGAATTGGCATCGGGATAGAATATTTTATCGGCCTGCATTTCACGTAATCCTTCTATGTATAGGCGATTTGCTTTGTCGAGTTCTTTTTGTTGCTGTTCGTAAATGGAGTTAAACTTTTTATAAACCCCGATGATAGAATACATGGTTTCGAAAACAGGATCGTTATCAAGCCTTTTATAAGAAGGATTCTCAAGAAGTGAAAGTACACCGGAAGAAGTTGTGAAAGCTGAATTCGCATATACATATGCGGTGTACTTATCAAAATTTCCTTTATAACTTTTTGCAATTGTTTTAAAAACGGAAGGGTGAAAATCAGGAGAAATGTCTTCGTAAAACATTTTCAATAAAGCCGAAAAAAGTTTTTTATCAGTTTCGAGGTTGAAATCTTTATAAAATTCGAGAGTTTGCTCGATTAACTTTGATACGGTTTTATTTTTTTCATCAACAGATACAGTGTCGTTCTCTAATAATTTATACAGGGGAATAAATTTACTGGAAAAAGAAATGGCATCCACACCTCTCATAGCAGCTTCGTTCATATATGTCCTCAATAAATCAAAATCTTTCAGTTCATTGTAATATTTTTCCATGTTTTCAAGTACAGAACCATATTTGGATTTTTTTTCCATGGACTGATTTACCCATGCATCGAATTTTTTTTCCGTTGCCTGTTTTATTCCTATAACATTCAATCGAATAATACCTTTGTTCTGTCCGATGAAATATTTCCAATAATTGGCAGTTTGAGCATACTTGGCTGCATATTGAATACGTACAACTTCACTTGCAGCCATATCTTCCCGCATAATTGAAAGTTTTTTGTCACGGATTTTAACAATAGCCGGATTAATTGTTTTAAGCGCTTCGCTAACCCCCCACGATGACAGATAACGATTGGTACGACCGGGATATCCCAGGATCATTGTGAAATCACCTTCATTCACTCCGGCAATAGAAACCGGTAATGAATGTTTGGGAACATAAGGAATATTTTTGTCCGAATAATCAGCAGGTTTTCCATCGGGCGACATATATACACGAAACATTGAGAAATCGCCGGTGTGGCGGGGCCACATCCAGTTGTCGGTATCGCCACCGAATTTCCCGATAGAAGAGGGGGGAGTGCCTACCAGACGAACATCCCTGAAAATTTCATATACGAGAACATAAAAATCGTTTCCTCCAAAGAAGCTTTTTACCTGAGCTATGTAGCCGGTTCCCGAAGTTGATTCTTTTTCAATTTGTTTGGAAATGGCTTTGATTTTATCATCTCTTTCTGTTTCCGACATCGTATTATTTAGTTCTTTGTTTATCCTGTCTGTAACATCACTAATACTGACAAGGAATTTGACCGTTAAGCCCGGATTGGAAAGTTCGTCTTTGGAATTTGTTGCCCAGAAACCATTGGATAGATAATCATGCTCAACTGTGCTGTGTGACTGAATATAACTATAACCGCAATGATGATTGGTTAAAATTAATCCCTGTTTTGAAACAATTTCGCCGGTGCATCCATTTCCGAACTGAACAATAGCATCTTTCAGACAAGCATGATTAATGTTATAGATATCTTCGGCAGAAAGTTTAAGTCCGGCTTTTTTAATATCATCATATTTTTTGTTGATCATGGTAAGTATCCACATTCCTTCATCGGCAACTGAACAAAAACAGGTCGAAAGGAATAAAAGAACCAAAGAGTATTTGCGAAACATAAACAGTGTTTTATGAAATTAATTTTAAAATTAATGAATCAGAATGAATAGTTATCAGATTATATTAAAAAACATAGTTTGATTAGTAGTCATTAAGTTTTTTTTATTACATATCTTTTAACTGCATTTAAAAGGTTCTCAGAATCGACAGGTTTGGTAAGAAATTCATTAAAACCTTCAATAAGAATTCTGTCTCTGTCACTTTTTAATGAATAGGCACTCTGTGCAATAAAAGGAATATCTGCATAATTACTGTAAACTTTCTTTATTTCTTTCATTAACGAAATTCCTTCCCATTGTTCCGGTAAGTTTATATCCAGAATAACCACATCAAACGTTTTATTTACAGCGTTTAATTTTTTGATCATTTCCAATGCTTCATCTCCGCCAAAAGCAAGGCTTACTTTTCCAACAGATTCCAGGATGGTTTCCAGGAATAATGCATTGAATTTGTCGTCTTCAACAAGTAATATTTTTATGCCTTTATTGAAAATGGAGTCGTCAGGAATAACCACACTGTCGTATGATACCTGAAAATCGGCTAAAATACTTTCTTTACTGGAAGGAAGATAAATGGAAACTTCGGTTCCTTTTTCCTTTTTACTGGATATTTCAATACGGCTGTTCATGAGCTTCAGTAATCTTTTGGCAAGTGGCAATCCAAGTCCTGCACCCTGATACATCCGGTCGTAACCCATACTTTCCTGGCGGAATGTTTCAAAAATATGTGGCAGGTATTCCTCCTCAATCCCAATTCCTGTATCAGAAATCCGGATATATACCTCTGCACTGCTCGCATTATATCCCGAAGAAATTTCAATTTTACCTTTATTCGTATATTTTACCGCATTATCAATAACATCAGCAATTACCTTCGTAATAATATCGGTATCGGTAACTGCCTGGGTAGATTTTCCCAGGTTCATATTTAACGTCAGTCCCTTTTCATTGATCGTGAATTTATAAAGGTCGGCTGCATTCAGAATTAATTTATTTATATCAGCAAAGGTTAAATTGATTTTAAAATCGTTGGCTTCTATTCTGCTTATATCAAGAATGTTGTTTAACAGGCAAAGCAGCCTTCCTCCGCTTTGCTGAATGCCATCGATATAGGCAAGTAATTGCGGACTCTGATCTTTCGGAAATTTGTTTTTTAAAACTTCGGCAAGTCCGATAATAGCACTTAGAGGTGTCCGGATTTCGTGATTTATGTTAGCAAGAAATGCATTTTTCAGAAGATTGGCTTCCTCTGCTTTTTTAAATGCTTCCTGGGTTTCCAAAAGCATTTTTTCTTTTTCGGCCATTTCATAACTTAAGGCTTGGGTGCGGTCATAAACCCGTTGATCAAGTTGTTTGTTAATATTGATTAACTGATCGTTTATTTGCTCAATCTGTTTGTTTTTTTCGGAAAGATCTTTTTGTGATCTTTTCAGAATTTTGCTGCGGATAATAAATACAAGTACTATGAAAATAAACAGGATAATTATAATCAGAAGTATGTATTTTAATGATACTTCATCAGCAAGTTCCACTTCTTTTTTTTGAGTATTAATTCTTAATAATTCGTTTTCGTGGTCTTTTTTATCTGTATTATATGCAACTTCTAATTCAAGTATTTTGTTTGAATTGGTTTCGTTTAGAATGCTATCTTTTAATTCGTTATATTTTTTATAATAAGAAAGCGCTTGTTCGGGAAATTTCTTTTTTTCCCATGCTTCCGAATAAGATTTTAAAATGTCTTTCTGCAAATCTTTTAAACCATTTTTAATAGCAATAGGAAGAGCTTCATCCAGCAAATGAAGGGCTTTATCGGGCTGATTCTTTTTAATATAAATGACAGCCAGGTTATTCTTTGTGTTAGCGATACCATAAGAATCCTCGTTTATAATCATTTGCGTAAGAGCTTCGTTATAATAAACTAAGGCATTGTCATAGTCTTCTTTTAATAAATATACATCTCCTATGTTTCCCAGAGAATTTGATACTCCGCGTTTATCGTTGATTTGTTTTTTAATTTTTAGTGATTCATTGTAATATTCGAGGGCTTTATCGTATTCTCCTACTTTTTTATATACAATTCCAATGTTGTTTAATGTGTAGGAAATCATCCTTGTTTCGTTGGATTCTTTATAATAATTTAATGCACGCTGAAAGTAGTCGTATGATTTATCCATTTCATTCATGTCTTTATAAAGAAGTCCAAGGTTGTTATAAGACTGGCCTATGCGATCGCCATATTTTTTATCAGGAGTGTCAACCAGTTTTAAAGCATCCAGAAAATATTTCATGGCAACATCATACAATCCCCATTCATGATAAATGGCTCCAATTCTGTTTAAGGTTAAGGATAATTTATCGATATCATTTATTTTTCGGTATTTGATTTTTGCCAGTTGCATATAAGTAAGAGCTTCTTCTTTATTGCCTATATAATAAAAAGCAACTCCCAGGATATCAAGGATACGTAATTCTGTTTTCTCGTTTTTTTCTTTTCTTGCAGCTTCAAGCCCAAGCCGGCCATTATGAATAGCATATACAATGCTGTCTTTTAAGCATGAATCAGCAATATTGGCATATTGTTCTGAATTTAAATTTTCGGTGACTGAATATTTATCTTTTTCAGAATAATCACTTGTCTGACCGATTCCATTATATGTTGATAACCAAGCTACAAGCAGAAAGAATAATATAAAAGCCGATATCTTCAAGACTTTAAGTCAAATGATTGATTTTTATGCTAAAGTAAGAATTAATTGATGAAAAAACAATTTTTATCAATTAATTGTGAAGTAAATCCAAATATATTGGATAATGATCGCTAAATCCACCATGGTATTTAAATCCGATAAATGTTCTGAAGGGCTTGAATCCAATAAAGGCATCGTCGGGTTCGGTTAAGAAATCGGCATTAAAAACTTTTGCATTATCGGGAGTGGTATATATTGGATTTGTTTTCATCAGAAGTGATGAAGAAACCATAATCTGATCTATCAGACCCCATTCACCCTGATACTTCAAACTTCCCATTCCTTTTTTTTCTTTCATATACCAGGCCAGGTTATAAATCCTTCCCGGAACAACAGAATCGAAATCGTGATTAGCTTTCAGTACATCGGTAATGCTTTTATTATCCGGCTCATCATTGAAATCTCCCATGATAATAACATTGCTCATAGGGTTGGATTTAAATATGGAATCAACCTTTTCTTTCAGGAACCTGGCTACTGTCTGCCGGTTCAGTTCCGATTCGGTTTGTCCTCCCAGTCTCGATGGCCAGTGGTTTATGAATATATTTAAAGTGTCATGATTATTCGTAAATCCTTTTGCATACAAAATATCCCGTGTGGGTTTGGTGGTATCGAAAGGAAAAATTATTTTAATAAATTCCTGCGAAAGAAGTTTAAATTTATCGGAACGGTAAAGCAGAGCCACGTCAATACCCCTGGCGTCGGGCGATTCTTTATGAACGATTTCGTAAGTTCTCCATTTTAGAGGAGTACTTTTTAACAAATCATTTAATACAAACCTGTTTTCCACTTCATAAAAACCAACTATATCAGGAAGCTCCCAACCGCCTATAGCAGCTAAAACTTTGTATATTTTTTTTTGTTTGTCTTTATATTTGTCCCATGTCCAGTGGCGGGCGCCTTCGGGTGTAAATTCTTCGTCCATGGTGAGACTGTCGTCAAAGGGATCGAAATAATTTTCCAGGTTATAGGAAACTACCCGCAGGTATCCCCGTTCATCGGTATTGTCAAGATTATTAACATGTTTTTCAACTTTGCTTTGGGTAGAGCAGGAAAAAAATAAAACAGGCAATATTATTGAGAGCAGAAAATATTTCATATTAATCCTCTCTTTCATAGGCACCTAAATCAGGAGCCCCGAAATTTAAGCGGCTGTTCATTAATATATCAAGAGGATACATATTTCCAATTCCTACATCACCTTTATCTTTTGAAAACGAAAGCGTGTCTAATGAAAAATCATTGATTTCAGGATTTTTTATATCGGGATTTTCGTTTTTGAAAATATTATCCCAATGCAATATATCTGAGGTATTTGCGGTGGGGTCGATTTTTAAAAGACAATTTTTAAAAGTATAATTAAAATAATTTGTTAAAGAAAATGCATCCAGTTCAATTTCATTTTCCTTGTTTCCGTAAATGATACAATTTCCGAAATATGCCTTATTTAAGGGGCGCACCTGAACTACTCCATAAATATCCTGGTAGTAATTATTTAAAACCAAAGACGGGGTCTGGCGATTGGAATATCTCCATGCATTATAAATAGTACAATGGTAAAATTCGTAACTTCCGCCAATGGTCAGTGCAGCGGCATATTGACCACAATTGGCAATGACACAGTTCCATGCCAGGATATTTGTACCTTGTCCGAATATGCCAACAGCATTCATGTTTAATATTTTACTGTTAGACAGTGTAACATTTGGATTGGAATTAACAACAGTATCGGCCTGGATACCAATAATTGCATTTTTAATTTCGCAATAATTTAAGAGGTTGTCTTTACTTCCCACAACAAAGTAAATTCCAGCCCACTGTCCGGGAACATCATCGTACCAATGCTCCAGCCGGTCGTTCCTGAAAAGAATGGGCTCATCTTTCATTCCATTGGCTATTACTGTTCCCTTAACATACATTCTTGAATCGTGGTGAAAATATATTTTTGTTCCCGAAGTTATGGTAAGAGTAACGTTCTCATCGACCAGCATGGAGTTGTAAACCAAGTAAGGTTTGACATTATTCCATATGGTGTTTTGAGAAATTATTCCCGAAGAATCATTTCCATCAATAAGGATTACGTCTTGTCCGCATGCTACCAGTTTAACATCCTGAAAGTTGCCATTTGTTTCAAAAACGATGGAGTCCTGAACTATCAGAGGATTTGATAAGTTGTTTGGATCGACATGCACTTCGACAAAGATAAACAGACTGTCCTTTGCATCCAGTTCTACGTTTTCCATTCGTCTTGTGCTTACTCCATTAATATTCAGTCTGAAGAAAGAACTGGTTCCCTTTGCAAGAGTGATGGATGAGATTTTAACAGGCTTATTATAAGGATTATAAACTTTAAAATTCTGAGTTGCTGAACCGACTGTTGTAAAAACAGTATCGAACTGAATTGTGTCTGTTGAAAAGCTGAGTTTAGCAGAACTATCATTAAAAAATTGTTCTTTTTTACAAGACAGAAAAGTTACAACAACGATTACCGATAAAAAAAATAATTTGTACATCATTCATTTAATCTGACGGTAAAAGTAAACAAAAAAAAGTCGTTTTTATTATGTGAGAACAAGAAGATAAATGAAATAATTGTTTGAAAGTAAAGCAACCTTGGTTTAATATTTGATGTCTTATATATGAAAATTACCCTTCCTGGTAAATTTCTCCATAGTTTTAGGGGTTATTGCTAAGGTCTGCGGACCTTAGCTTTATTTAATCACATTTCTAAAACCCATCTTCCTTTGTTCGATTACAAATGTTGAATCCTCGTTTACCATTGTAAACTCCGGTTCAAAATTTTTGTTTGCCTTGAAATCTGAATTTTATAAAAGCGGTTAGGTTCTGTCGAAATCGAGATTCAGGCGGTCTTTCATTTTCTGAAGTTCAGGATTTTTTTGAGAGAGGTAATGGAACTTTTCAATATCAGTATAAGGCTTACTGGTACTTTCCTCTATTGTTTCGTCAAGGGTTATTTTAAGAGAAATACGGGAGTTTTTAAGTTCTTTCTTTAAAAAATAGAGGAGCGCATCGTATAGACCACGGAATTCGGTTTCCTGTACTTTATTTATGACTGGAATTTCTATGCCTGAATTTTCTGTAAGTCTGGGTGAAATGGTTTGTAGTAATTGAAAGGTCCGGGTACCGTCCTTATGCGAGGAGGCATAATTTTTCCATGCGCTGTTCAGATTATCCTGTGTAAATTGAAAATCGGCCTGAGTTTCTGCTTTCATGCCGGATGAATCACCGGGAATGGAAGTGTTATTTGCCGGTTTAGATTTAAGAGCGTCTTTTATTGAAAAACTCTGGGGTTTTATAGCTTTCTCGGTTTCTTCTTCCTTTTTATTTGTTTTGGGTTCTTCAACCTTTGTTACGGGAGTTGCGGATGTATATGTTGAAACAGGTTTACTAACCGGGCTGGCGGCTATATTTGCTTTGGGTTCTTCCTTTACCTGGGTTTGTGTTTGGGGAGTTCCATCCGTATTTAAATTACAGATTTTTACAAGAGCCAGTTCAACATGCAGTCTTTTATTGTAACTGCTTTTGTATGTGACTTCAGAATGATTGCTGATTTCCAGTGCTTTATAAAGGAAGTTGAGGGTGACTTGCGCTGCCTGAATTTTATATCGTTCCCCGATAGCTTTTCCAACTTCCAGCAACTGTATAGTGATTGCATCTTTGCTTACTAACAAATCACGAAAATGGTTGCTTAAACCGGTAATAAAATATTGTGCATCGAAACCCTTTGACAGGATTTCATCGAAAAGGATAAGTGCATTTGCCACTTTACCCTGGATAAAAGTTTCAGTCAGTTTAAAATAATAGTCGTAATCGAGAACATTTAAATTCTGAATGGTTTTTTCATATGTAATTTCGTTTCCGCAGAAACTCACAATCTGGTCGAAAATGGAGAGAGCATCGCGCATGGCGCCATCAGCCTTCTGGGCAATAATATTTAATGCTTCTGTTTCGGCAGTAACTCCTTCGCTATTGGCAACAAATTGTAAATAGCCTGAAATATTATTGATGTTAATCCTGTTGAAATCGTAAAGCTGGCAGCGGGAGAGGATAGTGGGAATGATTTTATGTTTTTCGGTGGTTGCCAGGATAAAAATGGCATGGGCAGGAGGTTCTTCCAATGTTTTCAGGAATGCATTAAATGCCTGGGAAGACAGCATGTGAACTTCATCGATGATATACACATTGTATTTTCCCAGTTGTGGCGGTACTCTTACCTGATCGATAAGATTCCTGATTCCTTCCACAGAATTGTTTGAAGCAGCATCCAGTTCGTGAATATTAAAAGAACCGGAACGGTTAAATCCTTTGCATGATTCGCATTCGTTACAGGGTTCTGTTTCTGACGTTGGATTGAAACAATTAATTGTTTTTGCGAAAATTCTTGCGCACGTTGTTTTTCCTACCCCTCTTGGTCCGCAAAATAAATATGCATGAGCAAGGTGTTTGGTTTTTATGGAATTCTTAAGAGTAGTGGTAATTGATTCCTGGCCAACTACTGTTTTAAACGTGTCGGGGCGGTACTTTCGGGCTGATACGATAAACTCGGCCATAATATTTCCTTATTTCTTCAAAGATAATAATTCTAAAAAATAATTTATAAAAAAAGGGTTCTCTTATTCAGAAAACCCTTCTTTTTTCATTGAACTATATTAAATTGGTTTAGCAATCAGCTTACAGGTGGTTATTTCCCAGGTTGGAACACCAGTAGTAGTACATGAATATTTAAATGCAAAATGAACATTTGTTCCATTAATTCCGGAAAGATCAATGTCTCCGGATGGAGTATCTGTCCATGAACCGGAAGATAATGTTAATGGAGTGATTTCTGTCCATGTTGCCAGATTGGGGTCACCGGTTCCTGAATAATTAGTGGAAGTATATACTTTTAACGACCCGTCACCAGCTACGCCATAATTCATTGAAGAAATAAAACTCAAAGTTTCTAATGTGTAATTATCAAAGTTAATGGAAGGACTTATTAACCAGTCTTCATTAGCATAATAACCTCCCGCTTCGTAACCACTCATTTTAGCTCCATAATTAGAAAATGTCCAGACCTGTGAACCAAGAACACTATACTGGGTAAATGAACCCAGGGATGTTGTAAAACTTTCGTTAATAACATTTGTTGGATATGTAATGGAGGAGTTCCAGTTCTGAATATCGTTTAAATCCCGTATATACAACTGATTTGTTCCGTTATATGCACTGAAAATACCAACAATATCGCCTTCACCTTTGGGTAGCAGGTCAGCTCTGAAGTTTGCATATCCGCTGTTTCTTAAAATAATCTGATTTCCTGCAGAATCTAAAATAGTGCGGTTAATTGTTGTTTGAGGTTCTGCAAAAACGCTTCCTACTTCGGCAAAATGAACTTTTCTTAATACAACAAGCATATTCATGTCATTTCCACTGAGTGATGTTACGGTTCGTTCTAAAGGTACGGGTGCAGTACCGGGCAGACCGTCTCTGAATATGTGCTGATCAATAAGAATATTAGGAATACGACCAATACTTGCCGGGTCGGGAGCAACGCCATAAATATATCCGATTTGTATTACGCCACCATAATTACCCAGATATAAACCGGAAAGTTTTACCAATATTTTTTGTCCGATTCTGAAAGTTGTATATAAACTTGTTCTGTCAACAGCTATTTGTATTCCACCTGTATTATCTTGTATGTACAATGTTTTATAGATATTTCCGGATTCATCGGTAGCGCTTATTATACCCTGAATAACAGGATGAAGAATAGTGTCTCCGGGAATTGTTTCGCCAATGGAATCCAGAGCTCCCGAATATGCTGATTTTAAATGAGCGATGGTCATGTTTGCTGTTAAACCAGCATTGGGAACATTCTGGTCTGGAACTTCAAATTTGTCTTTCACACAACCGGTTTGTAGTAAAAGATTCATTGAAATAAACAGGATGAGAACTGAATATATATATTTCATAAGGCGAGTTTTTTGACGTTAATTTTCTGAGATATGAAAGACATTTTTTTATTGAAGTTAAGTTTTAATTTGAATAACCATTTAATTTTAATTTTGTTATTTCCCAGGTTGGTACACCTGATGTTGTACAGGTATATTTAAACGCAAGAAATACATTGGAGCCTGTGATGTTAGATAAGTCAATATTGCCGGTCTTAACCCAGGTGAAATTTCCGGTAGATAATGGTATATTGTTTATTTTTGTCCATGTGGCAAGATTTGGATCTCCGGTGCCAGTGTAATTTGTTGAATATAAAATTTTTAATGTACTGTCGGTTGCATTTCCATATTTCATGGCAGATTCAAAACTGAATGTTTCTGAATTATAGGAGTCAAAATTTATAGCTTTGGAAATTAACCAGTCTTCGTTAGCATTGTATGAACCGCTTGCATATCCGCTCATATTGGCATAGGTTGTTCCGCTGTAAACTGCAGGAGCCCATACCTGAGCACCGGTAACACTGTATTGTGTGAAAGAGCCAAGTGTATCATTAAATGTTTCGAAAAAGATTAATGATTTTACCGGGGGAGTATCAAAATCTTCTTTTATGCAACCTGTAATTGCAACTGTAAGTGAAAGCAAGAAGATAGATAATGTTAAAGTATATGGTTTCATATAGTATGATGAATTAAAATCTGAATGTTAACATTAAGAAATAGGTTCTTCCATATCCATAGTAATACTTGGCAGGAAATTTATTCAATTCTGAAACAGAAGTAGCAATACGAAGTTGTTCATAACCGCCGGTAACCATTTCAGTGTTGTTTAATATATTGTTAAAATTGAAATTCAGGCCAAGGTAATATTCGCCGATTTTCCAGGATTTTCCAATGGATAAATCCAATGTATATCCGTTTTTCAATTTTTGTTGATCAATTATCCGGTGAATTAATGGATCTTCAGGGCCTGTTAAATCAAAATAAGATAACTGGTTTTCAGTGCGACGTTCGGGACTGTAATCAAGATAAATTTTATCGAAATAATTAAAATTAATACTGGCAAACCAGTATTTTGAGTTGTTATATTTTAATCCGATAGATCCGGCATTTTGTGGTCCGGGAACAAAGAAGTATTTACTGTATATGGTTTCAGTTGTATCTGGTGTTGCTCCGTTTTCATAGGATATGGTAGCTTTCTGCCGTGAGGTGAATAAGTAATTTCCGATATTAACTGCTCCTGTTGCAGTAATTTCTTTGGTTAATTTTACATCGGCACCAAACTCAACACCCTGATGTATTTTATCAATGTTTTGTACAATCATATTTACATAGGTTCCACCATTTCCGTTATCGAGATAGAAGCTCTTTAAGTCGGTCTGGTTTTCAAAGCTGGATTCGTATACCGTCAGTCTTGCATTGATTTTTTCTCCTTTATGAATATAACTTAATTCGCCTCCCATGTTTTTTTCACTTTCAAGATCAGGCATTACCCTGTTACTGATTCTGACAGCCACAAAGGAATTTTCGGGAAGCGGTGCCTTTGAAAAAGAAGTAACATTAAGTACAAAATAATTGCGTCCGTTGATTTTATAGGTAACACCGGCTTTGGCAAGGTAATTAAGGAAGTTAAGTTTTTCACTGTTTCCGAATGAATTTGCCGGATAGCGGCCATTCTTCATGTTGCCTTCCCTGTAAAAAGAAGTGTTTGATCCCTGAAGACCCACATAAAATTCAAGTTTATTGTATTTAAACTGGCTCAATCCCCACAACATTTCTTCTGTGCAATGCATGTTATAATCGTAACCGAAAATATCGCCTTCCTTTACCTGTCTGCCCGGATTATTCAGATCATTTTCCAGTATGGTAGGGTCGTCAGGAAAATCGCGTTCAGCAAACTGATCAATGTCTAACCAGTAATTTCCTCCCAGCAGATCGGCGATGGTTTTAAACGCATGAGTGTTGCTTGAGTATGCCATCAGTCCACCGGTAATATTAATGTTTTCATTCAACTCATGATTCAGAATAGTATGAAAACTAATCTGTTTATTGTCTTTTCTTTGGTCTTCAATAATGTATCGTGTGGATTCGCCGGCTGCATTTGACAGATAATTGATATCGTATAATTTGTTCCAGTCAATCTGGTTTATTGCAGTATTATTTTTCCATTGATAAGCTATTTCATCAACCACGGATTGAATAACATTAGTGTCATTATCTGTATAGCTTGGTAAATAACGATAATAATCGGGGCGTGGGTCATTGGCATTGTACCAGTTCAATCTGGTTGTTCCAAATTTTCCGAATGAATAGCCTAAAGAGGTTGTGAGTTTTGACTTTTCAGAAAATTTAAGGTTATCGGTCAGAATGATTGAAGGTTGGTGCACATTTCGTATCCTGGCATTTCTGACTTCGCCATCCTGGTAGCCCCAGTTTGAATTATAATAGTTGGTACCAGCTAAATCAAAAGCTTCCTGTGTGGCGGCAGCCTGCATGGCTCTTTTATAAGGCGAACCTAAAAAGGTTAATCCGAGGCTATGTTTATCTGATAATTTTTTTTCTGCTCCAACAAAATAAGAATAAGCATCATAGGATGTTCCCGGCACGTAGCCTTTTTCGGCCCATCTTTTTGAGCCACTCAAAACAAATGCCCAGCCGTTTTCCTGCATTCCGGTTGCATAGGTGTACATTATACGGTGGTTGTATGAGCGGTTTGCAAAGGCATACGAAATATTATTCTGTTTTCTGATTTGTCCTGCACATACATTAATATTGGTTTCACCACCGAAAGTTCCTAATGAGAACTGAGATGGTGCAAGACCGTGCTGACTTTCTTTATTTTTGGTTACATTGTTTAATCCGCCCCATTCTGAATAGGAAGCACGACCGTTTTCAGGATCGTTCATGGGCAGTCCATTCATGAAAATAAGGAAGTTTTCCCCATCGTATCCTCTTACGTTGAAGCGCATGGTACTTAAGTTATAGGAAGCAGCGGAAACAAAGGCATCATTCGAAGAATGAAGTAAACCGGAAATGTTTTGTCCCGATTTATCATTTTCGTTATCTGCATCTGATAAATTAATTTCTGAAACACCCGAAGCGTCTGATGTTTCGGAGGATTTTGCGATTAATTTAATATCGCCCAGGTCGAGTCCGATTTCGGAAACTTTTATGGGAGAAGAATAGGGAGCCCAGTCTTCAGAAGCAATAGTCAGTACATAATCGCCCGGGCTTACCTGGATTTCGAATTTACCAAGCTCATCTGATTTATATTCAGAAGTCTGAATTGTGATAGTAAGGCCCGGAACAGGATTTTTTGTCCGGTCATCAACTACACGGCCTTTAACAGTTACATTCTGAGCATTCATATACGCTGAAAGACAGAATGTGAGTACTATAAATAAAATATTTTTCATTATTAATAATTTTTCAAAAAAGGAAAAGGGTTACAAAGGTATAAATAAACCTGTATGGGAGTTTAAAAAGATTTCAACAGGACGGACAGGTGTTTTATAGCATCTTATAACTTTCAAATAATCTGAACTATTTGATGAATTCTCTGTTCTCGTATTCTTCAAATGCCAGTTGTAATTCTTCCTGTGTGTTCATAACAATTGGACTACCCCATGCAATAGGTTCATTCAGAGGTTTTCCTGATAGGAAAATAAACCTTGCGATTTCTTTTTCAGTTTTAACTTTAATGGTATCTCTATCATGAAAAAGTAAAACCGTCTTGTCCTAAAATACGGCTACAGGTTAATATTCAATTTATGCACCTTTTTTAAAAACCTGTTCTGGAGTTTTGTACCCCAAAGATAAATGAAGTCCTTTATTAACATATAATTTTATTCCACGACCTAAAGGTGTGGAATCAGGCATTTGTTCATTGCCATGACTTTTATGTTGTGGTAATGAAACGCAATATCAAAAGGGGTTTCAGCCCAAATATCCATCCCTTAGCTTGACACGTATGCAAGCATTGGGATCAGATGTTGCCTGTTCGTAACTATCCGTTACACTTTTACATAGCTTAATTTAACCATATTGGTTCTTCCCCGTTCGTGCAGAGGTGTGCTGGCAGCGTGAACAACAATATCTTCATTTTTCAGCAGACCTTTTTTTACAAGATAATTGATGGAATGATCCACGGCTTCATCAATGTTATGGTAGGTGTCGAGGTAGAAAACTTTAATTCCCCATACAAGCGAAAGGCGGGAAATAATTTCTTTATTGTTAGTGAATACAAAAATTTTAGCTTTTGGGCGGTGGGCGGCAATCTGGAATGCCGTGTAACCCGAATGACTGAAAGTGATGATGGCTTTTGCTTTAGACTGGTCGGCAAGACGACAGGCCGTATGACATACCGAGTCGGGTAAAAAAGTCCTGGATAGTTCCCTGGGTGCATGGTCGCGGTTAAACCTGTAGGCCTGGTCTTCTGTATAACGAATGATGCTTTCCATGGCCTGGATTGTTTCTATGGGGAATTTGCCGGTTGATGTTTCACCACTTAACATTAAACAATCAGCCCCGTCGAGAACGGCGTTGGCGCAGTCGGTAGCCTCGGCGCGGGTAGGGCGGAAGGCCGAGACCATACTTTCCAGCATCTGTGTGGCAATAATAACCGGCTTCGAGAGTTCAATACATTTTTTTACAATTTCTTTCTGAATCAGGGGAACTTTATCGAAAGGAACTTCAACACCCAGGTCGCCACGGGCAATCATTATAGCATCCGTCATATCGATAATATTGTCAATTTCTGCAACTGCTTCCGGCTTTTCTATTTTGGCAACTACCAGGGTGTGTTTCTTATGTTTTTTTATAATTTCTTTAATCTCCACAATATCCGTTACGGTTCTTACAAAGGATAATGCCACCCAGTCAACATTGTGTTCGAGGGCGAATTCAAGGTCTTTTAAATCTTTTTCGGTAAGACAGGGAAGGGAAACCTTTGTGTTAGGAAGGTTTACGCCTTTGTGCGAAGAAAGTATTCCGCCATTTACAACAATGGTTTTAACAGTATCCCTTCCATTTGTTTCGAGAACTTTCAGTTTAAGCTTACCGTCGTCAATCAGGATTTCGTCATTAACAGCCACGTCCTGCGGAAACTCCTGGTAGGTAAGGTAAGCCTGTTCCTTTGTTCCAAGACATTCATTTGTAACAATGTTGAATGGTTTCCCGTCTTCCAGTAAAACCCCGTTATTTTCCATATCCCCGACACGAAGCTTTGGCCCCTGCAGATCGGCAAGAATGGCCACGTTTAATTCCATCTCTTTGTTGAGTTCACGAATAGTGTTTATTGTTTTTAAATGATCTTCGTGTTTCCCATGGGAAAAATTCAGGCGGCATACACCCAGGCCTGCTTCAAACATTTTTCTTAAAATTTCTTTGGGCGATGAAGCAGGGCCCATAGTGGCTATTATTTTGGTACGCGAAAATGTCGTTTCCATAATGAATTGATTTTAGTTTGCTAAAATTAAAAAATAAGCATATAAATAAAAAAAGCCAATTATAATTAATTGGCTTTAGAAGTATTATTAATCTCTTTTTTATTGAGCAGTAAATGTTTGAGTGTAAGTATATGTAGTGCCGCCATTTACTTCAGTAGAAGTAAGTTTTACTGTTGTAGAGGAAATAGATAACACATTACTTGTATCGGTTGAACCTCCTCCGGTTGAGGCTAAAATTATTTTAGTCTCATTATTAATGAATGTCCAGGTTCCTGTGTCGTATACCTGAGGATCACCAACGTTACAAACAGAAGCACCTTCTTCAAATGAATAGGAATTATTAGAACTGAATTTATATAAATCATCTTGTTGACATGGAGGAAAGAAAACAGCATACAGATCTGTGAAAATTGTTCCGCCAATGTCCATCCCGGGATTTACTGTCAGGGCAGTGAGTTTCCAGGGTTTTGCAGTAAGCATCTGTGATTTTGTCAAAGCTGGTGTCGGATTGGATGTTTCTTCTTTTTTGTCTTTTTTACATCCGGAAATTATAAAAGCAAAAAGTAATAAGCTGATTGCTGAAATAGTTAAAATTCTCATAGTTTTTGATTTAGGTTTAACAAAATAATTTTTACAAAAATAACATATTTTTGCAGAAAAAAATGTTTATAAATATTTTTATTGGTGAAATATTATTTATATTTTGCGTTCAAAACCAAAGACATAAAATTATGAAAACATGTGTAAACGTTGTTGTGTTTTTCTTGCTTTTTTGCCCTTATATTGGCTATGGACAGGCAGCCGGAAATTATTATTACAACCAGGAAGTAAGTAAAAGAAGCTTAAGTTCTTTATCAAACAATGCCGATTTTGAGTCAAATGCCGGGTACAATTACCGGAATAATTACCAGCAGGCCCAGACGTATTACCCGGTTATTACCGGCAGTGACACATCTTTTGTACTGGAAGCAAATGTTATGATGAATGTTCAGGCCGATGAGTATGTCATCATACTTGGCACCATGCAGGTGGGCGAAACGGTGGAAAGTTGTCACGAACTCATTAATAAACGCATAACAGCGTTTACTACGGCTGTCGCCGGTTTAGGTATTAAAAAAGAAGATATGTATATTGATTTTATTTCCCAGTTTCCGATTTTTGAAGTGGAAGTTGAGAAAAAACTTTTTAGCACCACTTACAATGAAATTCCTAAAGGTTTTGAGGTGAAAAAAAATATTCATCTTCGTTACAAAGATCCGAAAATTGTTGAAAAACTTCTTATTGAAGCGGCTAAGAATGAAATTTACGATATCATAAAAGTAGATTATATTGTCAATAATATGTCATCCGTTAACGACTCATTGCGGAATTCGTGTATCAATATAATTGGCAGGAAGGCTAAAGAATTTAAAAAACTGGGGGTGAAATTCGATGCAAATAATTATCAGACCGTAAGCGATAACATTTCCAGCACATATCCTATAGAACGTTATTCAACATTTGTGGAATTCGACCGGAAAATGGGTGGCAACAATAACCAGGGGAAAATTTCTGCGCGGGGAGATGTTCCTTCGCTGTATTACAATAAACAATCTTATAATTCTTACGATCTTGTGATTAATCCTGCGGTAGTTGAACCGGTTGTTCAGTTCAGCTGTAATGTTAAAGTGAAATATGTTCTGAAGAAACAATAGTTTTAATAGTTGAAAAGAAACAATAATTAATTTTTTTAAATTTAATTAGCCGCAACCTTTAGGTCACGGAAGAATTAATTAATATATCCGGCTTTAGCCGAAACATTTTATGCCACATAAAAAAGAAAATATTATCCGTTGCCCCTGGCCCAAGGCCGATGAAATGTACATCAAATACCATGATGATGAGTGGGGTGTGCCTGTTCACGATGATTTAAAGCATTTCGAATTCCTGATACTCGAAACTTTCCAGGCCGGTTTAAGCTGGCATACTATACTAAAAAAACGGGATAATTTCCGGAAAGCATTTGAAGGATTTATCCCTGAAAAAGTAGCCCGTTATGGCGAAAAGAAATGCCAGTCGCTTATGCAGGATGCCGGAATTATCCGTAATAAACTAAAGATTGAAGCTGCCATTGCAAATGCAAAAGCATTTCAGGCAGTTCAGAAAGAATTCGGAAGCTTTGATGCCTATATCTGGAAATTTGTTAAGAATAAACAGGTGAAAAACAAATGGAAGAATATTTCCGAAATACCTGCCAAAACGGAGCTGTCCGACAGGGTTAGTGCAGATATGAAAAAACGGGGTTTTAAGTTTGTCGGTTCAACAACAATCTATGCTCATCTTCAGGCAATAGGAGTTGTTAATGACCATCTGATGGAGTGTTTCAGGTATTAATAAAAATTAATAGTTATTCTTGGGTGTAATGAAATATTCCGGTTTCTGAGTTTGAATTTGTAAGCCAGGTTGAAGCACCATCAATCAGAATATCCATTTCTTTATTCTTTAACTTGTCGATAGTTAATGAATACATCGGACAAGATGTTCCTGAATAAGTTTCGTTATCAGTGGTTGTACCTCCATAGTATACCCATTTTTTGGAAGTCGCCCAGATAATAATAGATTCTTTATTTTTCAGATCCATTTCTTTTACTTTATCACCAAAACACCAATTAGCTTCCATCGTAAATACATCTCCGCTATTATGAATGGATAATGTTAAAGTTCCATTTTTATTAATAGTCCATTTTTCAGTATAAGGAAAAGTACCTGTAGGTGACGTAGCCGTGGTGCCATTATAAATTGTAGTTTTAGTTGTGTCATTTAATATATAGTTCGTAGTTCCGGAACTTAACTTCCATTCCCCGGTAATTCTTGCTTTTCTTGAACGTAACGAAAGAAAAGGATCATTCTCTCCTTTTTTACAGGAAGGCAATGCAAATCCCATAATGATAACAATTAGTATAAATTGTTTTATTTTTTTCATTTTTAGCTTTGGGTTAGGTTTATATTAAAATGCAAATATAATTAAAAGGATAAGAAATGAAAGTATTTGTCAGAGAATTAGAAGGGTAATAATAAAATGATAAAATAAAAAATAACTAATACCTTTGCACCATTAAAATGTGTTTAGTTATTTAATTTGAAAAGGGTATAAATAAATGGCCAGGATTAAATCTTTTTTTAAATCAAATATATTATTATTGGCATATTTAGTATTGTTTTTTTTTCTTTTAATGGGTGTCTATTATAGTTCCGGCTATGATTATTTAAATGAGTTATTTTTATTTTTAGCGAGTTTGTTAATTTTTTATATAGTATTAAAAGCTTTAACTAAAGGAATTTTTAGTTCAAATTTCGGAACCTATAGTGAATCAATAAAATTAATTTTAAGAAATAAAGTTTCAGTTGTCTCAACCATGTTTTTATTACTAATGATAATTAGTATTGTTACACATTTTCTTTATTTGAATTATTTTCCACTTGCAGATGCGTTAAATAGCAATAATTCCTATATCATTGCAGATATCCGGCGAAATATTACCGTAGATTCAGGTTCTTTTTATAATTACCTGTCAAGTTTTACCATTAAAACAATTATTCCTTTTTCGTTACTTTATTTTTATATTAAAAAGAAATATTATCATTTAGGTATAATATTGTTATTAGGTTCATTTTATTCAATAGCATTATTGCAGAAAAGTTTTATAATTTCAATTATGTCTCCGATAATTATTTATACTTTTTTAAACAGAAAATACTTATTTGCCTCATTTATCTCAATTATTGTTGTTTTAACAATAATTTTACTGGTAATAGTTACCAACCCGAGCTTAAGAGGCGGTATTGATTATGCAAAATCAAACAATACAGAAGCTCCTGTTTCAGGCGACAGTATAGCATGTGTGAAATTAAACAATTCCGTAGCCCCTAAAGAAGTTAACAGAACTGACAGCATTTACAATGGCATTTCCAACAGGGTATTCTTTGTTCCGGGCAAAATGGTTTCAAACTGGTTTAGTCTCATTCCGAAAAAGTATCCCTTTTTACATGGAAAAGGATATAATTTTATAAACAGGCTTACCGGCGAAACCACAGTTGATTATTCAACCGAACTTTATAAGGAAATTTATCCGTATGAGTATAGCCGTGGGTTAAAAGGCACGGTTAATACAGCAAGTTTTATGTACGACTATTCAAACTTTGGGAATTATGGGTTGATTTTGTCAGGATTTCTTTTAGCTGTTTGGTTTTTAATAGTAGATTTTATCTTTGCCAATAACTTTAAATTAAAAGTTTCCATAAATTTATTTTATATATTAATGCTAAGTTCCTCAGCTTTAACCACTCTTTTGTTTTCCGGGGGATGGGTACTGACACTGATCTTAACTTACTTCTTAATTGAAAAAGATGAAATCTGATTTTCGTAAAGAAATATAAAAAGGATGTTAAAGAATTTGAAGTCGAAAATAAATAAATCTGACTTTGCCAGAAATTTATTGATTCTTATTTCAGGGATTTCAATTGCGCAACTCATACCAATTCTGCTACAGCCTATTCTCAGAAGAATGTTTTCTACCGAAGTATTTGGCGCTTTTGCCGTATATCAGACAATTGTCGGGATACTTTATATTCTTGTAACATTAAGATACGAGTCGGCTGTTATTATTCCAAAAGAAGATAAAGCAGCCGCAAATATTTTATCGTTAGCTTTAATTTTTAATGTTATAAACAGTTCCGTAATCTTTCTGATTTTTTATTTCTTTAATGATGCACTTACCTGCATTTTTAAATTTCCGGAGAAATATTCACAATGGTTATACTTTGTTCCGTTAAGTATTTTTCTTTTTAGCAGCTACGAAACAATTAACAATTGGTTAATAAGAAAGAAATACTTTAAAGCATCTTCAATCAATAAAATAACCCGAAGAAGCAGCGAAGGAATTTCTCAAACCTTATTCGGATATTTTCATTTGCCAATAGGTTTATTTATTGGTGATATTATTGGAAACCTGGTGAATAATATTTCGGGTTATTACCAGCTTATTAAATCGGGATTTAACTATAAGAATATTTCTAAAAGAAGGTTGTGGTATGCATTTAAAAAATTCAGCGACTTTCCGAAATACAATTTACTTCCTTATTTTCTGAGTTCTGCAAGTCTTATGTTACCGGTAATTATTATCAGCAACAAATATTCAAAAGATATTGTCGGGCAGTTTGATTTATCGCGCCAGGTTTTAGCCCTGCCTTTAGCCCTGATTTCTGTTGCCATTTCGCAGGTGCTTTTACAGCGTTTATCTGAGATGAGGATTAACGGATTATCCATCAGGAAAAATATTTACCAGATAATTTTATCGCTTTCAGCTTTAGGAATGGTGGAAGTTTTAATTATTCTTTTCCTGGGACCGGTATTGTTTGGTTTTGTGTTTGGCAACGACTGGAATGCCTCCGGTCAGTTTTCGCAGATTCTTGTTTTCGGATATGTAATTAAGTTTATTGTAATACCTGTAAGCGTTGTATTTATTTCGCTTGACAGAATAAAAACCGGTAGCTTGTGGCAATTATTTTATTTTATTGGTGTCTGCTCTTTCTTTTTTATTCCGGATTTGCCGGTAAATACTTTTCTGTTATTAATTACAATTTACGATGTTTTTGCATACTTTTTTTATCTTTTTATAATTTTAAGAGTTGTAAATAAATATGAATTGAATTTAAAAACCATAAACGTTAAATAAAGTGTGCGGAATTGCCGGAATAATATGTAAAGACTCAATGGCGCAGGAAACCGACATTCAGAAAATGCTGGATGTAATTGTTCATCGCGGTCCGGACGGGCAGGGTACTTTTATAGAAAAAAATATAGCCTTTGGGCATCGCAGACTTTCCATTATCGATTTATCAGAGAATTCGTCACAACCCATGTATTATAAAGATAAATATGTGCTGGTTTTTAATGGCGAAATATACAATTATATTGAAATACGCGAAGAACTTATCAGTGCCGGCTATACATTTAATACAACCGGAGATACGGAAGTTCTTTTGGCTGCATATGATAAATGGGGAAACGATTGTGTGAAGAAATTCAACGGGATGTGGGCTTTTGCGCTTTTTGACAAACAAAAGCAGCTTGTATTTCTTAGCCGCGACAGGTTCGGTGTAAAACCTCTTTATTATTCTGAAGTTGATAATAAATTCATTTTTTGTTCCGAAATCAAGCAGGTACTTAATTTTTATAAGAAGAAGAAAGTAAATCGTGCCATTTTACTTGACTATCTTCTTTCGGGTCTTGAGGATCATACCGCATCTACCTTTTTTGAAGGAATTTATAAGCTGCCACAGTCGCATAACATGATTTATAATCTTGTCACAAATTCTTTTAAACTCGAACAATATTACCAGGTTGCTGTTCACCCCGGATTATCCCGGTTAAATGAAAAAGAAACAGTAGAAAAATTTAAATCGATTCTTCTTGAGTCTGTTAAAATAAGATTGAGATCTGATGTGCCTGTCGGAACATGCCTGAGCGGTGGAACAGATAGTTCGGCCATAGCAACACTGGCTTCGGAATTAAATAAATCAGTTACGAAGAAGAAGTTTATTGCGATTACTGCCAAATCTGTAGAACAACAAACAGACGAATCGGTATTTGCAGAGATGATTGTGAAAAATTCTGATCTGGATTGGAGAATTACAGAACCCACTTTTGAGAATTTTAAGAATAATGTTGAAAAGCTGATATATAACCAGGAAGAACCCTTTGGTAGCCCTTCGGTCTTTATGCAATCCGAGGTCTTTAGAAAAGCCAAAGAGGCCGGTTGCATTGTTATGCTGGACGGGCAGGGGGGCGATGAAATCCTTCTTGGATATGAACGCTATTATGCAGCCTACATAAAATCCCTTCCGTTTTTTGAGAAAATAACAGAGTCTTATAAAAGTGTTAAAAGTTCAAGGCTGACGGTAAAAGAGTTATTGGCATATTTTTATTACTTTACCAGTTATAAAATCAGAATATCAGGACTGAAAAAGAAATACAGCTTTGTTAAACCTGAAGTATTTGAGAATTGGAAGAAGAATCACATCCTCGAAAGTATCGAAAGTTACAAAGATATAATTGCAATGCAGAAACTTGAACTAATGAGCCAGCAGTTGCCCCATTTACTCAGGTATGAAGACAAAAATTCAATGATGCATTCCATTGAAAGCCGTTTGCCTTTTTTAGATTACCGTGTTGTTGAAACAGCTTTGTCAATAAATAACAAATTGAAAATTAAGAACGGCTGGTCGAAATATGTTTTGCGGAAATCAATTGAAAATATAGTGCCTGAGGAAATTGCATGGAGAAAAAATAAACTTGGTTTCAATGCGCCGGAAAAATTATGGATGAAGGATTTTGAAGCGATTATCCTGACCGAAGTAAGGAAATCAAAAATTCTTAAGGAACTTTGTTCCATTGAAAACCTGGTCGAAAAGTTCCCTGTGTTGGATATGAGAACCAAATGGAAATTGTATAACATAGCAAAGTGGGAGGAGATGTACAATGTCGGATTATAAGAAAGTATGTCATCTTACCTCGGTACATCCGCTATTGGATACACGGATATTTTATAAAGAATGCGTGTCCCTAGCAAAAGCCGGTTATGATGTTTCCATTATTGTGACAGGTGAAACAGATAAAAGTATTGAAAATATTAAGGTTTACGGAATTAATAAAGGTAAAGATTCACGTCTTTACAGGATGTTTTTTACAGTAAAAAAGGTATATAAAAAAGCTGTTGAAGTTGATGCTGACATTTACCATTTTCACGATCCCGAATTATTACCGGCAGGAAAAAAACTGGTAAAAAAAGGCAAAAAAGTTATCTACGATACACATGAGGACCTTCCCTTACAGATTATGACCAAGCATTGGTTGCCCGTGATTATCCGCAAACCCCTCTCATACCTGGTTGAGAAGATTGAAAAACATTACTCTAAAAGGTTATCAGCAATAATAGCTGCAACACCCATTATAAAAAAACGGTTTCAGAACTATAATTCCAATACCATTGATGTTTGTAATTACCCGATTATTGAAGAGCTTGAAAATAATATTTCGTGGGATACAAAAGAAAATTCAATTTGTTATATTGGTAGTATTTTTAAAGAACGCGGTATAGTAGAGTTGATGAAAGCTATTGAAAATCCTAATGTAACATTGGAACTGGCAGGTACTTATTCACCGGAATCTCTTAGGGATGAACTGACCGGTTTTAGCACATGGAACAAAGTTCATGAATATGGTTATGTCGGGAGAAATGAAATCAGGAATATCCTGGGAAAATCCAAAGCCGGTATGGTAACATTGTTACCAAAGCAAAGCTACATGGAGTCGCTGCCGATTAAAATGTTTGAATATATGGCTGCGGGAATTCCGGTAATTGCTTCGGATTTTCCTCTCTGGAAAGAGATTATTGAAAAATATAAATGCGGGTTGTGTGTAAACCCGGAGAAACCTTCTGAGATTGAAAAAGCAATATTAACGGTACTTGGTAATGACCATGATTCCGAAAAAATGGGTCTTAACGGTATAAATGCCGTGAAAGAAGTTTTTAACTGGAAAGTGGAAGAAAAAAAAATGCTGGAACTTTATTCTAAATTGTTATAGATGAATTATAAAGTAGCCATAGTAATTCCTTGTAGAAACGAAGAAAATTATATTCGTGGTTGCCTTGATTCAATCATCGGGTCTGATTATGATAAAAATCTTTTAACGGTGCTGGTTTGTGATGGGTTAAGTACAGATGCAACTCCCTTAATAATAAATGAATATGAAAAAAAGCATAGTTTTATAAAGTTGCTGGTTAATGAAAAACAAACGACTCCTTATGCCTTAAACCTTGGAATAAAATCTGTTGAAGCAGATTTCTATATTATCCTGGGAGCTCATGCCGAGATTGAAAAAGATTTTATTAAAACCAATATTTCAACATTTAAAATGGATGAACAGATTGGTTGTTGCGGTGGGGTAATCAGGAATATTCCCCAGAATAAAACCTCTGAAATTATTTCATTGGCAATGTCTTCGCCTTTCGGAGTTGGTTCGGCTCATTTCAGAACAGGACTTAAAGAAGGATATGTTGATACAGTGGCTTTTGGAGCGTATAAAAAAGAAGTATTTGAGAAAGCCGGGTATTTTGATGAAGACCTGATAAGAAACCAGGATGATGAATTTAATTTCAGGCTTACCAAGGCAGGATTTAAAATTTATCTTAACCCGGAAATAAAATCCAGGTACTATGTTAGAGGGGCATTTGGTAAACTGTTCAACCAGTACTATCAGTATGGCTTCTGGAAGGTATTTGTAAATAAAAAACACAAAACAGTAACTACTGTAAGGCAATTAATCCCATTCTTTTTTATATGTTTTTTAATTTCAGGATTGATTTTATCTTTTATTTTCAGATATTGTTTTTATGTATATATTGCGATAAATATTTTTTACATTACAGCGGCATTGTACAGCAGCTTTAATAAAACGACAAAGGTTACTGACGGATTTAAAATTGCATATACTTTTTTAATTTTGCATGCAAGCTATGGAATGGGATATTTATCAGGTTTAATAAGGTTTACTTTTATTAAAAGAAGACCTGAATCAGCGAAACTTACACGTTAAACAGCGGATGATGTATAAAACAATCACAGGTAATATTTTCTTTTATAGTAGCTTATTGGTTGCATTTCTTATTCCGTTGTCGCACCGGCTAACGGTATTCGCAATTGTACTTATGGTACTGGCTTGGCTGCTTACAGGGGAATGGTCAACTGCTGCCAGGAATGCTGTTAAAAATTCTATATTTATTCTTTTAATTACTTTTTTTCTGCTTCACCTGGCAGGGTTGCTTTATTCTACAAACATGCACGCGGGTTGGTTCGATATTGAAGTTAAATTTTCCCTTTTTTTATTTCCGCTGGTCTTTTTTCTTTCGTGTTCTCTAACTAAGAAAAAACGTGAAATTATTTTAAAGGCCTTTGTTACTGGAACTGTTGTTGCGATGATTGCATGTGTGGTTAATGCTTTTATTAATTTCAAAAAGATTCATTTCGATGCATTTTATTATACTGCTCTTTCTGCTTTTCATCACCCGGCATATTTTGCTATGTTCATTTGTTTTTCAGCAGCTGTAATTGCGTATTGGCTTATGTATAGTGAAAAAGCTATAAGCCTGTGGCAAAAAACAGTATTGTTTTTTTTACTGATATTTTTTGCTGCTTTTATTTATAAGCTTTCGTCAAAAGCAGGTATCATAATCTATTTTATTACATTATTTGCCATATCAGTTCCCACATTATTCCGGAAAAATAAAAGAATCCTTGCACTGTTAATATTGTTATTTGCAGGATTCCAGATTTGGTTTTCGTTAACTCAGAATATCCGTTTCCAGGTGGTGACTACTTCCGTCGAGCATGCCGAACAGAATGTAACAACCGAAGAAAGCAACGGGGTTCGTGTACTGGTTTATGAAACGGCAATTGATTTAATTAAAAAAAATTATGCAATAGGCGTTGGAACAGGCGATATTAAAGATGTATTAATAAAAGAATATAAAGCCCGCAATATAACCGGGGCATTAGAGAAAAGACTAAACGCGCATAACCAGTTCCTGGAAACCTGGCTGGGGCAGGGGATAGCCGGAATTACGCTGTTATTCCTGTTGTTTTTAATCCCCTTTATTAAGTCGTTGAGGAATAAAAAATGGTTGTTAATGGCATTTGTGATTATTATGGCAGCGAACTTTATGTTTGAATCAATGCTGAATACCCAGGCCGGTGTGGTGTTTTTTGCTTTTTTCTATAGTTTCTTTGTTTCCGAACCTGAAGATACCAGGGATTAGCTGTCTGTCCTTTTCCCTGTTATTCCTAATATGTTTTCTAAAGTAATTTATCAACTCTTAAAAACTCGTTCCAGTATTTTTCCTTTGTCATGTTTTCGTAATCAATATAATTGTACCGGTACTGGTAAGTCTGAATCTGGCAGACAATAATTAAAATAAAAATAACAGATATTACTGATTTATAAACCATCGAAATCCTGATGTTGTTTAATAAAGTTCCGAGCATAATTCCAAACAAGGGAAAGTATTCAATATAAACTCTCGACGAGAAACTTCCGCCATACCACCATATCCACCACGATGATAAAATATATGTGAGAAATAAAAAGAATATAATGAATGAGAAAAATTCAAATCTGCTTCTCCTGTATATAAAGTAACATCCAAGCATCGAAAAGAAGATCAAAGGCGTATAGAGAAATAAGCCTTTTTTATAACTAAAAAGAATATCCATTATATGAGGATCAGAAAAATTAAATCTGTCGTTTCCATAAGTGTAAATAAAGAAGCTGCCTGAAGATAATTTGTATATGATGGGTTGGATAAAAAGGATGCCGGTAAAAAGAAGAAGAGCCGGGATGGTTTTAGCATAATTCTTATAAAGTACTTTTATCCCGGAGGTAAATGTTTTATAATCCTGTGCAATAAACGGAGCTATCAGAATGATTAGTCCGTTTACTGGACGGATGAGAATAATTATTGCTAACAAAGTACTGTTAATAATTAGGTGCTTGCCACTTAGTGTTTTAAAAAATAGTTTCAGGTAATATATAAACATTGAAACAAATGCAAATGAATATACATGCGACATGCCACATTCACCCACCGTATAGTAAAAAATATTGGTGCCAAAAACCAGTGAAAACAGCACTATTGCAATATTTTTTTCTTTAATCTCATATAAAAGCAGCATTCTGTATAAAAACAAAAGTCCGGTAAGTAAATAAAAAATAACGGCAATATTTATGGCAACCATATAAGGTTTTGAATAGCCGTCGCTGTCAAAGTCTGAAAGATTTGCTATGAAATGTGCAATAAGGAAAAATGGCATCTGGGAAAGTGCAGTCCCTGAAAAATATTTATTAATGTATTTGTTATTAACAATATTCCTGTAATCGAAGAATAAAAAACTTTTATAATATTTTTCTTTTTCTATTTTGTCAAAAAAACCATAATTAAGATCATGATAAATAAAAATGGAAGGAAGGTAGGCGTAGTATCCTTTTGCATCCGACTCCAGGATTCTTGTCCAGCGGTCTTTACCCCAGTTTTTATTTGAACTGACAAAAAGTAAAATAAGAGCAATTAAAAGAATGGTGAGTAATGGTGCGTTTTTTAAAATTTTCATCGGGAATATATTTATTCGCCAATTATCTTTACCAGTACTCTTTTTCTGCGTTTTCCGTCAAATTCTCCGTAAAAAATCTGTTCCCAGGGGCCGAAATCAAGTTTGCCGCTGGTTACTGCCACTACCACTTCACGTCCCATTATGGTGCGTTTCAGGTGGGCATCGGCATTATCCTCAAATCCGTTGTGCTTGTATTGCGAATAGGGCTTCTCGGGCGCCAGTTTCTCAAGCCAAACCTCAAAATCGTGATGAAGACCCGATTCGTCATCATTGATAAAAACACTGGCAGTAATGTGCATGGCATTTACCAGGCATAAACCTTCCTTAATTCCGCTTTCGGCAAGGCACTGGTTAATTACCGGTGTAATGTTAATCAGTTCCCTGCGGGCAGTAATATCAAACCAGAGCTCTTTACGGTACGATTTCATTTAAGCAATATTTAGAGAAGATGTTATAGCTTCAATTTTCTTGTCAAGAACAGAGCTTACTTTTTCGAAATCAGCTGCTTTTGTTAGTTTTTCTTTGACTCCGAAATAAAATTTTATTTTAGGTTCGGTGCCGGAAGGACGTACTGAAACTATCGATCCGTCAGCTGTGAGAAACTGCAATACATCAGATTTTACAAGTTCAATGGTTGTTTTTTGTCCGTTCAGTAAATCATGATCGATCTGTAACAAATAGTCCTTTATTCTTATAACCTTCGAGCCTGCAAGCTGGGAAGGAGGGTTCTGCCTGAAATTTCTCATCATGGATTTAATTGCTTCCTGTCCGTCGCTTCCCTTCTTTGTTATGGAAAGCAACGATTCTTTAAAGAAACCGAATTTTACATAGATTTCTATGAGAAGTTCGTACATGCTTTTGCTATTTTCTTTTGCCCAGGCAGCACATTCGGCTATCATGGCGCAAGCCGAAATGGCATCCTTATCGCGAACATAATCGCCCACTAAAAATCCGTAACTTTCTTCTCCTCCGCAAATGTATTTTTTATTTTTTTCGTTTTGAAGGATTATTTCGGCGATGTATTTAAACCCGGTTAACACATCAAAATACTCAACATTGAATGACTCGGCAATGGCTGCTAAAAGTTCAGTTGTTACAATAGTCTTAACAATATATTCTTTACCTTTTAACAGATGTTTTTCTTTCCATTGCGAAAGAATATAATAGGTGAGGAGGGCGGCTGTTTGATTTCCGTTTAATAAAATATGCTCTCCTTTGTTGTTCTGAACAGCTATTCCCACACGGTCTCCGTCAGGATCGGTGGCCATTACAAGGTCTGCGCCAACTTTTCTGGCAAGTTCAATGGCCAGGTTGAGCGCGGCTTTTTCTTCCGGGTTAGGACTGTGAACGGTAGGGAAATTTCCGTCGGGATTGGTTTGTTCTTTAACAATGTGAATGTTTTTAAAACCGAGCTTCCCGAGTGTACATGGAACAAGATTGACCCCGGTTCCGTGAATGGGAGTATAAACTATACTTAGATTATTATGCTTTTTTATTAATTCAGGTGAAAGTGAAGTTTTAACAATTTCATTGGTATAAATCTCATCGAAATCTGTACCTAATATTTCGATCAGGTTTGTGTCGGCTTTTGTTTTTACATCAGTGAAAGATTTAATAGCAGTGACTTCATGAATAACATTTTTGTCGTGTGGCGGAACCAACTGGCCGCCATCGCTCCAGTACGCTTTATATCCGTTATATTCTTTAGGGTTATGCGATGCAGTAATAACAACGCCGGCAATGCAGTTTAATTTTCTGACGGCAAAAGAAAGTTCGGGTGTGGGCCTGAGTGAATCGAAAAGATAGGTGTGGAATCCGTTAGCAGCAAAAACATGGGCTGCTGATTCGGCAAAAAGTCTGCTATTGTTACGACTGTCGTGAGCGACTGCAATTTTTAATTTTTGATCTTTAGGATATGTTTTTTTGATATAATTACAAAATCCCTGGGTAGCCATCTGGACGGTATAAATATTCATGCGATTTGTTCCGACACCCATAATCCCCCGTAAACCGCCGGTACCGAATTCAAGATTTTCGGCAAAAGAGTCTGCCAGTTCTTTCGGGTCACCGTTTAATAATTCTACTATTGTTTTGCGTGAATTGTTATCAATGCTGCTGTTCAGCCAGAGATTGGCTTTTTCTTTAGCAACCTGAAATCTGTCAGTTACATTATTCATATACTTAAAAAATAAGTTGAACTACTTTTTTAACTTGTCGAGACATACATGAAGACTGTCTTTCCAGTGTGGAATTTCAATATTGTATGCCAGTTTAATTTTTTCTTTGTTAAAAACACTGTAAGCCGGACGTTTTGCAGGAGTCGGGTAATCTACGGTCATAATGGGATTAACCATGCATTCTAATCCTGTATAATTAACTATTTCACAGGTCAGATCATACCACGTACATTCACCTTCGTTTGCATAATGATATATTCCGGGTTTGAAATTTTCCGGGTTTTCTTCGCTGCTCTGAATTATTTGTAAAATTACCAGGGCAAGATCATGCGCATAGGTCGGGTTTCCTGATTGATCATTAACAACCCCGACCTCATCCCGGTCGCCGGTTAACCGAAGCATTGTTTTTACAAAATTATTTCCAAACGAAGAGTATAGCCAGGAAGTCCTTATGATAATTGTTTTCAGATGTCTGAGGGCTTCTGTTTCTCCTTTTAATTTAGTTATTCCGTAAACAGAAACCGGGTTGGTTTTGTCGGTCTCGGAATAAGGAACAGCAGAATTACCATCGAATACGTAATCGGTAGATAAATGAATCAGCTTTATTTTATAATTTGTTGCAAGTTTTGCCAGGTTTGAAACAGATAAAATGTTAAGTTTTTCTGCATTCCTTCTGTCGCTTTCCGCTTTATCGACAGCTGTATATGCAGCACAATTAACGATGTAATCAATTTTATTGTTGTTAAAGAAATTCTTTAATTGCGGTACATCAGAAATATCAAGGCTGTCAATATCTGTGAAAATAAAATTTAAGGGATTGAAACGGTTATGCACTTCCTGAATTTCACTTCCCAGTTGTCCCTTTGAGCCGGTTATTAATATCGTTGCCATAAATCAGAAAGAAAAGTTTTTTTCAGCATCTTCAAACAAAGGTTGTATTTTATCTTTTTCAGAAATAATGCTTTTTGAAATATCAATTTTCCAGTCTATACCAAGATGAGAATCATTATATTTTATTCCTCTTTCGGCTTCCTTTTTATATAAGCCGTCGCACTTATAAATAAAAATGCAAATATCGGAAAGAACAGAAAACCCGTGGGCAAAGCCCCTGGGAATCAACAATTGCAATTTGTTTTCAGAGTTAAGTTCTATGCCGTACCATTTTCCGTATGCCGGGCTTCCTTTCCTGATATCTACTGCAACATCAAAAACACTTCCCTGCAACACTCTTACTAATTTTGCCTGTGAATAAGGTTCCAGCTGATAATGTAAACCACGTATTACACCATAACAGGATTTCGACTCATTGTCCTGGATAAAATTATATTTGAGCCCTTTTTCAGAAAAAGCAAAATCGTTAAATGATTCAAAAAAATAACCCCTGTCGTCATTTATGATTTTTGGTTCAATGACTTTTAATCCGGGAATAGGTGTGTCTATTATATTCATGAACTAAGTGGTAATATGTTTTTCGTTGGCAATTCTGAAAAGGTAATCGCCGTACTGGTTTTTTTTGTAAAATTCTGCCAGATGTAATAATTGCTCTTTGTTAATAAATCCTTCCCGGTATGCGATTTCTTCAATACAGGCAACTTTTAAGCCCTGGCGTTGTTCAATAGTTGCAATAAAATTTGAAGCCTGCAGCAGGCTTTCGTGGGTGCCGGTATCGAGCCATGCCATACCGCGGCTAAGGAGTTTTACATGAAGGCGGTTTTCGTCCAGGTATAATTTATTCAGGTCAGTAATTTCGAGTTCGCCACGGGGAGAGGGTTTTAAATTTTTTGCTTTTTCTACTACATCATTGGTGTAATAATACAGGCCGGTTACAGCATAATTCGACTTGGGCTGTGCAGGTTTTTCTTCAATACTGATTACTTTTCCGTTATCGTCAAATTCGGCAACTCCATATCTTTCCGGATCTTTAACATAGTACCCAAAAACAATTGCTCCCGACTGAATGCAGGCTGCTTCTTTTAATACTTTTCTAAAACCGTAGCCATAAAATATATTATCACCAAGCACCATGCACACATTATCTTTTCCGATGAATTTTTCGCCAATGATAAAAGCCTGGGCGAGTCCGTCGGGCGAGGGTTGTTCTTCATAAGATAGGGTTATTCCAAGTTGAGTTCCGTTGCCCAGAAGTTCTTTATATAGCGGCAGGTCTTTGGGTGTGGAAATAATAAGTATTTCACGGATTCCCGACATCATTAATACCGATAACGGGTAATAAATCATAGGCTTGTCATAAACAGGGATGATCTGCTTCGAAATGGTTTGAGTTATCGGGTACAACCTTGTGCCTGAACCACCGGCAAGAATGATTCCTTTCATGTGTTATAGTTTTAATGATTTTTTAAAATAATCAATGGTTTGTTGTAATCCTTCTTCCAGGGGCACTTTTGGGTTCCAGTTATGAAGCAGTTCTTTGGCTTTTGAAATATCAGGCTGGCGCTGTGTCGGGTCGTCCTGGGGTAAAGGCATGAAAATAATCTTTGATTTTGAGCCTGTCAGTTTTATTACTTTCTCGGCTAACTCAAGGATGGTGTATTCGCCCGGGTTTCCGATATTAACCGGGCCGGTAATGTCATCTCCTGTATTCATCATCCGGATCATTCCTTCAACCAGATCGGAAACATATTGAAAACTGCGTGTTTGTGAGCCATCGCCAAAAACAGTAATGTCTTTTCCCTGTAACGCCTGCACAATAAAATTTGATACTACACGACCATCGTTGGGATGCATCCGTGGACCGTAGGTATTGAAAATGCGAATAATTTTGATTTTAACTTTATTCTGTTGATGATAATTCACAAACAATGATTCGGCACAACGTTTACCTTCATCGTAACAGGAGCGGATCCCGATGGGATTAACATGTCCCCAGTATGATTCGGGCTGCGGATGAATATCAGGATCGCCATATACTTCGCTGGTAGATGCCTGAAGGATTTTAGCCTGGATACGTTTTGCCAGTCCGAGCATATTTATTGCACCCATCACAGAAGTCTTGATGGTTTTGATCGGATTATACTGGTAATGAACAGGAGAAGCAGGGCAGGCGAGGTTGTATATTTCATCTGCCTCAAGGAATATGGGCATTGTAACATCGTGCCTGATGAGTTCGAAATATGGATTCCTGAGAAGATGGGCAATATTTTCTTTGGATCCGGTAAAATAATTATCAAGACAGATAGCTTCGTTGCCTTCGGCTAATATTCTTTCGCAGAGGTGTGATCCTACAAAACCGGCGCCGCCGGTAACTAAAATTCTTTTCATAATTTATTCAATTGTTGCTCTTCCGATGGAATAATAAGTAAATCCCAGGTCTTTCATCTCGGAAAGTTCGTAAATGTTTCTTCCGTCAAAAATCAATTTGTTTTTCATGATACGTTCCATGATTTTGAAATTGGGAGAACGGAATTCAGCCCATTCTGTAACAATTAACAAAGCGTCAGCGTCAATAAGTGCATCAAATGGATCTTTGGCATACTTAATAACATCCCCGATGCGGCGATGAGTTTCTTCTTTTGCAACCGGATCGTAAGCTGTTACGTTTGCACCGGCTTCCAGTAATTTTTTAATGATTACCAAAGAAGGCGCCTCGCGCATATCGTCGGTATTGGGTTTAAAAGAAAGGCCCCATATGGCCATGTTTTTCTCTTTTAAATTGCCTTTAAAATGCTTGTTTATTTTGTTAAACAGAACTTCCTTTTGCCGCTCGTTTACGTCTTCAACAGCTTTTAACACAACCAATGAATGATTATTCTGATCGGATGTTTTAATTAATGCTTTAACATCTTTAGGAAAACAGGAGCCTCCATAACCAACACCAGGGTAAATGAATTTATTTCCGATCCTGCTGTCGCTTCCGATTCCTTTTCTGACGGAATTAATGTCAGCGCCTACAATTTCGCAGAGATTGGCAATATCGTTCATGAAACTGATTTTTGTGGCTAACATTGAGTTAGCGGCATATTTGGTCATTTCTGCTGAAGGAATGTCCATAAAGAAGATAGGATGATTATTCAGTAAAAATGGTTTGTAAAGTTTTTTCATGATTTTTTCTGCTTCTTCGCTTTCAACCCCAATTACAATCCTGTCGGGTTTCAGAAAATCATCGATGGCATCGCCTTCTTTCAAGAATTCAGGATTGGAAGCAACATCAAAAGGAATGTTTACTCCACGTTTATCAAGTTCTTCCTGAATGGCAGCTTTTACTTTTTTTGCTGTTCCAATGGGGACGGTGCTTTTTGTAACAATAACCATGTAATGATCCATGTACTTGCCTACTTCACGGGCAACAGAAATTACATACTGAAGATCGGCGCTTCCGTCTTCATCGGGAGGAGTCCCGACAGCGCTAAAAATAACTTCCACATCCTCAAGGCAATCTTTTAAACTGGCGGTGAAATGCAATCTTCCTTTTTCTACATTTCGGGTAACCATTTCTTCCAGACCAGGTTCCCAGATGGGGATAATTCCTTTATTCAGTTTTTCAATTTTTTCTTTGTCAATGTCAACGCAGGTTACGTCCATACCTGTCTCAGCCAGACACGTTCCGGTAACAAGCCCAACATAACCAGTTCCTACCACTGTAATCTTCATTTTTTAAATATTTTAGTTTTAATTCTTAAAATTTGATAAAAAAATCAATATATGGGATGAATCATATAAGATATTATTCTAAATCGAGTTAATACTAGTAAAATCGAAATATTTTTTGCACCTTTGTAGTTTTTAATTAAAGTCATGTTAATCAAGTTGTATGAATATAATTTTATTGTTCAACTTAATGACAAAGGTAATATTTCAAGGTTAATTTTCATCAGGGTATTGACTTTAGTTCGTAGATAAGGTAAATTTGCATAAAATCTGGAAATAATATATGAGACAATTAAAAATCACAAAATCCATTACCAATCGTGAGAGCGCTTCACTGGATAAATACCTGCAGGAGATTGGTAAAGAGGAATTAATTACGGTTGAAGAAGAAGTGGATTTGGCGCAACGCATCCGTAAAGGAGACCGTTCTGCTTTAGAGAAGCTGACCCGTGCTAACTTGCGTTTTGTAGTTTCTGTAGCTAAACAATATCAAAATCAGGGATTAAGTCTTCCCGATTTAATTAACGAAGGAAACCTGGGTTTAATAAAAGCTGCTGAAAAGTTTGACGAAACCCGTGGCTTTAAATTTATTTCTTATGCTGTATGGTGGATTCGTCAATCCATTCTTCAGGCTTTAGCCGAACAATCCAGGATTGTACGTTTACCTCTTAACCAGGTAGGTTCGTTGAATAAGATAAATAAAGCTTTAGCCAAATTCGAACAGGATTTCGAACGTACTCCGACTCCTGATGAACTGGCTACCGTTCTTGAAGTACCCAAAGAAAAAGTAATAGATACTTTACGTGTTTCCGGTCGTCATATTTCAATGGACGCTCCTTTCATCGAAGGTGAAGATAACAGCCTGATCGATGTCATTGAAAATAAGGACTCTCCTATTGCCGATGGGAAACTGATAGGTGAATCATTGAGCCGTGAAATAGAACGGGCTTTGGCTACATTAACAGAACGTGAACGTGATATTATCCGTTTCTTTTTTGGTATTTCAACCCAGGAGATGACCCTGGAAGAGATAGGTGAAAAATTTGCTCTTACCCGCGAACGTGTTCGCCAGATAAAAGAAAAAGCAATTCGTCGTTTACGTCATACCAGCAGAAGCAAACTTTTAAAACAATATTTAGGTTAACTCAGGAAAATAAATAAAAAAAGAGGGCTTTTATCGAAAGCCCTCTTTTTTGTTATTACTTTTCTGTATTCAAAGTTGCAGCCCATTTACAAATGGTTTCTGTTTCTTTTTTAGTCGGAATTAATTTTTCATGTTCTTTTCTCCATCCGGCAGGTGGCATACGCTCTTCAGACAGCATATCGCAAATCTTATTTGCTTTGTGACTTTGTTTTTTAGCACTGTAATTATCCCAGTTAGAGAAATTTACTTTACTTGCTGCCATCATGTTACCTCCGTCAGAATGGCAGTCCATACAGGCTCTTTTGAAAATCTTCATTAAACTATCGGGAATTCCCGAAGGAGCAGAACTTACATCTGAATTTTTAAAAGTAGTGGCATAACCTGGTGTAAAGACAATTGCAAAAGCTGAAATAACAACTGTTGCAACAATAGAGTTTAATAATAATTTTTTCATTTTCTTTAATTTTAATATTTATTCAAAAATAATCTATAAAACAAATAATTATTCAGAGATAAGTTTTATAACAGTTTAAATAAATATTTTTTAACATATTGTCTCAAATATTTTTTACAGATTTTTTGTATAAACCCTTGAGGAATCGAATAAAAAAGGAAGTCTTTTGTTTGAAACTTCCTTTTAAATTTTATAAAATGTTAACTTTCTAATGAGCTACAATCAATGGAATCACTTTTTTCTGTTTTTGGGAAGTAAAAGTTAAATAATATAAGCCATCTGAAAGGAAAGTAAGATCCAGAGTATTTAGCTTATCAAAGCTTTGTAAATAAATTATTCGTCCGGTTACATCACTTAATGAAACTGCGACATTTTCCTGTAATGTAATATTAACAAGACCTGATGTAGGATTGGGATAAACAAAGATGTTATTCGATCCGGAAAAAATATTTCCAATGCCTGCAATGGTTATTGTTTGGGTCGTAGTATCGTTTCCACAACTATTGGTTGCAATTAATGTGATTGTATAATTTCCGTCAGTGGCATAATTGTAATTGGGATTGGCCTGCGAAGAAAGTCCACCGTCGCCGAAATACCACATATAGGAAGTAGCATTTGCTGACTGATTTGTTAGAATGATATTCAGTCCTGAGCTTGATACATTAAAATTGCTGACCGGAAGTGGGTTTACATTTACAGTAACAGAAGAAACGTTAGTTGCTGAACCGTCAGATACCGTTACCGTATAAGTTGTGTTAACTATAGGGTTAACAACAGGATTTGAGACAGTTGAAGTGAGTCCTGCCGGACTGGATTCCCACTGATAAGTATAACTTCCTGACCCGCCGGAAGCATTTGCTGTTAACTGGGATGAATTTCCACTGCATATCGTTTGCGGAGATGCGGAAGTTGAAACGTTCAAGGTGGAGCCGCTAACCGTAATGAACACAGTGTCGTATGCAATACAGCCCTGGGGTTGATCTGAAACAGTCAGTATGAATTGGGTGGTTGAAGACAATGTTACAGTTACAGGATTGAAAACATCTGGATTCACTAACAGGGAAGCCGGTTCCCAATGATAAGTATAGGAGCCCGTGCCGCCGGTTGCAGAACCTGTAAGCGAAGCGGAGGTATTGCCCGGAATGGATTGATCAGCTCCGGCATTGGCAACCAAAGCCGGTAGAACAGTTACAGTTACAGCATCAGTTGCTGAACAGCCCTGTGCATTGGTAACTGTTACTGTATAAATTGTAGTTGAAGAAGGACTTACAGAAATAGTTGCAGTAGACTGACTTGTTGACCACAGATAAGTTCCGCCGCCAGTCGCAGTAAGGCTGGCTGTATTACCGGGGCATAGGTTCTGGTCGGTTCCGGCAAATGCTGTTGGAATTGGTTTAATTGTAGCAGTAACAGGAACTCTTGCGCTTGAACAACCGGGTGTTTGAATTTCCCAGTCGTAAAAATAATAATAATATAATGTGCCGGCATCACTGTTATTAATTGAAACAAGACCTGCCAGTGTATATGGATATGAAACTCCGGCATTACTACGCCATAAATTTGGAGACCCTGGTCCGACAAGTCTGAGGCTTGTGCCAACAGGAATATTAAAATTTAAAGCGATTCTTGAAACACCTGCCGGAATATTTACCGTAGTTGTCTGCAGGGTTGTTCCGGAGGCATCTCTTAATTCAATTACCCTGTTACCGGCAGTAGAAGCATTTACTTCAACAGAAACCAACGTACAGGCTGTTGTACAATCAAAAACCAGGTAATGTTCATTAGGAGCTGTGAATATACTTCCGCCTGTACTGCTTTGCGTATTACCTACATACTGGCTGGGTTGTGTTGTTGAACTTTCAACATAATAAGTTGTTGTTGTAGTTAAAACAGGAGTTGTGTAAGAAGTTCCGGTATTCACAAGATTGCCTCCGGAAGGAGCATCGTACCAGTTTAGCGTACCTGTTCCGGAAGCGTTCAGTGTAAGTGAACTGCTACCGCACGATTCTTTTGATAATGTAGTAGGTGCAGCAGGTAGCGAAAGTGTGATGTAATTGGTTTTAACCATCTGGTCTGATCCTGTACAACTATTATTTACTGTGAGAGTTACCGTATAATTTCCTGTTCCCGAATAAGAGTGGGAAGGGTTTTCTAAAGTTGAAGTCTGGCCATCGCCAAAATCCCATAAGTATGTTGAGCCGGCAGGTGTTTGAGAACTATTTGTAAATTGAATGCTGGCATCGCAGCCGGAGGTGTGGTCGGCAGTAAAATCGGCGACAGGAGCTAACGGAACCATTTGAACGTTCCGGATAGCGGTTGCTTTATTTGCAACTGTAATATTTGTTATGGTCTGTGATTGATATCCGGAAGCAGAATAAGTAAAAGAGTAGGTTCCGGCTAAAATAGGCCTGTGATAATTCCCTACAGGCAGCGAACTATATACCTGGGAACTGTCAATGTCGTGGGTGTTAACCGTAACTAAAGCCTTAATTGGATTTCCGGTGCATGCATCGGTAATGACTCCTTTAACACCATATAATGATTGTTCGAGGTAATTAAGAAAAGAACGGTAAGTGTAATTCCAGTAGTTTGGTAATTGATTCGCTGCAACCGTTTTTGTTGTAGATATTTCGAGAGTAACTTCACGGCAATGCTTAAAATAATTCATATAGTCCTGCCTGCCACCGGTTATTACATACCAGTCGCCGCCTTCTGTAACACCGCTTGCAGCAACATCTGTAAAGTATCCTGCAGAGCCATTAGCCTGGCAGGTGTCGGCAAATTCGTTTCCCACATATAGCCACCAGTTATTGTCAGCATGTGTATGTTGAGCAGATGTCCATGTATCCCATGGATAATTAAAAACAGAAGCTCCGCCGTGAGTATTGGCTGACATAACAAAGTCATGGTTATTTGCAAAATTCATCCATGCAACCGTTTCGGGTTGCCATGCATTACCATCCGGATGCTGGCCTGCATTGGGATCAGGATAATTCCTGTTTAAATCAATGCCATTTGCATTTGACCGGGTAGATCCGGTAACGGTGGTGTTTCCTCCGGCGTAAGTGCCATCCGGATTAGCAAGGGGACAAACCCATAATTCAATATTATTAACAATATTTGTTACCCTGGCATTTGTACCGTAATTAGTTAATAAATAATTAATCAATCTTAAAAATGTTACATATCCGGTTGTTTCATCACCATGCATGGTACCGGTATATAAAAATTCAGGCTCATTTTCATCAACATTGGGATTATCGGTTATTTTAAGTACCAGTAATCTTCTTCCGCTGGCCAGGGTTGCAATGGTATCGAGATGGCAAATATTAGGATAGTTGGTTGCAAAAGTATTCATCATGGTTTCATATTCTGGGTAGGTAGGATAAGTGTCGAACTGCCAGATTCCTTTGGCTGCGTCGTACATTTCAACTTCCACATCACCGGGGTGAGGCAAAACTTGGTAAGGAATATTACGGGTTAAGAATTCCGGAAATTCTTTTCGGTTGGCATATGCCCATACTTCCCCGTTTTTTACATTGTCTATAGATATTATATTGGTAAGATCGAGCAGGGGTTGAGGAGAGTTTACATGAAAATGAAAATATACTTCCCCTTTCTTATCGAGGTACTTTTTTGCATCCAGATATTCTGAATCTATCTGTGCGTAGGAGTTAGAGAATATTACTAACCCTGCAAAAACCAATAGAATAGTATAGAATTTTATCATAATGAATAAGGTTAAATCATCATTCTTAAAGATAAAGAAAAAACAATGAACGGTACAACTAAATCGATTAAATCTCATTAAAGACGAAACTTTTTTTTATTTGGTTGCAGTTAGAATGATTATTCTTTAATGAAAATTATAAACTTGTTAAAACCAAGTAATAAATGGATGAAATTAAAAAATTTAATAATTTTGCTCAAAATTTAACCTATGAAAACAACATTTATTTTCTTATTTGCTGCACTATTTTGTGTTTCTGTATTTTCCCAGACTGCAACCTCGGTTGCAAATGGAAACTGGCTAATGCCTACCACGTGGGATTGTACATGTATTCCAACATCTGCATACAATGTGAATATTAATCATACTGTAACAATGACTTCTGATTGGCTGCAATCCGGAGGGACAATAACCGTAAATGCCAGTGGTACACTAACACAGGATGCAACCAACAGGATAATTGCTTTTAACGGAGGAACCCTGGTAAATCATGGAACTGTTACATTTTCAAAAATTGCCGTATTAACAGGACCTCTTACCAATTCAGGAATCTTAAATGGAAATGATAGTTTATATATTAATGCTGTTGTAAATAATACAGGAACCATTCAATCTCTGAATTATTTAAACGGTGATGCTCTTACAAGTAGTGGCAATATAAATACTACCAATTTTTTTAATGATGGAACATTGCAAAATTCCGGTACGGTAACTTCTGTGAATTTTTTTAATAATAATGTTACTACTAATTCAAATACCATAAACTTTAATAATTGCACCAATGCCGGTACATTAACTAATGATATGCAGATAAATGGAAATCACGATCTTACCAATGCCGGCATTCTTAATAACACAACTTTGGGCTATATTACCATTACAAATGATTGCTCCAATGTAGATACACTGAATCATGATGCTCATTGGTATAACGATGGTCATGTATTAATTCAGAATGATTTTTCGAATATTGATATACTTGAAGGTACTTCTACAGGATCATTTTGTGTTGCAAACAATAGCTCAAACTTTGGATCAGTTTTAGGGAATTTTGATTTTTGTGATTTGACCACCAGTGGATTTGGATTTAATACCGGAACAATTAGCAACGGTATTACATATTGCAACTTTTGGTGTTGGGGAGGTGTAAAAGAAAATAATAATTTATATTTTGAAGTTTTTCCAAATCCTGTAAAGGAAACTTTAACGATTCAATTTAAGGCAGATATGTCAGAAAAATTAATTCAAATTGTTAATTCCTGCGGCCAGGTTGTATTAGAACAAAAAATAAATGGAACAGATGAAGTGATTGTCTCCCGCAATAATCTGCCGGCCGGGTTATATATGCTTATGGTTTCTGACGGGAAAAATATTTCTTCCAGGAAAATGATTTTTGAATAAATAAAAAAGAGTGTCAATGGTAAATAAATGACACTCTTTTTTATAAGTTTTCTTTATTCTACTATAAAATTCTTAACCCCACTTACTTTAACATTGGTTATTCTGGCATAATACATGCCGGGAAGCAGGCTGGTTCTGATAGTATATTCGGTTTTTCCTTCAAGAACACTTTCATATACTTTCTTCCCGGTAATATCTATGATTTCAAGTTGGAGTTTCTTATTTGTGAATTCTGAAGATTCCGGTTTAATGGTAAAAGTTCCGTTATTCAGGCTTGGAAATAATTTGATACCGGTTTCCTTTAGTTTTATTTCCGGCGACTGAACAAATGAACTTAAATCTGTTTCCCAGATTCCACGGCCGAAAGTTGAAACATATATTTTGTTCAGGGCTTCGTTAAATTCAATATCAGAAATAATAACATTTGGCAATCCGGTACTTTGATTAATCCAGGCATTATTGGAACTGTCAAAAATATATATTCCAATATCAGTTGCTATCATTAAAGTATTATTACCGGGAATGGTTTTAATACAGTTTACAGGAATATTTGGAAGATTAAAGGAAATGTTCTGCCATGTAAGTCCCGCATCGGTAGTTTTAAATACTTTGATTCCGTTACTGAACCCGGCAAACGAAACAAAAGTAGTGTTTTCATTCGTCTGGCTTACGTCAATGCTTGTAATGTAAAGAGAATCGGGGAGGCCGGTAGTAATATCTGTCCAGGTATATCCACCGTCAGCAGAGTTATACATTCCGGCAGGTGAGCTGTATTCGTAACGTATTCTTCGTGAAGCATAAACCATGTCGCTGTTTGTATAAGATACAGCCAATGCCGAAATTTCGTTATCATAAATTCCATTCGAAGGCAAAGGAGGGAGGGGATACCACGAATTGCCGTTATCATCGGAACGGTTCACATTTGTACAACCTACAAATAAAGTTCCTCCAAGGTTATAATCTGCAACAATGGGTGAAGTCCATTCGGAATTTTCCGAATTATAATTTGCATTAATATTGAACCCGGAATTCCCTCCATCATAGGAAAGGTAGAAGTTTCCATACTGGCTTGAGCCTAATACATAATTATCATCCAACGGGTCAAGATAATTATCCATTCCATCGCCACCAAATACTGTATGCCAGATAGTTCCGTCGAAATAGAAGCTGCCGTTGTCCTGGGCGCCAGCCATTAGCCTTCCGGTAGCGTTTTTGGAACTTGACAAACGGTAAAACGATGTGACCTGCATTCCATTACTGATATTTGTCCATTGGGTTGGCCAGGGATTTCCGTTTTGGGCATCCATCCAGGTTTGTGTTATAATATCTGTTGTCCTGTATAAACCACCATCATTACAAACAAAAATATTTCCTGTTACAGGTTGAACTTCGATAAAGTGAATATCTCCATGAAGTGTAGGGCCGTAATATAAAGTCCAGTGGGTGGCAGGATCAAAAGTTACACCGCCGTCAGAAGAAGCCCATATATTAATTCCGCCAACGTACAGAGTGTTTTTATCGGTTGGGTTAATGGCAAAACCTAAATCATATGTTCCCTGACCGCCGGAATTACTACCATCATTAGATTCCAGTATATTTAGCCCCGGATTTATATAAGTCCAGTTTGTACCCGAGTTATTTGATTTGAAAATTCCATAGGAGCCTTCGTTCGCATCCACACACATGGCATATATACAGGTATGATCTGAGGGAGCTATTGCCAACCGGATTCGTTGTACCAGGCCTGTTGCCGGGATTCCGGTATTCAGTTCTGTCCATGTAGCGCCAAAATCCGTGGATTTATATATGGCAGCATACCCGTAATTGGAAGAAAACAACCACCCGGATGCAGCATAAAGCGTTGTTGGAGTTACAGGGTCCTGTACTATATCCCAGAACAACGAGTCGCGAACATGAGTCCATGAGATGCCTCCATTACCTGATGTGTAAATTCCACTTACTCCGGCAGCGACCAGTTGATTGCTGTTGGCAGGATTTATAATTATTTTCCGGATTAATGATGCGTCTCCCTGTGTTAGCTGAAAACTTAACCCTGTAGGTTGCCAGCTTAAACCCCCGTCAGTTGTTTTATAAACACCCAGTCCGTAATGTGTATTTCTTTTTCGTCCGTCAATATTAAGAGCTACATCGATATATTCGAAATCGCATACTGAAATGTACATCGTATTTGGATTGTTGGGGTCGATACTTATGTCGCTGATTCGTAGAATGGGAAGATTGTCTGTTAAAGGTGTCCACGATAAACCGTTGTTTGTAGTCTTCCAGACTCCTCCCTGGGCTACGCCAATAAAATAGGTGTTAGGATCGGTAGGATGAAAAGCAATGCAATTAATTCTGCCAATTCCGTTTTCCATATACCCGGTAAGGTTATCGGGAACAGCAAATGGCCCCGTTGGCGACCATGCAGAGGTTAAAAATTTATCGCTTTTAAGAGCTTGTTTTTCTCCGGCGGCTTTCACACACTCGTTTATGTATATGGATGGATCAGCAGGTTCGCCAAGTGCATTGGTATGCATCTGCATATCGTTTTCCCATCGTTTGAAATATTTCCAGTAACGGGTATTTTTCAGATCTTTCGTTTTAGACCAGTCGGAAAACTGGCGCTGCATTTCCTTAAAAGTTAACGGTTGGCCTGATTTTTTTTGAATAAAGGGTTGGGCCTGAGTTAACATATATACTAAAGACAAAAGGAGTGTTATTGAGACTACCTTAATTGATTTCATAATAAAATCTCTTTTATAATTTAAACATAAAGGTAATAAATTTTAAATCTGCAATTCTTTCGGGGAGAAATACCAAAGTGAAATTTTAATAAAAAATAAGACAATACAACTTCGCAGTGGTATGAAAACACATACAATATAAAGAAAAGTGACACTTCTTTAGGAGTGATACTATTATTTGTTATAGAAAAAGTGCAATTCCTAATTCTTTTCATATCTACATTTATTGATTTGTTGTAATAAATTTTAAAAATATATTTTTATACAGGCATCCTTTTTATTTTTTTACGTCTATAAGAAAATTATACAACTATGAAAAAAATATTATTTTTTATAATGCTGTTTGTATTAACTGGCATTATTAACATTTTCGGGCATACGGTTTCCATAACTTCTTCAACCAATGCTACCTGTAATGGGCTTTGTAACGGAACCGCAACTGCAGTGGCTTCAGGTGGAATAGGTCCATATACTTACCAATGGGATGATGCAGCATTACAAACTACAGCAACGGCAACAAATCTTTGTGCAGGGACTTATTCAGTAACTTGTACTGATAACGGTGATGCTTCAGCGGCTGTGGTAAGTGTTACCATTACTCAACCTGTTCAGTTAGCATTAACTGTAATAAGTCAGACAAATTCTTTTTGTGATCTTTGTAATGGATCCGTTACTTTTTCCGGATCCGGTGGTACTGCGCCCTATACATATTTATGGAGTAATTTGACAACCACTCCGACTATTTTTGGCTTATGTGCAGGAGTTTATACTTGTACACTTACAGATGCAAATGGATGTACAGTGACAAATAATATTACTATTACGAATAGTCCCGGGTTATCCATCAGTTCAATGGCAACTACTCCGGCAACCTGCGGGCTTTGTAATGGAACTGTTACTCCAACCATTACTGGTGGAACTCCGCCTTATCAATATATGTGGTCAAATGGTTCTATGCAATTTCCTTTAAATGGAGCTTGCCCGGGAAATTATCATTTAACTGTAACAGACGCAAATGGTTGTACTGTAGCAGGTATGGCGTCAATACAAGATTCAATCACTGTTCAGATTGTTCTTGATACAATTATTAATGCAAATTGTGCGAATAATGCATTGGGTAGTATTACTGTACATGCAATAGGAGGAGCCGGAGGATATACATATTTATGGATTGGTGGTGAAAATACTCCAACTATTTCCAATTTAATTGGCGGTTATTATACTGTTTTTGTTAGCGAATCTGGCGGTTGTTCGGATTCAATGCAATTTTATGTTGGAAATAATTCCAATATGTATGCTTCTATAGTTAATACTACCGCTAATTGTGGAAACAATGGCACTGCCCAATTAACAACACAGGGTTTAAATCCTCCATTTACATATCTGTGGAGTGATGGGCAAATTACATCTACAGCCATAAATTTAACGCAGGGAATTTACTTTGTTACTATAACTGATAATATTGGTTGTTCAATTGTTGCAAATACAAGTATTCCATATCATTGTCAGAACCATATAAAAGGAAGGATTTATAGTGACCTTAATCAAAATTGCACACAGGATGGTGGGGAGCCTGGAATTCATGGAATTTCGGTCATGGCAAACCCTGGAAATTACTATGGTTTTACAGATGTGAATGGAGATTATGAAATTGTGACCTTAGAAATGAATAATACTATTACAGTGAACAGCAATAATTTAGCTGGATGTGCTCCAACATGTCCAAATCCTGCAATCTTAAATGTGAATTTCAGCCAACTAGGAGATACAATTTATAACAATGACTTTGGTTATTATGGAAGTCCAAGCAATTTTGACCTGGGAATTCATCCCGGATGGACATCAGGTCACCCAGGTTTTGATAAACAATACTGGATATATTATTACAATAACAGTGTTACTCCTCAAAATGCGCTTATTAGATTTACCTACGATCCTGCGTTGCAATATTTAAGCTGTACTCAGGGAGGAGTTCATTTTCCTCTGGAGCATAAAATAGAATGGACCATTAATAACATTCCTTCTTCAAATTATTGGACATGGTCTAATGCCCCATATATTTATTTTAATGTACCAACGTCGGTTACAAATAGCGATACCATTTGTTCCAGTTTCGAGATATTACCAATAATTGGTGATATAGATACTTTAGATAATGTGCTGAATATTTGCGAACATATAACCGGATCACATGATCCTAACTCAAAAGATGTATTTCCCCGTGGTCAGGGAACTCCGGGATATATAACAACAAATGATTCAATATTATTTTACACAATACATTTTCAAAATGATGGAAACGATACCTGTTTTACAGTTGTTGTAAAAGATACCTTATCGCAATATGTTGAGCCGGGAACAATAGTTCCGGGCGCATCAAGTCATCCTTATACATTTACATTAACGGAACACGGAATTCTTACTTTCCGTTTTGATAATATTTTGCTCCCCGACAGTAATGTAAACGAACCCGGAAGCAACGGATACTTTAATTACACAGTACACTTGAGGCCAAATCTGCCGGTTGGGACTGTTATAGAAAATACAGCATCCATATTTTTTGATTTTAATGCCCCGGTTGTAACAAATACTACAGTAAATACAATTGCATTGCCTGCACAAATAAAACTGATTGAAAATAAAGTAAACGTCTCTGTATTTCCAAATCCTTTCAGCGATTATACAATGTTTGAAATTCATAATGGTAATTCTAATGCTGAATATTCCATTAATATCTATGATATGTTAGGGAAATGTGTAAACTCGTTTGAGAACATTACTGGAAATAATTTTAAGGTCACATCCAAAGGACTTGAAAGCGGAATGTATATGTATAAAGTGATACAGAATAATGACGTTACCGGAAAAGGAAAATTAATTATAGAATAAGCCGGACTCAAGTCAGCTTATTTTCTGTTGGTTTAAAATCCTGTATAATTTTTTACAGGATTTTTTTTACTTTTACAGCAAAGCACTGATCATGGGAAGATACAATAAGAAGGTTCAAAAAGAGAAAGCAACTCCACGGAAACAAACCGAAGAGCAGGTTATTCCCCCGGCAATAAATAAAAGTTCTTCGAAAAAAATCACTTACTTAATTATTGTCCTTTTTGCATTTGTGTTTTATGGCAATACCGTTTTGAATGATTATACCCTGGATGATGCCATTGTAATAACCCAGAATGACTTTACCCAAAAAGGAATAAACGGAATTAAAGATATTTTTTCTACCGAGCTTTTTACCGGTTTTTTTAAAGTAAAAAAAGACCTGGTTGCCGGGGACGATACAGAACCTCTTTCAGTTGCTACCTTTGCTTTGGAAGTCGAAATTTTCGGACAAAATCCATACATCAGTCATTTTATAAATGTTCTTTTATTCGGAATAATTGGAATTTTGCTATATCTGCTATTGCTAAGATTATTTAAAAAATTTCCCTACCGGGGGAAGTGGTATCTCGATTTTCCATTGATAGCAACTTTGCTCTATCTGGCCCATCCTATACACACCGAAGTGGTTGCCAATATAAAAGGGCGCGATGAACTGCTTTCATTAATGGGAGTGCTGATAGCGTTTATATATACGTTAAAATATCTGGACACCAGAAGTTCTAAGTATCTTTTATTTTCTTTTTTCGCATTTTTGTGCAGTATGTTTTCAAAAGAAATCGGGGTTACTTTTTTAGTTACTATTCCCTTAGCTCTCTGGTTTTTTACCGATTCGAAATGGAAAAATATTTTTGTTTCGCTAACCCCTTTACTTGCTTCCACTTTTCTTTATTTTATAGTAAGAGGCGCTGTATTGGGCGACCAGACGGCAAAAGTGATCCCTGAACTGATGAATGATTCATTTTTATATATGACCGATGGTCAGAAGTTTGCTACTATAACATATACCATGGGAATATACCTGAAACTTATATTTTTTCCTCACCCTTTAACATACGATTATTATCCTTATCACATTCCTGTTACCGAATGGAGTCACTGGCATGCCTTTGGATCGCTGATTTTATTGTTGATGTTAGTTGTTGTTGCTTTTAAAGGTCTCAGGCATAAAACTGTTGTTTCGTTCGGGATTTTCTTTTATGCAATAACCCTTGCACCGGTTTCCAATATCTTATTTCCTATCGGGGCTTTTATGAACGAACGTTTTGTGTTTGTTGCCTCTCTTGGCTTCTGTATTATCCTTGCATGGTTTATTGCAGTTAAATTTCCGCAGATATTAAAAAATGATATACGCAAAACCAGGATGATTCCTGTTTTTTTGATTGTGATATTTTCCCTTTACGGCTTTAAAACAATAACCCGGAACATGGATTGGAAAAATGATTTTACACTTTTTACAACCGATGTTAAAGTTTCCGTAAACGGTGCCAAAAGTAATTGTTCTGCCGGTGGAAAACTGATAGAGGAAGCTACAAAGCCCGGTAATGAAGCAAAACGAAACGAATATTTAAAACAGGCTATTAAGTATCTGAACCATTCGCTTGAAATATACCCTGCTTATGGCGATGCTTTACTTTTGTTAGGAAACGCATGGTTCGAATACGATAAAAATTATGATTCTACCCTGATAGCGTATAAATCTTTGCTTCGTTTAAACCCAAATCACAACCAGGTATATACTAATCTCGAAATAATTTTTAAAAACCTCGATAGCGCCGATTATAAAATAAAAGTTTACCAGGATTTATTTTCCATAAACCCTAATCGTTTTGAAGTGAATTATACGCTGGGTAATCTGTATGGTCGTTTTAAAAATGATCTTCCGCGTTCCACCTGGTATTTAAACAGGGCGGTTGCATTAAATCCCAAAAATGCTTTTGCCATGAAAGATCTCGGAGTGGCATACGGAATGTCGATGAAATATGATTCATCCATCTACTTTTTCAAGAAGGCAGTAGAACTGGAGCCAAAAGATGCACAGATTTATCTTAATATCGGGATATCGTATATGAATGTCAATCAGAAGGATGAAGCTCAGAAATATTTCAGAAAAGCAAAAGAACTGGATCCGAAAATTAATATTCCCCTTTAACCGTTAAGAATGCAACTGTGGTTGCGATTTAACATGAGGCAAACCTTATGTGTCCGGGCAATTTTTAACTGTTCAATAAAATTTAAGGCTGAAAGCTGTTTTTCGCGCTCCTCGGTACTCATTCTGCGAAGTTTATTAATATAACATTCACCCGGTTCCATGTCAGATGGAGGCATGTTAAGCAGGTCTATCAATTCGGTGCAAACGGCTATCATAACGTTAGGTTTGAATAATAGACGCAGAATAGAAAAAAAGGTTGGCTGAAGTCTTATATAATTTACTTGTATTTGAAATTGATTCACTAATTTTATCCAATGGATTCAAAACAGTTTCTTAGTTTAATCTTATGAAAATCAAAGAAATTATTAAAGTTATTGAAGAAATTGCTCCCTTGTCGTTTCAGGAAAGTTATGATAATGCAGGGATGCAGGTGGGAAGCCCGGAACAGGAAGTGGAGTCGGTATTGCTTACCCTGGATATAACGGAAGAAGTTTTACAAGAGGCTGCTCAGAAAAAGGCAGGGCTTATCATCAGTCATCACCCGCTGATTTTCGGCGGAATCAAAAAACTGACAGGAAAAACTTCTTCCGAGCGAATAGTGATAGAAGCCATAAAAAACAATATCGCCGTATATTCGGCGCATACCAACCTGGATTCTTCGTGGAATGGAGTAAATATAAAACTGGCCGAAAAGATAGGGCTGACTAACATTTCAGTTTTAAAACCCGTTTCAGGAACATTAAAGAAACTCGTAACATTTGTTCCTGTTGAACATGCGGATAAAGTCAGAAAATCGCTTTTTGATGCCGGGGCAGGTTACATTGGAAATTACGATTCCTGCAGTTATAATATTGATGGTAGCGGAACTTTCAGGGGAAGTGACGAAACCAATCCTTTTGTAGGCAAAAAAGGTGAATTACATACCGAACCTGAAACCAGGATTGAAACTGTTTTTCCCCGGCATTTAAAGAATGTAATCCTTTCGGCCTTATTTAAAAATCATCCTTATGAAGAAGTGGCTTATGATATTTACCCTCTCGATAATTTCTATAACAGGCAGGGCATGGGAGCGGTAGGTGAATTTGTGTCGCCAATGGATGAGATGGAGTTTATGGCCATGATTAAATCGAAACTGAATTGTGCTTTTCTCAGGCATTCACCATTGACAGGAAAAGAAATCAAAAAAGTGGCTGTTTGCGGGGGAAGCGGGGCGTTCCTGTTACCTGACGCTTTGGCTTTAGATGCTCATGCTTTTTTAACAGGAGATATAAAATATCATTCGTTTTCGGAACCCGAGAACAGGCTGTTGCTGGTGGATGCAGGACATTTTGAGACCGAACATCATTCGGTTGAAATATTTTATGATTTACTTAAAAGAAATTTTCCTACCTTTGCATTCTATTTTTCCGATTTGAATACAAATCCTGTTAATTATTTCTGAATATGGCAAAAGCAAAAGTACAAACTGAAGTTATTGAAGTTTCGATAGAGGAAAAATTAAAAGCTTTAAATAACCTTCAGGCAGTTGATTCTCAAATTGATCGTATTAAAACCTTAAGAGGGGAACTTCCTCTCGAAGTTCAGGATCTTGAAGACGAAATCGTAGGACTTCAAACCCGTTTAAATAAATTCGAAGAAGAGTGCAAAGAATTTGAAAAATCTGTTACCGGAAAGAAAGCCGAGATAAAACAGGCAGAAGTTCAGATTAAAAAATATACCGAACAGCAGAATAACGTTCGTAATAACCGCGAATATGATGCTCTTTCCAAAGAAATAGAATTTCAACAACTCGAAATTCAGCTTTGCGAAAAAAGAATCAGGGAATTTACTTTACAGGTTAACGAAAAGAAAGAAGAAATTGAAAAAGCAAGAGTAATTCTTGATGAACGTAAAAAAGACCTTGAACTTAAAGTCAGTGAATTAAAGGAAATCACCGAGGAAACCCAGAAAGAGGAAGATCAACTTAAAGTTAAATCTGTTGAACTCGAAAAAGTAATTGATCCCAGGTTACTTTCTGCATATTCCCGTATCCGTTCCAATGCACGCAATGGCTTAGCTGTTGTAGGTGTAGAACGTGATGCCTGCGGCGGATGTTTTAATAAAATCCCTCCCCAGCGCCAGATGGAAATAAAATCACGTAAAAAAATTATCGTTTGTGAATATTGCGGACGTATTATTGTCGATCCCGATATTATTAAGTAAGAAATTCAGATAAAACTAAAGAAGCCGGATTTATCCGGCTTCTTTAGTTTTATGAAGTATTTACTTTTGGACTAAAGTCCATTAAGTGTAATTGTTTTTAACCCTGGGCTTAAGCCCAGGGTTAATGAAAAAAGATATACCGGGCTTTAGCCCTGAATATTTTTTTTGAAAAAATTATGGAATTTTTTCCCCTTTGCATCTATCGATTGTTTTTATTGTAAACTAAAATTCACTAAATTTCAATCATAAATAAACAACTATGAAAAGCAAAGGATTTCTGGTAATAGCCCTGTTACTGGCCATGATGGCAACAGCCTCCGGTGTGATTATTAATAATCTTTCAAAGAAAGAACCTATCGAATTTAAAAAAGGCGATTCGTACCTGGATGCATGGAAAAAGGTGTCCGAATTTGAAAGCAACGGTTTGCCTCAAAGCGCATCCGAAATGGTTGAACAAATATATGCCAGGGCCAAAAAGGAAAATAATTATGCGCAGATAGTAAAAGCGTTGCTTTACAAAACAAAGTACTTGTTACAAACCGATGAAAATGGCAGTGTGAATGGTATTTTAAAGCTAAAAGCAGAAGCCGACAGTGCAAAATTCCCTTTAAAACCGGTTTTACATTCTGTCCTGGGAGATTTTTTCTGGCAGTATTATTCTCAGAACAGGTATGTTATTTACCAGAGAACAAATACAGGTTCTTTCAGACCCGATGACATTGCCACTTGGGATGCCAAAAGATTAATAGAAGAAAGTATAAAGTATTATCAGCTCTCCCTCGAAAATATCGATAGCCTTCAAAGAACTGACCTTGGATTGTATGACGATGTTCTTGTTTTATATCCGAATTCAAGAATTTACCGACCTACACTATTTGATTTTCTGGCGCACAGGGCCATCGATTTTTACATGAATTCCGAGGCAGGAATTACCCGTCCTTCGTATGAGTTTAACCTGAACGACGAAAATTTATTTTTACCCTATAAAGATTTTGCCAACTATAAAATTCAGTGCCGCGATTCCTTGTCTTTAAAATTTCAGGCTCTCTTAACATTTCAGAAATTACTCGCATTTCACTCTGGTGATGATAAAAAATATGCTTTAGTGGATGATGATTTAAAACGGTTAAAGTTTGTTTATGATAACTCCGTTATTTCCCGGAAAGATTCTTTGTATAATGTTAATTTACTTGACCTGAGAGAAAAATTTGATTCCGATTCTGCCTGTGTGGATATTATATGGAACCTGGGAGAGTTTTATTTTCAACTGGGTGAAACATATCAACCAAATATGAATGTAAAATATAAGGACTATATTAAAAAGTCGCTGGCACTGGCAGAAGAAGGAATGAAGAACTTTCCGAATACAGCAGGAGCTTCCAATTGCCTGGCACTGAAAAATAAAATATTATCCAAAACCTTTGATTTTGTTGTAGAGAAAAACCATGCACCTGATAAAGCAATACTGGCACGACTCAATTATAAGAACATTGACAGTCTTTATTTCAGAATTGTAAAGATTGACTGGCAAACCGACTGGAAAAAAACAAAGAATGTTTACGATAGTTTATTGGTAGGGTATTATATGAAAAAAGTGGCAGTAAAATCTTTTGCAATCAGTCTTCCCGATAGTGCCGATTACCAAGATTATTCAACGGAATTTGCCATGCCTTCTTTACCTATCGGACAATACTTTGTTATATCCAGTTACCGTAAAGATTTTAAATGGGAGAAAAACGGATATGGCTATGCCTATTTTAACGTAACAAATCTTTCGTACCTGAGCCGGAGATTTAACAACGAGAAAATGGATTTCATTATTCTTAACCGTCAGACAGGTTTACCCGAACCCAATGTGAAAGCCCAGTTGTGGAAAGAGGAGTACAGTTATATCCTCCAGGCTTATGATTACTACAAGTCTTCTTCTTATACAACCGATGAAAATGGAAAATTTTCAGTTCCTGCTCCAAAAGATTATCATTACTTTTTTGTAGAACTCCAGAAAGGAAACGACAGACTTGTTACTGATGAGTCATTTTATCAATACAGGTATTATGGATATGATCAGCATATGTATCCGAGAGTGTATTTCTTTACCGACCGTTCCATTTATCGTCCCGGACAAACCTTGTATTTTAAAGGAATAGTAATTAATACAGACGGTACAACCAATAAAATCATCCCCAATTTTTCTACCACTGTAACATTATATGATGTGAATTATCAGAAAGTATCTGACCTGAAAGTAATATCAAACGAGTATGGAAGTATCCAGGGAACTTTTACGTTGCCAACAGGAATGCTGAACGGTCAGATGAGTATTTCTGCAGCCGGTTACGGAACTCAGTATTTTTCGGTTGAAGAATATAAACGTCCCAAATTTGAAGTAGCTTTTGATACATTAAAAGAAACTTACAGGTTAAATAACAAAATGAAAGTTTCAGGGCAGGCGAAAGCGTATGCCGGTTCATCGGTTGATAATGCAACCGTAAGTTATCGTGTAACACGTAAAGCTTATTTTCCTTATCGCTGGTGGTACTGGTGGTCGTATCCGACCATGGGTTCCGAAACTGTTATGACTTATGGAACTACTACAACAGATGCTGACGGAAAATTTGTTATTGAATTCGATGCAAAACCCGATTTGAATATTGATGCAAAGTATTCTCCGGCTTTTACCTATGCTGTTTCCGCTGATGTTACAGATATGAATGGCGAAACTCGAAGCTCGTCAACCAGTATTAATGTAGGATATAAGTCGCTTGTCCTGGGAACCAGCTGGTATGGAAATATAGATATTTCTGAAACCGAAAATATTGAAATCAGTTCGAAGAACTTAAACGGAAATGATGTTCAGTCGTCGGGTCAGGTAACAATATATAAACTTAATCAGCCAAACAGAGTTTATCAGAATCGCAGCTGGGGATTACCTGATGTATATTCCTTGTCTGAAGCTGAATTTGGAAAGCTGTTTCCTCAGTTTCCCTATAAAAATGAGGATAATCCTGTGAACTGGCAAAAGAGTAAAAAAGTTTTTGAATCAGAATTTAATTCAAAGGTTTCAAAGAAGATAAAACTCTTTGGAATAACAGAATGGGAGCAGGGATATTATTATGTTGAGGTAAGTTCAAAAGATAATTTTGGTGAAGATGTCAAATATCAGGATTATGTTATACTGTATAATCCTGCAGCCGCTAAAATACCATATTCGACCAATGGATGGTATGCTGCTCTGAAAAACACCTGTGAACCTGGAGAAAAAGCAAGGTTTTTAATTGGTTCGTCACAGGCTAATTCAAAGATTCTTTATGAAATTGAACATAAAGGAAAAATCGTAAAAAGTGAATGGCTGACTTTAAACAACGAGCAGAAATTAATTGAAATTCCTGTAACGGAAGAACAACGCGGAAATTTCTCAGTTCATTTTACCTCAGTTCGTAACAACCGTTCTTATGTGAACAGCGAGTTGGTTGCAGTTCCTTATACAAACAAAGAGCTTGATATTAGTTTTGAGTCTTTCAGAAATAAACTGTATCCGGGCGAACAGGAAGAATGGAAAATTCTTGTGAAAGGTAAAAAAGGCGATAAAGTGGCAGCTGAAATGGTTGCAACTTTATATGATGCTTCATTAGATGCATTTCGACCTCAAAACTGGGGTTTAGCACTATACCCTGGAGAATACACTTACCTTTACTGGTCGCCGGGACAAGCATTTTCTAATGCCAATTCTGCCATGACACAGGTTTATTTCAATGAGCCGTCAAATTATACAAATCGTGCCTATGATTATATGGATATGTTCGGTTTGCAGAACTATTATTATACACGTTATAGTTATTATGGATGGTTGGATGACGGAGTCAGGGGAGGAGATTATTTGGTGGCCGAAGAACAGGCTGCCAAAGATGCACCATCTGTTGCTGATGAAAAAAAAGCCTATAAAAAAGGTGATGTAACATGTGCGGGTCGGGCAACAACAGTTTCTGAAATAACTGCCTGCGATAAAAATACTGAAAGTGTGAATTTACCTGCCGGGAGTACCGGAGTAAAGTTAAGAGAACTGGAGCAGAATCAGACTAAATCAACCGGTGAAAATAGCTTAGGACAGGTTCAGGCAAGAAAAAATTTCAACGAAACAGCATTCTTTTATCCCAATTTGCAAACCAATGAGAAAGGTGAAATTATTATTTCATTTAAAGTACCTGAAGCTCTTACCAAATGGAAAATGTTAGGATTGGCTCATACCAAAGATTTAAGAATCGGAACTGTAACAAATGAACTGGTAACCCAGAAGGAATTAATGGTTATACCTAATCTTCCACGCTTCATGCGTGAAAATGATAAAATTACAATTACTTCAAAAGTTTCTAATCTGGGCGAAAATGAAACAAGCGGACAGGCTCAGCTTTATCTTTTCGATGCCTTAACAGATAAACCCGTTGATAATTTGTTTGGAAATAAGAGTTCTGTCATAAGTTTTACAGTGAAAAAAGGACAGTCAACCAATCTTTCGTGGGAATTGTCAGTACCTGAAGGAATGGAAGCACTAACCTGTAAAATAGTTGCCAAAGCCGGTAAATTCAGTGATGGAGAAGAAAATGTGATTCCTGTTCTTACAAACAGAATGCTTGTTACAGAATCGATGCCTTTGCCTATCCGTGGAATGAATACCAAGAATTTTACTTTTACAAAGTTACTGAATTCAGGTTCTTCCCCCACTCTCAAGCACCAGAAAGTAACCCTGGAGTTTACTGCAAATCCGGCCTGGTATGCTGTTCAGGCCTTGCCATATATAATGGAATATCCTTACGAATGTGCAGAGCAGGTTTTCTCACGTTATTATGGTAACAAACTAGCATCACACATTGCCAATTCAAAGCCCAAGATCAAAGCAGTTTTTGATTCATGGAAAAATAATTCCGGTTCAAAAGCATTGTTGTCAAATCTTGAAAAGAATCAGGAACTGAAAGATGTTCTTTTACAGGAAACTCCCTGGGTGCTCGATGCCAAAGATGAAACCACACGTAAACACAGAATAGGTTTGTTGTTCGATCTTAACACCATGTCGAATAATCTTAATTCTGCTTTCAGGAAACTGGAAAATCTTCAGTGTTCCAATGGTGGTTTTATGTGGTTTCCCGGAATGCCCGATGATCGTTATATAACACAGTACATCGTAACCGGCTTTGCACACCTGAATCATCTGGGTGTGATTGATGTGAATTCAGATTACAAAGCTTGGAATATGGTTCAGCGCGGTATCCGTTATCTTGATAATGAAGTGAGAAAAGATTACGAATGGATGAAAAAACATTATACCAAGAAAGAAATGGAAGAAAACCACTTGTCCGAAATTGAAGTCCAGTATTTATATATGAGAAGTTATTTTATAGATAAACTCGAAATACAGTCGAACTGCAAGGAAGGATATGAATATTTCCGTGGGCAGGCTCAGAAATACTGGCTCGAACAGAATAAATATTCACAGGGAATGATTGCTCTTGCTCTTTTCCGTACAGGCGACAAAACTTTACCAGTTAAGATTCTTGCTTCATTAAAAGAATTTTCTTTGAACAACGAGGAAATGGGAATGTACTGGAAAGATAATACGGGTGGTTATTACTGGTGGCAGGCACCTATCGAAACCCAGGCATTGTTAATCGAGTCGTTTGACGAAATTTCAGGTGACCAGAAAGTGGTGGATGATTTAAAAGTCTGGCTACTCAAACAAAAACAAACCCAGGATTGGAAAACCACCAAGGCAACTACCGAAGCTATTTATGCTTTGTTGTTACGGGGAACCGACTGGCTGGCTACCGAACCCAATATTGAAATAACGGTTGGCAACATTAAAATTGATCCGAAAAATATGCCCGACCAGAAAGCCGAAGCTGGTACAGGATATATTAAAACTTCGTGGAGTGGTTCAGATATAAAACCTGAGATGGGAAATGTAACTGTTGTTAAAAAAGACGAAGGTGTAAGCTGGGGCGCTCTTTACTGGCAGTATTTTGAACAACTCGATAAAATAACCCCACACGAAACCCCGCTTAAACTAAGTAAAAAACTCTTTATTGAAAAGATGACTATGGGTGGCAAAACAATGGATGAGGTAAAACCGGGAACTGCTGTTAAGGTTGGCGATAAAGTGATTGTGCGTATCGAGCTTCGTGTTGACCGTGAAATGCAGTATGTGCATATGAAAGACATGCGTGCAGCGGGATTTGAGCCAATAAATGTTATCTCTACATACAAATGGCAGGATGGCTTAGGGTATTATGAAAGTACTAAAGATGCTTCCACTAATTTCTTTTTCAGTTATCTTCCAAAAGGAACCTATGTTTTCGAATATCCTGTAAGGGCCACTTTAGCCGGTGATTTTTCGAACGGAATAAGTTCAATTCAGTGTATGTATGCGCCAGAGTTTACGTCGCATTCGGAGGGGGTAAGGGTGAAAATTCAGTGAAATTAAGGCGAAGTTTACTTCGCCTTAATTGTTTATAAATATGTTCCGTTTTGAAATAAACTGATGCAGGATTGATTTAATTATTTATACCCGATGCGTTTATGTTCATTCTGTTCAATTTTTTTTGTCTTTGTCGGGCAGGTAAATGGAGTGCTTCGTAAATATCAGCGAATTGCTGGTCATATTTATTTTCTAGTTTTTCTGTAAGGTCTTTATGAGCGAGGGCATTTGTGATATCCTGTTTTTCAAAGATTAATAACACATTAATGTAGTTCAAAAAAATGACCCCATATTTGCAGAAATATTTTACATGTTCAGATTAAAGGAACTCTTCTTAACTGCCGAAGAGAAACATACTTTTAAGTTTCACATGATTTATTCCATTATTGAAGGAATAATTCTGGGAGTTCTGGCTCTGAACGAATTTGTTTTCGTTAAGAGTTTAAAGGGTAGCGATTTTCAGTTAAGTGTTTTAATCCAGATAAGTGCCCTTGTCCTGGTTTTTACCATTTTCCTGAATGAATACCTGAAAAAAGTAAGAAATAAAAAGAAGTTATTGCGCATTGTTGCAATTTCTACAAGACTACCTTTGGTGTTGCTTATTTTGTTTCCTCATTCGGAAGCCGAAACCATTGCCAATTCTTATTACCATTATATATTTCTTTTAATATTTCTTGCCTATTTCTTTGCTCAGCCTATAATTTATCCAACCATTAATCTTTTTCTTAAGAATATTTATTCTCATGATAATTTCGGTAAACTATACAGTATTTCAACTTCTATTAACAAAGTTGTAATGATGGTCGTTACATTCCTGTATGGTTTATTGCTCGATTTTGATCATTATTCCTTTATTTATGTTTTTCCGGTGATTGGTGTATTGGGAATAGTTTCGGTTTACCTGTTGTCGATGATAAAATATGAAGAACCGGAGCCGCAAACTGAATTGCTGAATATTTATGAATCTGTAAAAAAATCTTTCAGGGACATGAAATTTATTATTCGCAACAATGTTCCATATAAACACTTTGAACTGGGTTTTATGTATTACGGTTTTGCATTTATGGGAACCGTAAGTATCATTACTATTTTTTACGAGTCGGAACTGCATCTGAATTATTCCAGTGTAGCGTTTTACCGGAATTCGTATAACGTACTGGCTATTTTAATTCTTCCCTATTTTGGTCGCCTGATTGGAAAAATAGATCCGCGAAGATTTGGAGTAATTACATTTGGTTCGATGTTATTTTATACATTGTGCATATTGCTGACTTATTTTTTTCCTGTTTATTTTGAGTTGTGGGGATTGAAGCTGTATGTGTTTTTGTTGCTATTTGTTGTTTTTCATGGAATATTTGCTGCCACCATGTCGTTGTTATGGAATATAGGTTCGGCTTATTTCTGTAAAAGCGAAGAAGCAGCAAACTATCATGCCATTCATTTAACATTAACCGGATACAGGTCGTTACTGGCGCCATTCTTAGGAATACTTTTTTATCACTGGCTGGGTTTCGTGGGAGCTTTTTTAATCGGAATAGGGCTTTTGATTATAGCTATAGGACTTATGATATGGTCGGAAATTAAATACAAGGTTTAAAACCCAAATCCGATAGCTATCGGATCCAAGCCCCAAGCCCCAAGTCCCAAATTAGAACACCGAACATCAAACATGAACAATAAACGTTTAACTGAATTAAAGCCCTCTCTGCCACTCTTCCCTAAGTCCTGCCAAATGTGGATTTTTTATGGCAAAGTCAATTCGTTCGAGAAATTGCTGTTTGTCGCGCGCGAGAATTCCGTTTAAGACAAGGTAATTCGATGCGTGATTACTTCTGAAAATAGTATTTTCCAACTGAATGTGCGAAATGAATGTTTTCATTTCTTTTAACAAGTCGGGAATAGTCATGGGAATATATTCTCCCAGGAATTTCTGTTTATAATGTTTTGTACCAAAAGGAAAACTAAGCACAAGAACAGATGCGTATTCGGGTTGAATGGCATTGAGAATATGGGCGGAATTAATGGCATGCTGTTCAGAATATTTTAAACCACCCACACCTTCAAGGATAATAACAGAAAGTTTAATCCCTGCTTCTTTTGCTTTTAACAGACCCTCCACGGTTGAACTGTAAGTTTCTCCTTTGTTCATGAATCCAAGAACTTCATCATCGCCCGATTCAATACCCACATAAACCATAGTAAGCCCGGATTCCCTCAACATTTTCAGTTCTTCCGGCGTTTTTGAAATAATATCGCGGGGAAGAGCATAGGTTGTTACTCTCCTGGCTTTAGGTAATGCCTGGTATATCTTATCCAGAATTCTTTTCAGTTTATCCGCAGGGAGTACCATTGGATTACCATCGGCAAGAAATATTTTACGAATTCCGGGTAGAATTTCAGCAACTGCTTCAATTTCTTTAAAAATATCTTCTTCTTTCTTAATTCTGAATTTTTTGGAAGTATACATTTCACAAAACGAACACTTGTTCCATGTACATCCATGGGTGATTTGCAGAATAAGAGAATCTGCTTCGCTGGGCGGGCGAAACAGCGGTTGAGTATATTCTATTGGGAATGAGTTCCTGAACATGTTTTTGTTTTCGCAAAGTAAATTATTTATCTGATAAAATTGAAAATTTATATTTTTTTAAATAGGTTTGTAATTCATGATTCTCATCATGTTTGTTTATATAAGGCAATTAGAATGAATCAGTTAAGTAAGTGTTTATTTCTTTTTACAGGAATTTTTAGTGCTCTTATCTTGTTTTCATGTGAAAATAAGACTGTCAGCAATTCAAAGGAAGTTATTATTGATTCAAATATGATTAGTTTTTCTAAAGAAATACAACCCTTATTTGATAAAGACTGCTCCGAATGTCACGATTACCTGGAAAACGGAGTTTCTTATAAAATGTTAACAACGAAGCAAAGTAGCTGCAGAGTGGCTCCCAATTATATTGATACAGTAAATCCTACTTCCAGTTATTTATATGTAAAATTACATGATGTTCCGCCAACTGGCGCTTCCATGAAAGGTGTACACTGGACAGCTGAAAATATTCAGAAACTGCTTCTTTGGATAGAGCAGGGAGCAAAAAATAACTGATTATAGTCAGATGTTATAAGTTAGGTCATGTCAAAAATAATATGATCTGTATTTACTGCTGTTTCTTCAAAATATAAGCTCTATTACTTTTTGATTCATTTATAAGTGATTATTGACAATGATTTTATGCTTTTAAAACATAATTAGTAACTTTTAAGAAATAACTTAATGATTTTTTTTTCTAAATTAGTAACTTGCACCAGACTCAGATAATTTTGTCTGTTAAAATTCAGATAATTAACCAACTAATCAAATATATATGAAATCGACAATCTTTGTTTTAGTGATTTTTGTTTTGACTACAATTCATGGATTTTCGCAAAGCGTTCTTCCTATGAAAAAAATTTCATTATTTAAGAATTCAACATGCCTTGTAAGTAAGGAAGGACAATTAAAAGCCAAAGACGGGAAACTGACCCTGCCTGTTCCTGCTACAGCATTGTATGGTACATTCTGGATCGGGGCTTCCAAAGAAAATTCCTTAAAAAGTGTGATTGTAAAAACAGATACCCTTAAGGCTAATATGAAAGCTAAATATTCCGACCAGCTGTTAAAAGCCAATGTAGGTAAAGATGCAACCCTCGTTTTACAGTACGGCGAAAAAAGCGAAAAGAGTATTTCCGGTAAAATTCTGGCCTTTATTCCCGAATCAGGTTACGTGAAAATCAAGGAAGAAAGCGGAAAAGTAACATATGTCAATTATCAGAAAGTGGAGTACATGACTTTTGCCAGCGACATGACGGAATACCAGAGCGACAGCATAGCCAGGACGGCAAACCTGACTTTTGAAAAAGGGGGAGATAATGTAAATCTGCAGGAATACTATATGCAGCAGGGAATGAGCTGGATACCTTCGTATTTCCTGAAGATCACAAACGATAAGGAAGCCCGCCTCGAAATGAAAGCAACTATAGAAAATTATGCCGAAGATATGGACAATGTAGAAACCGAGGTGGTTGTCGGATCTCCGCAGTTATTTTATGGAATGATGTTAGACCCTGTTTCATATGATTACATGACCCAACCCACAAGTTCTTATGCTACGTATAATCGCGACAGAAACGATAATTATTTCCTGAGCAATGCTATGCAACAGGTACAAACCAGCAATAATGTAGGCGCTCTAGCTGAAGCAACTCCATCGTATTACGAAACAACGTTTGAAACGGAAGGTGAAAAGAATAATGACCTGTATTATTATAACCTGGGAAAAATCAGTCTTCCGAAAAATTCAAAGGGAATGTTTCCTGTTTTTGCATCCACATTAAATTATAAAGACATTTATAAAGCAGACATCGACGACCGGGTAAATTACGCTGCCAATTTATATTGTAACAGTAATGAAAACAATTGCGATGTGTTTCATTCCATTGAATTAAAAAATACTACCACATTTCCATTTACTACGGCAGCTGTTATGGTTCTTACTGAAAAAGGCCAGTTTATGGCACAGGATCAGTTAAAATATACACCTACAGGCGCAGTTTCCTCCATTAAACTTTCAAAAGCGATAGATGTTGTTTTAAAGAACAACGAAGAGGAACTTTCGCGGGTTGATAATTTTAAAAAGATAGGAAAAACAACGTACAGTAAGGCTATGCTGAAAGGAACACTGACTATTGAAAATCTTCAGCCTAAACAGGTAATGGTAGATATTGTAAAACATGTAAATGGCACTGTAACAAATGACGGTGGCAGTAAAGTGAAGAAACAGAAAACGTATAATTCTGTTAATCCATACAGCGATTTAACATGGCAGGTAACTTTAAATCCGGGCGAAAAGAAAACGTTAAACTACGAATATGATGTTTTGTTTGCACCGTATACTTATTAAAACTTTTATTTTGAGAATGGTTAAGAATGAAAATACCGGTTCAGTTTGAAGATTTAAATTCTATTGACTATAAACAGGCCTGGGATTACCAGGAGAGCCTTCATACGAAGGCTGTTGAAGGGAAAAATTCAAAAATCCCTGTAAATTATTTGCTTTTTTGCGAGCATCCGCATGTGTATACTCTTGGGAAAAGCGGCGATGCTGATAATTTATTAATGGAAAAGGATGCACTTGCCAGGATTAATGCAAGTTATTATCATACAAACAGGGGAGGAGATATAACGTATCATGGTCCGGGTCAGGTTGTGGGCTACCCGATACTGGATCTGGAGGCAGCCGGCATGGGAATAAAAAAATACATGTATATACTCGAAGAAGCGATTATTCAGACATTAAAAATGTATGATATAAAGTCTGAAAGACTGGCTGGCGCTACGGGCGTTTGGATTGATTCTGTTTTTTCGTCGAAAGCGAGGAAAATATGTGCCATGGGAGTCCGGGTATCACGGGGTGTTACTATGCATGGTTTTGCTTTTAATGTGAATACCGACCTGAAATATTTTTCATTTATTAATCCTTGTGGATTTACCGATAAAAGTGTAACTTCGTTGCAAAAGGAGCTGGGCGTTGAACAATCAATGGAAACTGTTAAATTACAGCTTAAAAGCCGGCTCAGTGAATTGCTAAATCTTGAATTTATCTGATGGAAAAAAAGTGGGTTATAAAGCCAAGAGGGGAAGAATATTTGGTTAACGAATTGGCTTCCAAACTTAATATAGATCCTGTTCTTGCTAATTTGTTAGTCCACAGAGGTGTGAAGTCTTTTGAGGAGGCCGAAGGATTTTTTAACCCCCAGCTTTCGCAGCTTCACGATCCTTTTCTTATGAAGGATATGGAAAAGGCAATAAGCAGGGTTGAAAATGCAATTAAAAATAATGAATCCATTCTTGTTTACGGCGATTATGACGTGGATGGTACTACCGCTGTTTCCATGGTGTATTCGTTTTTGAAGAAAAGACATTCGAGAATTCATTATTATATTCCCGACAGGTACGGGGAAGGATATGGTATTTCTTATAAAGGAATAGATTATGCAGCGAATAACGGATATTCCCTGGTAATAGCTCTCGATTGCGGAATAAAAGCGGTGGAAAAAATCGAATATGCAAGATCAAAAAATGTAGAATTTATTATTTGCGACCATCATCTTCCTTCCGATAAAATTCCAAATGCTGTGGCTGTTCTCGATTCAAAACAACCCGGTTGCCAGTATCCCTTTAAAGAATTATCGGGTTGCGGAGTCGGATTTAAGTTTATCCAGGCATTCTGTATAAAAAACAATATATCCCTTGATGAGGTATATGCATATATAGATTTGGTTGCTGTTAGTATTGCCGCAGATATTGTCCCTATTACCGGCGAGAATCGTGTGTTTGCTTATTTCGGAATGAAAAAACTGAATGAAAATCCGATGATAGGCTTAAAAGCGATTAAGAAAGTAAGCGGTATTGAAACAATAGACATGAATATTAATGATATCGTGTTTAAAATTGGCCCACGGATTAATGCTGCCGGACGAATTGAAACCGGTTCCAAGGCTGTTGACCTTTTAATTTCAAACGATGAAGCCGAAGCTAATTTATTAGCAGATGATATTAATTCCTGTAACGAAGACAGGAAAAACCTCGATCAGAAGACCTTTTCCGATGCACTTGATATGATAAATTCGAATGAAAGCCTGAAGAACAGGAAAACTACCGTATTGTTCAATCCAAACTGGCATAAAGGAATTGTGGGCATTGTTGCATCCAGGTTAATTGACTATTATTATCGTCCCACCATTATTTTAACACAATCGAACGGTTTAATCAGTGGTTCTGCAAGAACAGTGGAAGGATTTGATTTGTATAAAGCTATAGATAGTTGCGGACATTTGTTAGAGAATTATGGCGGGCATATGTTTGCTGCTGGTGTAACATTGAAGCCTGAAAATCTCGAAAAGTTTATGAATCTGTTTGAAGAAATAGTATCAGCCAATATTACCGGTGAACAATTAACGCCTCATATTGAAATTGACGATATGGTTAATCTTTCGCAGATCGATGCGAAATTTTTCAGGATTCTGCAACGTTTTCAGCCTTTTGGCCCGGGTAACATGACGCCTGTTTTTGGTACCCAGAGCGTTTCCGATTCCGGATACGGAAAAACGGTGGGTAAAAATAATGAACATTTAAAATTAGATTTAATGCACGATGGCTGTCCCGGTGTTATTTTTCCGGCTATCGGGTTCCACCTGGGAAATAAAGTATCCGAAGTTGCCGAATCACGTAATTTTGATATATGTTATTCTATCGATAAAAATGAGTTTATGAATAAAGTCTCTTTGCAATTAAGACTTCGCGATATACGTCTTAAAAATTTCGATTAATTTCAATGAATTTTAGTACGGATTTTACATCCCGGTTTTTAATCGCTTTAATAGCTGCTCTTACATTTTTTTTACATTCGGTTAAGAAGTTCAGGTTATCTTTTCAAAAGTCATTACCTCATTTATTTTATGTTTTGTGCAATGAATCCTGATTCCCGGGATTTACACTTACATTTATAATATTAATATTACCGGGAAATTATAGCTTAAAGTATAGACTATTTCGATGGTTCCATGTATTTTATTCGATGGGATTTATAATTGATAATTGTTTTATTTAAAATGGATATATTTTTTGAAAAATACTAAATAACATTTTTTTATTATTGGATATATTATACATTTACACTTTAACATCTTGTAGTTTAATTTATAGCTTATGAAAAATAAATACATCTTATTATTAGCTTTAACATTTGTATATTCAATGGGTTCAGCTCAGATGGTAAGGCCCGGAGTATCTTTACATAAAAACTGGTCGGTTTCAGCAGAGCAAAATATTTTAGGCTCTGATGAATATTATAGTTTTAGCGCATATAACACTTATCGTGCTTTGTGCGGTTATAACATTAATCCATTATCAGGAAAAAAGACTGGATTTGTGTCTCTTTTTGATATGGCAAATGAAGATACTTTATCTTATATTCAAAATCCAGGTACAAATACAAATGTTTTTTATTCTGTTGCTATTACTGATGCTATTGGAGGTTCAGGTACCGGTATACTTCCGGTTGTTTGTGGTGGTTATGAAGAATCACTTTCTGGAGATAAAGATATTTTTCTGCATTATGAAGACTTTCCAGTTACATTACCTTATAAAAGTAATAATGATTTAATAATTCCAAGACCATTTGATCAGGAAGTAAAATGTGTTAAAAATGAATTTAGCTCAACTTATTGGGCTTGTGGTTATTCAGAGTCAGGTATGGGAAATAAAGATTTTTGGTTTGGAAAAATAGATGCAAGCAGTTCAGTTACATCTCTTATGTGGGACACTACTTATGGTGGTGTAAGCGAGGATATTCTCAATTCAATTTCATTTAGTGATGGTCATGTTCTTTTTACAGGATATACTACTTCTTCACCTTCTGATGGTACCGATATTCATTCTGTCATTTTAAATGAAGGAGATAATACAGTTATATATGATGTTACATATCAACTTCCGGGAGACCAGGTGCTGAATAGTGCCAGTAATTGTTATGCTAATACTATAGCTGTTGGATATTCTGATACTACTGCAGGCAAAACCAATAAAGATATTTTAATTGTGTGTTTTGATAGTTATAATGGAAATGTAATCTGGACCCAGACCGTTGGAACTCCTTTTAATGATGAAGCTTTTTCTGTGCGGGAAGCTTATTACAGTGGTAATCAGAATTATATAGTGGCCGGATATACTACAAGTGTTACCGGAGATAAGCAAAATTATGTTGTAATGTTTGATTATTCTGGTAATATAGTTTCTCAAAGAATTTTTGGAGACCAAAATGAAGATGAATGTATTAATACATTGTATTCCTTACCCGATGGATGTCAGTTTTATTTATTTGGACAACAAGATGCAGAACAGTCATTTAACGAGATAGTTGCTTTAAATTATAATATGGATGTATATAATTCTACCTGTAATGGTTATAATGATGCTCAGGTTTCAATATATCCTGCAAATGGATATGGTTGGTTATATTCAACAGATTTATATGATACGTTAGGTAATTGGGTTTCGGGTAGTTGGGATACTTACAACCTGAGTCCGGGAAAATATTATATGGAAATAACCTATGGCGAAGGTGGGGGAAAGTCTGGATGTTACGTTACTGATTCGGTATATGTTTCTGAACCTCAGGTGTTAATTGCAGTTACCTCATCTGCAAACCTTGATTGCTCAGGTAATTTAGGTAATATAACAGCAATACCATCAGGAGGAACTGCTCCCTATTATTATTCCTGGAATGATTTGAATTCACAAACTACTGCTACAGCCATTGATTTAAATGTAGGAGACTACAATGTAACTGTTACTGATGATAATGGATGTACAACGTTTGCTTCTCAATTAATTCTTCAATCTCCTTCACCTGCTATAAGCGTTACTTCTTCTACTAACATTAATTGTTATGGAGCTAATAATGGCTCTGCTACAGCCTCGGCAACTGGCGGTACACCTCCATATGCCTATGTATGGAACGATCCAATGGCGCAATCTACTGCGATTGCCAGTAATTTGTCATCAGGTTCATATATTGTAAATGTTACTGATATAAATGGTTGTTCAGCTTCTGCAACGGTTACTATCACACAGCCAACAACTGTTCTTGCTGCAAGTGCAACAAATGCAAATATTAGTTGCTATGGAGGAGTTAATGGATCTGCTACAGTTTCAGCAAGTGGCGGAACACCGGGTTATACATATTTATGGAATGATGCTGGTTCACAAACCGGAGCTACGGCTTATAATTTATTAGCAGGGAATTACACCGTAACAGTTACCGATTTAAATGGTTGTACCGCAAGTGCAAATGCTGCAATTACTCAACCGGCTTCGGCTACGTCGGTTTCAATTTCTTCATCTTCAAATGTTACGTGTAAAGGGGGAAATGATGGCGTTGCCATTGCTTCAGCAATCGGCGGAACACCGGGGTATACTTATGTATGGAATGATCCTCTTTCACAATCCGGAGCTATAGCTACTAATTTATTGGCAGGAATATATGTTGTCAATGTTACCGATTTAAATGGTTGTACTGCATATGTAATGGTCACTATTACCCAACCATCGGTATCCTTGGCTTTAAGTATTACTTCTTTTTCAGATGTCAGTTGTTTTGCCGGCAATGATGGTTCTGCCACTGCTTCTGTAATCGGCGGAACACCCGGGTATACTTTTCTTTGGAATGATCCTGGTGCACAGACTGGAATTACTGCTGATAATTTAACAGTTGGAACGTACCTGGTTTACGTTTCAGATGCAAATGGTTGCAATACTGCTACTACTGTTACAATTAATCAACCAGCAACAGCCTTGTCAGTAAATGGAGATATTGTGGGTGCCAGCTGTACTGGAAATGACGGACAAGTTCAAATATCAACTTCAGGCGGGACTCCTGCTTATTTATATTTATGGGACGATTTAACAACTAATAGCAATAATTTTTCTCTTAGTCCCGGTACGCATTATTTGACTGTAACGGATGCTAATGGATGTACTTTTAATGGTTCATACGTTATTCCTTATGCATCATCCTTAGCTACCCTAAGAGGTACAGTCACCTATTCCGGAGGTTACATCTCAACGGGTGATGGTAAAGCTACTTTGTTTGTTGAATCAGATGGTACCGGGTCAGGCCAGTTTGATACACTTACATACCAGACTTTGACATCTGCCGGTTACGATTTTACTAATCTTTTACCTGGAAGGTATTTTTTAAAAGTTGACATAACAAATCCTGCTTTATACCCTAATGTATTAAATACATATTATAATAATGGAATTTTATGGGTTGATGCTGATACTATAAATTTATCTTGTAATGATTTGCGATATGCTCATGTTCAGATGCATGAGGTTACTCTGGCTCCAGTTGGAAATTGTGACATTAGTGGAAATATTGCTTTTGATACGAATGGAAAGAAATCAATTGTATTTACAAAAGGAGGAAAAGCAACTGGTGAACCTGTTCCGGGCGCTGAAATATTAATAGAACAGGAACCTAATGATGTTCCGGTTCAAACTGCATTTACAGGTCAGGATGGTGCATATACATTATCGGATATTCCTATCGGAAGTGATTACCATTTGATTGTTGATATTCCGGGATATCCGATGCTTTCAACTTTTGTAAACATTACAGTAAATTCAAACGATACTCTGCTTGATAATTATAATTTTATTCTAGACACAACCTCAGGCGGGGGTATTTTTATAGATACTGCTTCAGGTGTTACAGAACAATTTATTGAGTCTGGTTTTAAATTTTTTAATGTATATCCAAACCCTGTTTCAGAGTTTATGTTTGCCGATTTTGAGCTTTCAAAAGAGAATTCAGTCAGTATTGAATTGCTTAGTGAAACCGGAGATGTAATAAAACAACTTTTATTCATTGCTGATTGTAAAAAGGGAACATATAATTATCGACTGAATATTCCTTCAGCTTTATCAGCCGGAAGCTATTTTATCAGATTAAAGGATGATAAAAATGTATATGCAAAAAAAATAATTCTGAAAAAATAGAACAAAAAAGTTACTGATACAGGTACTTTTTATCTGAATTGAAGCTTAATAAATACTTCAATCTAAAAATTAAAAATAACAGCCTGTTTTATTTCAGGATGTAGACTTTTGGCTACCGGGCAGGTTTCAGCCGTTTTTCTGAAAAACTCTTTATGTTTTTCCGAATAATTATTAGGCGGGAAGGTAATATTGATTTTAATCTCGATAATTCTCCTGGGGTTTTCGCCCATTACCTTTGTAACCTCTGCTTTTGTTCCATCTATATTGAATCCGTATGAGTTGGCTGCTATACCCATAATGGTTAACATGCAGCTGGCTAAAGAAGTTGCCGTAAGATCGGTAGGCGAAAATGCTTCTCCTTTTCCCTGGTTGTCAACAGGGGCATCGGTAATGATTTCGGTTTTGGAAGACAAATGAACGGCTGAGGTTCTTAAGTTGTTTACATAAGTTACAGTTGATGTGGCCATATAAAATTAATTTATGCTAATAGTTCATGCCGGTTTGAATCGAGCCGTATAAAAATAAACAAAAGTATGGTAAACGACCATAAAGAACTTCCGCCGTAACTGAAAAAGGGCAGGGGAATTCCTATTACGGGCGCTAATCCGATGGTCATCCCGATATTTACAACAATGTGAAAAAACAATATGGAGGCTGTTCCGTAACCATAAATCCTGCTGAATACCGACCGTTGTCTTTCTGCCAGAAAAACCAGCCGCAAAAGCAGAATAGTAAAAAGTGAAAGTATGGTAATGGTTCCGATAAATCCGCGCTCTTCGCCCACAGTACAAAAAATAAAGTCGGTACTTTGTTCAGGAACAAAGTTGTATTTGGTCTGAGTCCCCTGTAAGAACCCCTTACCGGAAAAGCCTCCCGAACCTATGGCGATTTTTGATTGATTTACATTATATCCTGCCCCCAGGGGATCAGAAGTAATTCCCAGAAGCTCATTTATACGTTCCTGCTGGTGTGGTTCCAATACATTATTAAAAATATAATCAACGGTAAAAGTAAAGGCTAAGGAACTGACCAGAAAAAGCAGGATGATTGAAACATATGCAATTTTCTTTTTATATATTAAAATCAGTATAATTATGGTTGAAATAATAGTTGTTGCAAATAAGACATAGTACAATGAATATTTATAATCTAAAAATGCATTAACACCGAATATGATTCCGAAAATCAAGGAGAATATCCCAACCCCGATACCAAGATATTTAAATCTAGGGTTAAGCAACATGAAAATTACAGGAGCTGCAAATAATAAAACTTTTGCAATAATTATTTTGTCCACCAACATAGCAGCCAGAAATAAAACAATAGTTATCAGTGCGAAGAAAAGAACATAAGGTGTAAGTCCTTCCCTGTATAACATAAAAACAAACGCAAGATAAACAAGTGCAGAGCCGGTGTCATTCTGTAGCAGAATCAGGCCGCAAGGGAGAAGTATGATACCGCCAATGATGAGTAAGTTTTTGAAATTCTTAATCCTGAAGTTATAGCTGCTGATAAATTTTGCCAGGGCAAGGTTAGTGGCGAACTTCATAAACTCTGAAGGTTGTAACCTGAATGAGCCTATTTCGAACCATGCCCTCTGGCCATTGGTCTCTTTACCAAAAATAAGAACAGATACCAGGAATATTAACATTATTCCAAAAACAGGCCAGGTGAAAAATGCAAAAAAATTAGTGTCTATTAAAAATATAAGAAATGCAAGCAGGAAGGCACATCCGATCCATATAAGCTGTTTGCCGTAGCGCTGGGAGAAATCAAGAATACTGTTATGTTTTTCATCGTACACGGCAGCATATATGTTGATCCATCCCAGGATCACCAATACCACGTACAATGCAATGGTAAACCAGTCGGTACTCTTCCATATGTTAATCTGTCTTTTCAATCTCCAATAAGGTTTCCGTCCATTATTCTTTTTTCCAGGTCGGCACGTTTTATTTCTTTTGTAACATACTTCTCAATAATGAGGCTGGCAATAGGCCCTGCCCAGGTAGCGCCAAACCCGGCATTTTCGACAAGTACGGCAATGGCAATTTTTGGGTTTTGTGTAGGTGCAAAGGCAACATAAACGGAATGGTCTTTCCCGTGAGGGTTCTGGGCAGTTCCGGTTTTTGCACAATATTCAACTCCGTCAATTTTTAATGCTGCTGCCGTACCGCTCTGAACAGCATCACTCATTCCATGGATAACGTTATCAAAAATAGTGGTATCGGTTATCATGGTATAATGTTTAATCTTAAAGCGGTTTAAAGTAGTGTCGTTGGGGTTATTGCCGATTTCCTTAACAATGTGTGGAGTATAATACCATCCCCGGTTTGCAATGATCGAAACCACATTGGCGCTTTGTAAAGGCGTAATCCCCATTTCTGCCTGCCCGATACCTAAAGAGATTACCGTAGAGGCTTTCCATGCATTTTTTCCGAACACCTTATCGTAATATTTTATCGACGGTATATTTCCTTTTAATTCGTTGGCCAGGTCGGAATTCGTTTTTTTACCGATACAAAAACTTAAAGCAATATTGCGCCAGGCCTCAAAAGCTTTATAGGTATCATGATATTTGTGGTTTTCAATAACACTTTTAAAAACATAAGAGAAATATGAATTACATGAATGCCCTATGGCATCTGTTAAATTCAGCGGCGAAGCATGAGCATGGCATTTCGGATGACCACCCAAAGGCGGGTACCCTTTAGCACACGGATAACGGGTATTAACATTCAGTACACCTTCATGCTGTCCGATTAATGCCATAACCAGTTTAAAGGTAGAACCGGGAGGGTAAGATGCCATGGTGGCACGGTTAAATAAGGGTTTGAGTGTATCTCTGATTAATTCAACATAATTGGCAGACCTAACTCTACCTACTAATAAACCGGGATCGTAGCCCGGGCTGGAAACAAGCATTAACACTTCACCGGTAGACGGTTCAATAGCAACAATACTCCCTTTTTTGTGCTGCATGAGCTTTTCGCCGTAAGCCTGTAATTCCGCATCAATTGTGGTTTTAATGTCAGTTCCTATCACGGCTGCCGTATCAAATTTTCCTTCGGCGAAACTTCCCATGATCCTGTTATGGACATCAACCATATAAATACTTACGCCTTTTTGTCCTCTCAGGAATCTTTCATAGGTCTTTTCAAGGCCGCTTATACCGATATAGTCACCTTGTTTATAATACGGATTTTTACTGATTATATTCTGATCGACCTCGCCTACATATCCTAATAAATGAGCTGCAATGGGTTGTGGGTACTTGCGAAGGGTACGTGCCTGGACGAAGAATCCCGGAAATTTAAAGAGTTTTTCCTGCAATATGGCATAAGTCTTTGAAGATATCTGGGAAATAATAAGGGAAGGGCGATATGTTGAGTAGCTGACAGCTGCATTAAATTGCCGGTAAAAATTTTCTTTGGTTATCTCCAGTATCCTGCACAGGTCAGCAGTGTCAAATGCTTTTGTTTGCTGGGGAATAACCATTAAGTCAAAAGCAGCATCATTAAATACCATTATTTTTCCGTTTCTGTCGTAAATAATTCCTCTTGCAGGGTACTTGGTTATTCTTCGCTGGGAGTTATTGTCTGCCGAATATCTATAGCTGGTATCAATAATCTGCAGAAAGAAAAGCCGGAAAGCAAAAATTATGGAAAAGGCCAGAAAAATCCCTCCAATTATATATTTACGGTTACTGTACGGATTTAACATTTAACAGCCCTATCTTTTGTGAAAAATCAAATGGGTAACGATGATAAATACAAAAGTAAAAATTGAACTGAGAATAATCCTGAAAATGGTAAAAAAGAATCCTGAAAAACGAAAAACTTCAATAAAAAATAAACTGAAATGATGTATTAGTATAATAACGGCAGAATACCTGATGATCCATAAAAGATCGTAATAACGGAGAGTCGGCTGGGTTCTGTTTTCGTATCCGTCGCGGGGTGAAAAAAGTTTTAATACATAGGGACGGGAGTAGGCGGCAATGGTAGTGGCTGAAGCATGCATTCCCAGGGTGCCGGAAAAAATATCGATGGTAAACCCGGTTAAGAACCCAAGAATTAAAAGCAACCATCCCGGGGTCTCAAAAGGAAGCATTAATATAAAAAGTATGTAAATGTACGGGTTGATAAATCCGCTAAGGTGAATATTGTTTAATATCAGTACCTGTATAAGAACAAGTAAAATAAAACGGATAATATTTTGAGGAATGAGACTAATCATTTTTAGTGGAATTTTCCAGTTTGCCCTGTTCTTCTTTCAGTAAATTTGAAATTATGTACACGTAATTAAGGCTCATGAAATCTGTAGATAACTTTACTTCAATGTTGTAAAAATTGTTGCCTTCATTCAGATCGAATTTTTTTATGGTACCAATCATAATTCCTTCGGGAAAAATAGATGAGAATCCGCTGGATACAATAGTATCTCCGACGGCTAACTTAATATGAAACGGAATTTCATTTAACTGGGTTGCCTGGTAACTGATTCCGTCCCATGATATGGTACCGAAATATCCGTTTTTTTTAATTTTGGCGCTGATATGGGCATTGATATTGATAACAGGTATTACAATAGAGAAATTAGATGAAGCATCCTTAACAATTCCTACAATACCCTGGGAACAGATAACAGCCATATCGGGTCTTACGCCCTGGTTTCTGCCTTTATCAATAGTGATTAAATTATTTTGATTGTTAACTGAATTATTAATGACCCTGGCAGTAAAGTAATCATATTTCTGTTTATACATCGAATCAATTACGTGGCTGGGATTAATAACATTCTCGATGTAATTCGATTTCAGGAGCTGTCGCAGTTCTACATTTTCCTGTGCCAGCTTTTTATTTTCATTTTTTACGTTCAGGTACTCTGTAACGGAACTGAACATCATGTATATATTTCCCGAAATCTCATTGGATGAATTAATAAACGAAGCCCGTTGAAAATGATTTGCCTGTATTGTTATAAACAAAGCAAACGTCTCAATGATAATAAATAAAATTGAATAATGAAACCGGATTATAAATTTTAAAATATTTCTCATTGTGAGGAGTTAAGGGAAAGGTCCGCTAAAATCCTAACGCATCAGGAACGAGAAACGATCAACATTTTTAAGTGCAATACCGGTACCGCGGGCAACAGCATGTAACGGATCGTCGGCGACCCTTACCGGGATATTGTATTTTTCGTTTAATCTTTTATCCAGGCCTCTTAATAAAGAACCGCCACCGGCAAGGTACATGCAGTTATTGGTAATGTCTTTGTAAAGTTCGGGCGGAGTTTCTTCCAGCACCTGGAGTATAGCTGTTTCGATTTTGGAAATCGATTTATCCAGACAGTGTGCGATTTCCTGGTACGATACCGGGATTTCAATAGGCAATGAAGTCATCTGGTGGGGACCTCTTACCACGTAATCGGGAGGCGGTGAATCCAGGTCGGGCAGGGCGGCGCCCACATTGATCTTAATATCTTCTGCCGTTCTTTCGCCGATTTTCATATTGTGCTGATGACGCATATATTCCATGATATCGGCAGTAAATACGTCGCCGGCTACACGAACCGATTTATTGCAAACAATACCGCTCAGGGAAATTACCGCTATTTCGGTAGTTCCACCACCAATGTCAATAACCATGCTTCCTTCGGGAGCTTCCACATCCAGCCCGATTCCTATGGCTGCTGCCATGGGTTCGTAAATCATGTAAACATCTCTTGCGCCGGCATGTTCCGAAGAGTCGCGGACAGCACGGATTTCAACTTCAGTACTTCCCGAAGGAATGGCAATAACCATTCTCATCGAAGGAGTGAAAAGACGGGGACGGGGATTAATCATTTTGATCAAACCACGTATCATGAGTTCGGCGGCGTTAAAATCGGCAATTACACCATCTCTTAATGGCCTGATAGTTTTTATGTTATCGTGAGTTTTACCGTGCATCTGCCGGGCCTTTTCGCCAATGGCAATCAGTTTTCCGGTATTGCGATCGATAGCTACAATGGAAGGTTCATCAACCACTATTTTATCGTTATGCGTAATAATGGTATTCGCTGTTCCTAAGTCGATGGCCAGTTCCTGGTTAAAAAAAGAAAATAATCCCATAGATTTTTTTTCGGGTTAAAATTAGTGTTTAAAATGACGAATACCGGTAAATACCATAGAAATATTATGATTGGAGCAGAACTTTATGGTGTCTTCGTCGCGGATAGAGCCTCCGGGTTGAATTACAGAGGTTATTCCTGCATTATAAGCTATCTCAACAGAATCGGCAAACGGAAAAAATGCATCGCTCGACATGACTGCCCCGTTAAGATCAAAACCAAAACTTTTTGCTTTTTCAATCGAATGTTTTAATGCATCAATGCGCGAAGTCTGTCCTGCACCACTGGCCAGGAGCTGTTTGTTTTTTGCCAGCACAATTGAATTGCTCTTTGTATGCTTTACTATTTTGTTTGCGAAAAGCAGGTCTGAGGTTTCCTGATCATTTGGTTTTTTTGGTGTTACGTAACTGAAGTTTGCAGTTGTTTCAGTAACGGAATCTTTATCCTGGACTAGAACACCGTTCAGAAGTGAGCGGAAACTTTTCTTTGAAAAGTTTTTTTGCTTTAAAACAAGAATAATCCTGTTTTTCTTTTGTTTCAGAACTTCCAGGGCATCGTTCTGATATCCGGGAGATATAATTACTTCAAAAAATAATTTGTCAATTTCTTTTGCCGTTTCAATATCTATTTCCCTGTTTGCAACAATAATTCCACCAAAAGCCGATACCGGGTCGCCTGCCAGTGCATCTTTCCATGCTTCGGGCATGGTGTTGCGTGAAGCTAACCCGCAGGCGTTGTTATGCTTGATAATAGCAATGGTAGGTTCTTCAAAATCATTAATCAATGATACGGCAGCATCAATATCGAGAAGATTATTGTACGAAATTTCTTTTCCGTGAAGTTTGTCGAAAACTTCATCAAGATTACCATAAAATATTCCTTTCTGGTGAGGATTTTCGCCATACCTTAAAGCATTGGGCCTTCTTATGCTTTCCTTGAATGATTCAGGATTACTTTGGGCAAAATAACTGAAAATATGAGAGTCGTAATGGGAAGATACATCAAAGGCTTCCATAGCCAGTTTTCTCCTGTCGGAAATGCCGGTTTTACCTTCCTGTTTGTTTAACAGTTCTAACAGGTAGGCGTACTGCTCTTTACAGGAAACAATGGCCACGTCGGTAAAGTTTTTTGCTGCTGCCCGGATGAGTGAAATACCCCCGATATCTATTTTTTCTATGATATCCTCATCGCTGGCGCCTTTCTTCACTGTTTCCTCGAAAGGATAAAGATCAACAATAATTAAATCGATTAATTTAAAATCATATTCTTCCACCTGGAGCATGTCCGATTCTTCATTCCTGCGCGCAAGAATTCCACCGAAAATCTTTGGGTGAAGGGTCTTTACCCTGCCTCCCAGTATGCTTGGGTAACCTGTCAGGCTTTCAGCCTGGATTACAGGAATATTTAATTTTTCGATAAAATCACTGGTTCCGCCTGTTGATATTATCTGAATATCAAGTTGGTGTAATTTTTTTACTATATCTTCCAGCCCGTCTTTATAAAAAACTGATATAAATGCTGATTTGATTGCTTTTAAGTTGCTCACATTCAAAATATTTGAAAAAGTTCACAAAATTATCAATTTCTCTTGTCAAAACCAATTATGTTAAGTTCTTTTTAAAAATATTTTAAAAAAATATATTGTCATGAAATTATAAGCGATGAATCAGTACTTTTGTTTATTGAATGTGATCTGAATATTGGAGTATCGAAGTAAGAATAAAGGGTAACGATTTTTGAAGTCAAGCTCTAAACTCCTGAGTCGATGTTCCTTATTCTTAAATAATATAATAGCGATTTTTTTTATTTTGTATTTGAAATGCTCATTATTAAACTACTTAAGGAAAGTTACCTCGCAGCAATCAGTGCATTGGTTGTTAATAAAATGCGCACTTTTCTTTCGCTGCTTGGAATTACCATCGGGATATTCGCCATTATTTCTGTATTTACTGTTATTGACAGTATGGAAACAAGCGTACGAAGCAGTATTGAGTCGCTTGGCGATAATGTGATTTATATTCAGAAATGGCCCTGGGAATTTGGTAACGACTATCCCTGGTGGAAATATTTAAACCGCCCGGTTCCTTCATTAAAAGAAGCCGAGATAATTCAAAGCAGATCGGTAAAATCGGAAGCTGTGGCATTTGTGGTTTCTGCTTCAAAAACAGTTGAGTATAGAAATAATTCAGCCGATAATGTTTCTATTATATGCTCTTCCTATGATTATGAAAAAATCCGGTCGTTTGAAATTGAGAAAGGAAGATATTTCTCTGTTTTCGAATCGAACAATGGTTCTTCAAAAGCCATTATCGGAAGTACGTTGGCCGATGTATTATTTAAAAACCTGAATCCTATAGGACGGGATATGAAAATAATGGGAAGAAAAGTAACGGTACTGGGAGTTTTTAAAAAAGAGGGTACCAGTATTTTTGACGAAAGTTTTGATAATGCTGTTTTGCTTCCCGTAAATTTTGCCAGGAATATCTTTGATATTAAGGACGAAATGATGAATCCTGTTATCATGGTACGTGCAAAAAAAGGAGTGGATATTGCCGAATTAACCGACGATCTGAAAGGCATAATGCGGTCTGCCCGGCGTATCAGACCCGTTGAAGATGATAATTTTGCATTAAACAAAGCCAGCCTGATAACACAGGGATTTAACGAAGTGTTTAAGGTTATTGACTTGGCAGGGTTGTTAATCGGGGGACTGGCTATCCTGGTCGGAGGTTTCGGAATTGCTAACATTATGTTCGTATCTGTGAAAGAAAGAACAAAATTAATTGGCATTCAGAAATCGCTGGGCGCTAAAAATTATTTTATTCTGGTTCAGTTTTTAAGCGAATCTGTTATGTTATCGCTGGTAGGAGGGGTGGTAGGATTAATTCTGGTGTACATTGGAACTTCGCTGGGAAGCAGGCTGGTTGATATGGATTTCTCCATGAGTCTCGGAAATGTTTTGTCAGGTGTTTTTATTTCGGTATTTATCGGGATAGTATCCGGCTTTGCACCGGCATTATCTGCCGCTAAATTAAATCCTGTGGAAGCAATTAACTCAAATTTCTAACATAAATACATGTATTATGAAACATTTAACCGCACTTTTATTTTTATCGTTAATCTTTAGCCGGATGTTTGCCATTGACGATCCCAAACCTCTTAAAACAACCATTAAAGAAATAACCGTTTATTTAAGCGGTGCAACCATTACCCGCACAGGTTCGCTTTCACTGCCTGCCGGGAACAGTCTGGTTGTTGTTAAAGACCTTCCGCAGGATCTGAATGCGCAGAGTATCCAGGTTAACGGTAAAGGAGAATTTACTATTTTGTCGGTTGTTCATCAGGTTAATTATTTAAAGGAGCAGGAAAAAACAAAGGAAATCATTGCCCTTGAAGATTCGCTGGAAAAATTGAACGACCAGGTTACTGCCGAGAACGGAATGATGTATGTTTATAATAATGAAGAAGGCCTTCTTCTTGCTAACAAATCACTGGGCGGTCAGAATACGGGAGTGAGCATTGCCGGGTTAAAAGAAGCCAGCGATTTTTATCGCAACCGCCTGGCCGATATAAAAACAAAGCAGATTGCAATAAATAAAAAATTAATAAAGCTGCAGGAAAGAATAGTTGCCATTTCGAACCAGTTGGCAAACCTGAATACCAAAAAGAATATTCCTACCAGTGAAATAGTTATAATGGTTACTGCCGATCAGTCCGTGAATGCTGTTTTTACGGTCAGCTACCTTGTTTCAACGGCAGGCTGGAGTCCTTCTTACGACTTAAGGGCAAAGAATGTAAACAACCCTATTGAGATTGCCTATAAAGCAAATGTTTACCAGACAACAGGCGAAGACTGGGAAAATGTATTGCTTACATTATCTACCTCAAATCCTTCATTGAGCGGCACAAAACCAAATTTATCGACATGGTACCTGGGTTATTACGAACCATATACCTATTCGTGGAGCGCCGATGAAAAGAAAAAAGGGAAAGAAATGGCAAAGAAAGAAGAAGCGCCTGCAGCTATGGCCACCGGGGTTGAAATAAATGAAGTTGCTGTTGTGGATGCCAACGGGGCAAGCGCTTATACTTCTGTAACAGAGAGTACAACCAGTATTGAGTTTGAAATATCAAAACCCTACGATATTCCCTGCAACGGACAGACGTATACTGTTGAGATGACAAAATCGACCCTGCCCGCCACCTACGAGTATTATGCCGTACCGAAAATCGATAAGGATGCGTTTTTACTCGCCCGTGTTACAGGATGGGAAAGCCTGAACATGCTTTCGGGTAATGTGTATCTGTATTTCGAAGGAACCTATGTTGGCCAGTCGTATTTCGATTCCCGTTCAACCTCCGATACGCTTGACTTATCCCTGGGAAGGGACAAAAATATTGTTATAAAAAGAGAAAAACTGAAAGATTTTTCCTCCAAAAGTCTGGTGGGTTTAAACCAGAAAGAATCGCGCGGTTTTGAAATCTCTGTGAGAAACAAAAAATCGGCTCCTGTAACAATAGTTATCGACGACCAGGTTCCGGTTTCTACCGATAAAGACATTGTTGTTGAAAGAACAGATATTTCCGGTGCAAAATTCGATGAACCATCCGGGAGATTAACCTGGAAAAATGAAGTAAAAGCTGCCGAAACAAAGAAAATGAAATTAGTATATAGTGTTAAATATCCGAAGGATAAAACCATAATACTGGAGTAATTTTATTTGTTAATTCAATGGTTCGTTAAAAATTTATGCAGCAATAGTACCATAAAATATTAGTTCATTGATATAATTTTTCACTTTTGTCCAACTAATTTTTATAATTATATATGTCGTACCTGTGGCACTTTTTCTATTTTTTTAAACCACTTGTGTTACAAACATACCGTACCTATGGCACTTTTTTTAAGCCTCGTAGAGGCGACATATTTGTAAATATTGAAAACAAGTTAATTCATGATATGTAAAATATTTTAGTCGGACAACAGTGATAATTTTTATTTTTTGCAGGGTATGCATTAATACCGAACACGTCAATAAATCTTTGGAGCAATAACCTATTATGATCTCTTTTATTCAGTTAAGTTTAACCCTTATTTTAGCCTGATAGATTCTATAAGTATAGCTTAGAATAGTTTTGAATTATAAAAAATGACATTGTTGTACCTGTGAAGGGATCTTATGTTTATAAAAACACAATGAATTAATTATATTTTGCACATTCAGGCCAAATCCTTTAGGTTTGTCTGTAAATTTACACTATGAAAACCCCTTCTCAGCAAAATAAAGAAAGTACATTCCTGATTGAGATCAAGGGTTTGGTGCAGGGTGTCGGTTTTCGCCCGTTTGTTTACCGGCTTGCTGAAAATAATAATTTAAAGGGCTGGGTTGAAAACAGGAACGATGGGGTTGTCGTTAAAATTACCTGTAATACTGAAGTATTAAACCGGTTTATTTCTTTAATCAGGCAATTATCCCCTCCGGCGGCGAATATTGAATCGATAAACTTCAGGCCTGTCGAAAAAGAAACTTTTACGGATTTTCAGATTGTCAGGAGTCGGACAGTTTCTGACAGTATTACTGATATCAGTCCTGATATTGCTGTTTGCAGCGATTGCCTGAAAGATATGCAAACTCAGAAAAACCGCATCGGCTACCCTTTTATAAATTGCACGAATTGTGGGCCCCGTTTTACCATCATCAGAGACCTTCCGTATGACAGGGATAAAACCACCATGAAGGATTTTGAGATGTGTCCTGATTGCAGGAAAGAATATTCCGATATTTCGGACAGGCGTTTTCATGCCCAGCCGGTAGCCTGTTCTGTTTGCGGGCCTGAATATTCACTTTTATATGATAAAAAGGTTGTAAAAGGCTCCGGAGAAATTATTAGTAAACTGGTTACCCTGATCAAAGACAAAAAAATAATAGCCGTAAAGGGATTGGGTGGATTTTTTTTAGCCTGCGATGCTCATTGTGAAGAAACTGTTACCCGGCTCAGGAGACTGAAAAACAGGGAAGGGAAACCGTTTGCGGTAATGTTTTCCAATATTGACGTATTAAAAGAATATGCACTTGTTAATTCGACTGAAGAAGTTTCTTTATTATCCTGGAAAAGACCCATTGTGCTTCTGAAACAGAAAAAGAGCCTGGCTCCTTCAGTTTCTGTTGGTTTTAATACAATCGGGGCCATGCTTCCATATATGCCTTTGCACCATTTGTTATTTGAAAATTCAGATATTGGTGCAATTGTTTTAACCAGCGGAAACATTTCAGATGAGCCTATAGTAACTGATAACAAAGAAGCCATTCAGAAGCTGACAAATATTGCCGATGCAGTTCTGACATATAACAGGGATATATATAACAGAGCCGATGATTCTGTTGTAACAATAGTAAATAATAAGGAAAGGATTCTCAGGCGGTCACGGGGATATGTGCCGGTGCCGGTAAATCTGAAAATGAATGTTGACGGTATTCTGGCTACCGGTGCAGAGCTTGTGAATTGTTTTTGTATAGGTAAGGGTAATCAGGCAATAATCAGCCAGCATATAGGCGATTTAAAAAATATGGAGACCTGGGAATTTTATAGCGAAACCATAGAACAATTCAAAAAACTGTTCCGGTTTAAACCTTTATTAATTGTCAGCGACCTGCATCCGGACTATTTATCTACACAATATGCTGTTACATCAAAGTTGAAGCATGTTAAAGTTCAGCATCATCATGCGCATGTTGCTTCCTGTATGGCAGAGCATAACCTGGACGAACAGGTCGTTGGCGTTAGCTTTGACGGAACCGGTTACGGAGATGATAACAATATATGGGGTAGTGAGTTTTTTGTCTGTGATTTGAAAGAATATGCCAGAATAAATCATTTCGATTATATTCCCATGCCAGGCGGCGATAAAGTAACCGGTGAGCCCTGGCGGATGGCAGTGTCTTATTTATATAAGACCTATGGAAATGATTTTCTGAAGTTTGATTTACCGTTTCTGAAAAATATTGACACTTCATCAGTTGAATTGTTATGCAGCGCCATAGATAAAAAAATAAACTGTCCGCTGACATCGGGTTCCGGGCGATTATTCGATGCCGTGGCAGCGCTGATAAATCTTTGTCCTTTCAGCAGGTTTCATGCGGAAGCCCCCATGAGGTTAGAAGCCATTACCGATGCAAAAATAATGCAGGCATATCCTTTTTCCATAAGCAGTACGATTTCTTTTGAAGAAACTATTATGCGAATTGTTGATGAATTGCAGCGCCATGTGCCGTTATCCGAAATATCAACGAAATTTCACAATACTATAATTTCAGTTGTCAGCGAAGTTGTTAAGGAAGCCAGGAACAGGTATAATTTAAATAAAGTAGTACTGTCGGGTGGCACTTTTCAAAATAAATACCTTTTGGAGAATCTTGAAAATGTGCTGATTAAAAATAATTTTGAAGTATTTTTACATAAAAAAGTTCCGGCCAACGATGGTGGAATTGCACTTGGCCAGATGGTAATTGCAGCAAAGAATTATTTGTAAGCAAGTAACAAATTAGCATGAAATTGCTTTTTTAGTCCCGGATTTCCGATTAAAGAACATATGTGTTTATGTTAAATAATATCTATTATTTGTTTCTTTAGCGGTATCTTTATTTACTGAATTTATTCTTATTTAAAGCTCTTTAAATCCGGCTGACTATGTGTTTAAGCATACCTTCAAAAGTGATTTCCATAGATGGTGATAAGGCCATAGTGTCTGTTGGAGGTACTGAGTACGAGGCATCACTTCAACTGGTGGACGATGTTAAAGTGGATGATTATGTTTTATTACATACCGGGTTTGCAATTCAGAAAATGAGTGAAGAAGAGGCGCAGGAAACATTAAAATTACTCAGGGAATTAGGTGAAATTGATCATCGGATAAGAGATGACGAAAATCATAAAAACTTAAGCTGATACTTTTGATTTTCAATAATATTGTTTTGTAAATTTATCTTTTTTCTGAAATTTTAAAATTAATATTTTATGAATAAAAGTAAAATTCTGGTAATAGATGACGATGTTGATTTATTAGCATCTGTGAAGCTCTTTCTTCAGAGTAATAATTATGAAGTAAGTACTGCCATTAACACAAAAACCGGTTTGGCAGTTCTAAAGGCCTTTCATCCCGATTTAATTGTTCTGGACATCATGATGGATACCAATCTTGAAGGATATAATTTTCTGAATGAATTTAAATCGGATGAAAATTTAAAGAAAATCCCGATTGTCATTAATACGAGTATGGCTAAAGCCATTGGGGTCAATATGCGTGCAGTAATAGAGGATGTTGATTCTCTTCCCAAAACAAGATTTATTGACAAATCGGGAGATTGGGAAGAATTATTAAAAGCAATAAAAGAATTATTAAATTAATAAGTTTTTTATCAATAAAGTTCAGAAAAACTCCTGAAATGCAACTGGTAAACCTTAGAATTGTCAGGCTTGCATATTGGCTGATCAGGTTACGTTGGTATGCTATCATAGGAATTATCATTGCTTATATTGTAGCAAAACATATTCTTCACTTTACTATTTGGGAACTGCCGGTCTATAATGTTGTAGCATTATTAATTATATTAAATGTATTATCATTCTCTTTTTTAAAATATTTACAGAAATCGCGCATCAGGAAGTCATTAAAGCTTGTTAACAGAATAATAAATTTTCAAATTTCGACTGATTTAATTGTACTGACAGTTCTTTTACATTATTCTGGCGGAGTTGAAAATCCATTTATCGTTTACTATATTTTTCACATGATAATCGGAAGTATAGTTCTGACAACCAAAGAGAGTTTTTTTCAGACTTCATTTGCATTAATCCTGGTAGGTTCGATGACTTTTCTGGAATATTCGGGCATTATACAACATTTTCCGTTAGAGGGTTTTATTATTACAAATATGTATAATAATATCACTTATTTAATGTGTACCGGGTTTATTTTTATTTCTACTTCATACTTTGTTGTATATATTACCCGGACAATTATAAAGGAATCGAGAAAACATGAGGAAGCTTATTTACAGGCTAATATTAAACTGAAACAGAAAGATAAAATAAAAAACGAATATGTGATGCGTATTACCCATGATATTAAGGGACATATCACAGCAGTGCAAAGTTGTATTACCGTTTTGAATAAAAAATTAACAGGTCCTTTAAATCCGCAACAGGAAGAGTTTGTAAACCGTGCTAATAGCAGGATTCAAATACTTAATAAATTTATTTCAGATCTTTTAAGTATTACCCGCAGGAAGTTACAACAAAGATCAGAGAAAAAATATTTTAACCTGCCAGGTTCTCTCGAAGAAATATTCAAAATGGCCGGGAACAGCGCACAGGAAAAAAACATCAGCATGATAAAGAATGTAGAACCATCAATAAATAATATTTATGGTGAACAGTTTTCCATTGAAGAAGTTTTATTAAACCTGGTTCTGAATGCCATAAAATATTCTCCGCCAGATAAAACGGTTTTAGTAAATGCAAAAGATAAGCAGGACAGGGTGCTGATTGAAGTAATTGACCAGGGTATGGGTATTCCTGAAGAAGAGATACCCCTGGTATTCAATGAATTTTACAGGGCATCAAATGTAAGGAACCAGATTAAAGACGGAACCGGTCTGGGTCTTGCTATTTCAAAGCAGATTGTTGAAGACCATGGTGGTAAAATATGGGTTGAAAGCAGGGTTAACCTGGGAACTACTTTTTCTTTAATGCTTAAAAAAGAAAAATAATTAACAAAGAGACTTATAAACTTTGTTATATTTATGTTTTGTATTTATATTTTATAATTATTGCCAGTTGAAATACATAGATGAATTCAGGGACAAAGAAATAGTTGACCGGCTTATTGAAAAGATTTCTTCAGTTACTACAAAAGAGATTGCTTTGATGGAAGTCTGTGGTGGTCATACGTGGGCTATACAGAAATTCGGAATACCTTCTTTAATGCCCGGAAACATTAGACTTTTATCAGGTCCTGGTTGCCCTGTTTGTGTGACTGATAAAAGATTTATAGACCAGGCTGTAGCATATAGTCGTTTGAACGATGTTATTATTGCAACCTATGGCGATCTTATCAGGGTTCCCGGTTCCACCTCTTCGTTAAATGCAGAAAAAAGCAGGGGAGCCGATATCCGGATTGTTTATTCAATACTGGATGCCCTGCGGATAGCAAAAGAAAACCTGTCAAAAAAGATAATTTTTCTGGGAATAGGTTTTGAAACAACCGCTCCGGGCAGTGCAGCAGGAGTAATTAATGCAGCTAAAGATAATGTAAGCAATTTTTTCCTGTTCAGTTCACATAAGATTATGCCACCTGCAATGGCGGCATTAATTGACGAAGGCGTAACAATTAATGGATATATTGCTCCGGGACATGTAAGCACAATCACAGGATCTCATATCTACGACGAAATTCCTGCAAAATACAGGGTCGGATGCGTAATTTCCGGCTTCGAACCGGTTGACATTCTGCAGTCCATCTATATGTTGGTTAAACAGGTAAATGATAATAAATTCAGCGTGGAAATTCAGTACAAAAGAGCAGTTAAACCTGAAGGTAACATAAAAGCAAAAGAAATCATGAATGAAGTGTTTCTGTTGAGAGATGACTGGTGGAGGGGATTGGGAATATTAAAAAATAGCGGACTCGCTATATCAGGAAAATATAAAGATTTCGATGCCGAACATATGATACCTGTTGAAGTTGAAGAAACGAAAGAAGAAAAAGGTTGTATTTGTGGTGAAATATTGAAAGGATTAAAAAGTCCCAAACAATGTTCACTGTTTTCAGCGGCTTGTACTACATCCAATCCTGTTGGCGCCTGCATGGTTTCGCACGAAGGCGCCTGCAATGCATATTATAGATTTAACAAATAATGGAAAATAATATATTATTGGGACACGGCAGCGGTGGCAGATTATCTCATAATCTGATAAAAGACTTATTTGTTAAATATTTTGATAACCCCGTTTTAAAACAACAAACGGATTCTGCATTGCTGAATATTAACAGCAAAAATATTGCATTTACTACCGATTCTTATGTTGTTGACCCCATATTTTTTCCCGGGGGTAATATAGGGAAACTGGCTGTATGCGGCACAGTGAACGATCTTGCAGTGTCAGGAGCTGTTCCGAAATACCTGAGCGTTTCGTTTATTATGGAGGAAGGTTTATTAATAAGAGAACTTGAAATGATTGTTTCTTCCATGGCCGATGAAGCAAAAAAGGCAGGAGTATTAATTGTTACAGGCGATACAAAAGTAGTGAACAGAGGCCAGTGCGATAAGTTATTTATTAATACTTCAGGAATTGGTATCCTTGAAGAAAAATATAAAAAAATCAGTACGGGAGAAACTATTAAAGCAGGCGATAAAATCATTGTAAACGGTGCTATTGCCGATCATGGAATGGCAATCATGGCTGCGCGAAACTTTGGAAATTTTAAAACAGAAATAAAGTCTGATTGTGCGTGCCTTAATCATATAATAAAAGAAATTATCGACATAAACTGTCCGGTAAAGTTTATGAGAGATGCCACGCGGGGAGGTATTGCAACTGTTTTATGCGAACTTGCAGAAAATAACAACATAGGTATTGAAATTGAAGAATCGGCAGTTGTTGTTAAAGAAAATGTCAGGGGGATGTGTGAATTGCTTGGGTTCGATCCTTTTTATGTGGCAAATGAAGGTAAAATAATATTAATTACGTCCAATGAAAATGCTGATAAAGTTGTTGCGGTAATGAGGCAAAACGAGTTTGGCAAAGATAGTGCGGTTATCGGTGAAGTTATTGATGCCCATAATGGGAAAGCCATTCTGAAAACCGGGATTGGCGGAAAAAGAATTATTGATATGCTGGCTGGTGAACAATTACCAAGAATATGTTAAATTAACATATTATGCATGAATTTTCAATAACAATGAATATATTAAGTATTGCTGAGGAAAACGCAAGAAGACTCAATGCTGAAATAGTTCACGAAATTGAGGTGGATATTGGCGAATTGAGCGGCGTAGATTATGATGCTTTAGAGTTTGCAATGCAATACATACAAAAAAATGAATTACTGAAAAATGTTACACTTGTAATTAATAAAATACCCGCTAGAGCCAGATGTAACTCATGTAATCATGTATTTGATATAAGTGACTTTTATACTGCCTGTCCGGTTTGCGGAAAATTTGATCATAATATTTTTCAGGGTAAAGAACTTAAAGTTAAAGCAATAAAGATTGATTAATAACTCTGAAAAATAAAAGATTTACCTTTGTATAACTAAAAACAGACTTATGTGCGATACTTGCGGATGCGACCAGAAAGATAACCAGGTAACCTTTAAAAAACCCGGGGAAGAGAATGAGCCTGATCAGAATGAAAATACTCATGTCCAACATGACCATGCCCATCCTCATGATCATAGCCATTCTCATGGCAAAATTATTAAAATAGAGCAGGATGTTTTGAATGTCAATAAACTGATTGCCGGGAGGAACAGGGGATATTTTGAAGCTAAAAACATTATGGCTTTAAATATTGTGAGTTCTCCGGGTTCAGGTAAAACAACCCTGCTAGAGAAAACAATTAAAGATTTAAAAAAAGAACGGGATTTCTTTGTTATAGAAGGCGACCAGCAAACTATGAACGATGCCAATCGCATTAATGCCACAGGAACCCCGGTAATACAAATAAATACAGGTAATGGTTGTCACCTGGATGCCGATATGATAAACAAGGCAGTGAAAAAACTTGAAGTTACTTATAATTCGATACTTGTGATTGAAAATGTTGGCAATCTGGTTTGTCCGTCACTATTCGATCTGGGTGAAGCTTTTCGCGTTGTGATTATTAGTGTTACCGAAGGCGATGACAAGCCCGTCAAGTATCCAAATATGTTTCACACCTCGGATATTTGCATAATAAATAAGATTGACCTTCTGCCATATGTTGATTTCAGTATTGAGAAAGCAAAAGAATATGCACTTAAAGTGAATCATCATCTTCGTTTTTTCGAATTATCTGCTAAATCAGGAGAGGGGATGGATAAATGGTATGAATGGATGAAAGAAAATAGTAAACAGTTGAAAATCAAAAGTTAAAAAAATGAAAGCCAAAAGTTTTTGTGCTGAAGTTTTTTAATATTTGTTAGCTGAAAATTACAAGTCTAATAATAACATTCCTAATCCGCAAAGAAATATTGTGCCTCCGGCCAGTGTATGGGAATGACGTTCTAATTTTTTTACAGGAAAAAATTTAAACCCATAGGAAGCGGCAGTTACTAAAACTATCATGGTAGTAATAGTGATAAGGCTGAAAACAATTGTCAGAATTATCATTTGCGAATAATTATGTTTGGCTGCAGGATACATCACAATGGGAATAAGGGGTTCGCAAGGTCCGAAAATAAAAATTGTAAATAGAATCCAGGGAGTAAGGCTTGCTTTTTCTTTGCTTTCGTGAATATGTACATGCTCCTTATGATGTGTATGCGTATGTTCATGCATGCTTCCGTTCTTATGAAAATGCAAATGTATGTGGGATTTGTTTTTATATGCTCTTCGTATTCCCCATATCATGTAAATAAGCCCGAATGAAGTGAACAACCAGGATACTATGCTGCCACGTACTCCTTCAAAAAATTCAAGTTTTCCAACAGCAATTCCCAGGGCAATTCCAATAATCCCCAGTAAAACGGAACTGCCTACATGTCCCAGGCCACATAGGGCAGTGAACCAGATTGTTTTTTTTATCTTCCAACTCCTGGCTTTTGAGATTACTATAAAAGGTAAATAATGATCCGGCCCGGTGACGGTATGAATCAAGGCGATAGAAGCTGTTGTTACAAATAATATTAAAAATTCTTCAGTCATTGAATTGTTCTAACAATTTATGTGTGCCGGGATGGGTATTATTTATTTAAGTTTTTACTCTCAATGATAGCTTGTTAAAGCATTAATTATAAATACTGGTCAGTAATATTTTTTCTGTGATTTGCTTTACTTTCCCATATATTTCATCATATTTTGCCTGAATCAGGGGAGTAAAAGAATTGTCAAATACTCTATCTTCGACTATTTCTATAGCGATGATATGAATAAATTCTGGCATGTCTAACCCTATTTTTTTTCCCAGATCTACAGCTGTCAGAAAAGAAACATCGTGTACGCTTGACAGATGTATTGTGCTGTTGAAATTTTCAGGTGATAACTGGTAAACTGTTCCCGGTATCCCATCCTTTGTTCTGATAGCATCTATGAAAATGACAGTCTGATAGCCCTGAATATATTCCAGCACTTCAAGCCCGCCCAGGAATGCTGTTTCAAAATCGACATTGTTTTCAGTTATATTATTTTTCAGTCTTTTAACAAGCTTTGGACCGATTCCGTCATCGGTTAAAATTTCATTACCGATTCCATGTATAAGTACTTTGTTTCTCATTGGTTGAACAAAAAGGCCAGCATCGATTGCGCTGACTGCTATAATTGTTTTATTTTCTTTTTACTTGTCTTGTAATATTGCCTTTTGCATCCCTGAAAATTACTTCCAGTGGCATATTTCCTGGTAAACTGTGGGTTGCGCAGGAGAAACATGGGTCGTAGGCCCTGAAAGCCATTTCCACCATATTTAAAATTCCGTCATCAACAGTAACTCCTTTTTTAATCAGGCCCTGGGCTGCTTTTTTTAACGACATGGAAATGGGAGCATTATTATTGGTAGTGCCAACAATTATATTTGCCTTTGTTATGATTCCTTTTTCATCTGTCCAGTAGTGGTGAGTCAGGGTTCCTCTCTGGGCTTCAACTATCCCAACACCTTCTCTCGGAACATTTGGCAATTCAGCCTGGATATCCGGACTTGTGATTTCTTTATCCTGTGCTAATTCAAGTGCTCTTTCGGCGGAATATAACAATTCAACCAACCGTGCCCAGTGCATCGCCAGAGTTGCATTAACAGGTTTTCCGCCCAGAGTTTTATACATGTGTTCATAATGTTCCTGTGCCAGAGGAGTGGCCATACCATCGGCTGCATTCAGTCTTGATAACGGAGTTGCATGATATACGCCGGAATCTTTTCCTTCCACAAAACCTTTCCATCCTATTTGTTTCAGATACGGATATTTCAGATAACTGTATGGTTCCACTCTTTCTTCAACCCAGTTGCGATAATCTTTCGGTTCATATTTACAATGTTCTTTACCTTCCTGGTCAACAACTCTTACTTTACCGTCATAAAAGTTCACTTTGTTATTTTCATCAACAAGTCCCATGGAATATATATTCAGAGAATACGGGCCGTTAAGAATCAGATCAACATAAGTCTTGTTTCCGAGGACTACATCGTTGAATATTTTTAAGGAAAATCTGGCAAATTCAACAAATCCTTTGGCTTTTTCTACAATATCTTTTCTCTGTTCTTCAGTCAGACCTTTTCTTACTCCGCCCGGAGTATTCATAACAACGTGAGTCTGATGGCCTCCGAGTAATGCCTGAATTTCCTGCGCAATCCGGCGTTGTTTCAGAACTTCTGTTCCGATTTCAACTCCTACTTTTGCAATAACACCTAGCACATTTCTTTCGGCAGCCGGGGCTGTTGGCCCGACAACGAAGTCAGGAGCAGCCAGTGCATAAAAGTGGGCAATATGGCTATGAACAAAGTGAGCCATATAAAATAACTCTCTTAATTTGGCGGCAGTAGGAGTCGGCCTGACACCAAAAACAGCATCGATTGCTTTACCGGAGGCCATATGATGACAGCCGGGGCATACTCCACATATCTTTGTTACAATTTGCGAGGCTTCTTCAACAGCCCGGCCTTCCAGGAATTTTTCAAAACCTCTTAATTCAGGTACCTGGAAATACACATTTTCCACATCTCCATCATCGGTACAGAAAATTTCAACTTTTCCGTGCCCTTCGAGGCGGGTAATCGGATCTATAGTATATCGTTTCATACATGTTTCCTCCTTAATATTGAACCGGGGAGACTGAACCTGTAAAATGTTCCGCCCGGATCTTCAATTGTTTCTATTATTTTTTCTATTTCATCTGGGTCATTTGAATCAATCATGGTAGCTACAGCCGACATCATTTTTGCGCCCGGATCAGATACATCGCTTGGTGGGCCATAACATCCCCTGCATGGGGCATTTCCTTCGACACATCGTACGCCACAGCCACCCCTGGTTGCGGGTCCCATACATATTACACCCTGTTCTAAAAAGCAGGTTACGCCGTCATCCTTAATTTGCCAGGGTCTTTTAAATTCTTTAATCAGTTTATTCTCTGATTTTTTCCTTTTACATTCGTCGCACTGGCTTTTATCATGTGCCCCGACAACTGAACCGGCCGGAGGAAGCTGGGCGCCCGTTACGATAGCCATAAAAACCTCCACTAATCTTTCAGTCTGAGGCGGGCAACCAGGTAAAAAATAATCGACATTCACAACCTGGTTCAGAGTTTTTACATCATTATACATGACAGGTATTTCCAATGTTCCTTCGGGCACATTGTAGTGAGGCTGAGGGAATATTTTTCCGGGATTTGAGGTTGATTCGCTTTCAATGTAAGCCCTGTTGAATATTGCTTCTTTATTCGAGAAATTGGCGAGACCCGGAATCCCTCCCATGTGTGCACATGAACCATAGGCAACAAGTACCTTTGTTTTCTGACGTAAAAGTTTTGCCATGTGCTCATTTTCGCTGTTCCTGATGGCGCCATTGAACAATGTAACATCAATATGACCATCCGGCATTGCTTCGACATCTTTATATTTAAAGTCCAATGCAATGGGCCAGAATACCAGGTCGGCATGTTCAACAACAGTAAACAGGGATTCGTGTACGTCGAGAACAGAAACGCAACAACCTCCACAAGCTGCTCCCCAATAAACAGCAAGTTTTATTTTTGGTTTTTCTTCCATAGTCATTTGTTTTTTTCTTATTGATTTTAAGAAAATATTTCTATTGTTTTCTTTATCTTACTGGGTTCAAGGCCTTTTATCTTATCTGTAAATTCATTTACAAGATGGGCAAATTCGACTCCTTCACTTGCACTTATCCACTCCAGTCGAAGCCTCTCCGAAGGAATACCCATTTGTTTTATGAACTTTTTCAGTAAATGGAATCTTCTCAGGCATTTGTAATTTCCTTCATGATAATGACAATCTCCCGGATGGCAGCCACAAATAAGAACTCCATCTGCACCTTCTTTAAAAGACTTTAAAACAAAAGTCGGGTCAACACGACCTGAACACATTATTCTGATAATGCGGATATTTGGAGCATATTTCATTCTTGATGTTCCGGCAAGATCTGCACCGGTGTATGAACACCAGTTACATAAAAAAGCAATGATTTTAGGATTTTGATTCATAGTATTATACCTCCTGTAATGACATTAGTCCTTCTATTTGAGAGAGAATCTGCAGATCAGTAAAATGTTTACTTTTAATGGCTCCTGTAGGACAGGTTGAGCCGCAGGTACCGCATCCTTTACATAGTATCTCGTTAACAAATGATACTTTGTTTTCTTCTTTAAAGCTTATGGCTGAATATGGACAAACTTTAATACAGGTCTGGCAACCGCAACAAACATCTTCATTAACTGAAGCAGTCGTTACTTCTACATTAACTGAACCAGACTGTATTGTTGCAAGTATTCTTGCAGCTGCTGCCCTGGCCTGAGAAACTGAATCGGGGATGTCTTTAGGTGACTGACAGGTACCCACTACGTAAACTCCGTCGGTGGTTGTAGCAACCGGGTCAAGTTTGGGATGTCGTTCAATGTAAAAATTGTTACCGCACATACTTACGCCAACAGCGTGAGCAATTTCTTTTGCATTTTCATGAGCTTCCATACCTACCATCAGTATCACCATATCTGCCGGAACTTCAATAGATTCTCCTGAAAATTTTTCTTTAAATTCAATCAGCAAATTACAGGAGTCGTTGTAGGATGCCTGTTTGATTTGAGGTAAATTAACTTTGTGATCAAATGTCAGAAACATTATGTTTTTTCTGGATGTAATGGAATATAATTCTTCACATCCTTTTCCAAAGGCTCTCATATCGGAATAAATGTCGTAGATATTAGCTTTTGGGAGCGCAGACTTAATCTGGTTAACAAATTTAAGCGCAGTCAGGCAACAGGTACGGGAACAATATGAATTATACTCTTCATTCCTGCTTCCGACACAATGTATAATGGCAATATCTTTAGGAACTCTTCCATCCATTGTTATAATAATACCACTTTTTAATTTTTGCTCAAAATCTATTGAGGTTATAACATTTGGTAGTTTTCCATAACCGTAATTTATTACTTTTCTTGCATCAAACGGTTTCAGACCAGTTGCAACGATTATATTTCCGAAATTCAGTTTAGTTTCTTTCCCGTTTGGATTAATGGTAGTTTCAAAATTGCCCACATAGCCAAAAACCTCTTTAACTTCTGTGTTCAGGAAAATTTTAATTTTTGAATGATGCATCACTGATTTAATCTTATGATCAATCATTTGTTTGGCACTATTCAGAAAAGGATAGGTTAAATCAATATTAGCAACATGGCCGCCAACAGCGCCTGATTTTTCAACCAGGTACACTTGTTTATCAGCGTTGGCAATTTCTAAAGCTGCTGAGATTCCTGATATGCCGCCACCAATTATCAGTGTTGCAGGGTTTACTTCTACGGATCTTTTTTCCAGTGCTTCATGCCATTGTACCCTGGCAACAGCAGCTGCAATAAGGTCTTTGGCTTTTTTTGTTGCTTCATTTCTTTCGGTATGAACCCAGGATGCATGTTCCCTGATGTTTGCCATTTCAAACATATATGGATTTAACCCGGCATTCTCCAGGGCTTTTCTGAAAGTAATTTCATGCATTCTTGGCGAACAGGCAGCTACCACTACCCTGTTAAGTTTGTTTTCCTTAATATCCTGAACAATTAAATCCTGTCCGGGATCAGAACACATGTATTTATAGTCCTTTGAAATAACAACGTTGGGCAGTTTTTTTATTTCTTTGGAAACATTTTCAACATCAACCATATTGGCGATGTTGGTACCGCACCAGCAAACATAAACACCAATTCTTTTTTCTTCCATGTGATTCGATTTTTTTATAGTGTTTAATTGTCAGATATTAACTTTTGTTTTTTAATCGCCATTTTTTTCAAATGAGCAAAATAAAGGGCAAATGGTCTGTAAATCATATGCGACCACTTAGAGAAGGGCACTTCGATAATCAGCATGGGCACTAACACCATTAAATGGATCAGGTAAGTGATATAGGTGAATTGCGGCATACCATAAATTCTGAAAAAGTGCATTAGAATACCTGTAATCGTTGTTAAGAACAATAAAACCAGGAAGGTCCAGTCGGTAAAATGAGAATATTTACTGTTTTCCATGTTTTTGACAGTTCTGTTTGTATAAAAATAGATGATACCAACCGTCAGCCCAATGGTAGAAATATATCCCAGCAATCTTTGAGGATGATAAACAGGATAGATATTATCGGTCTGGAACCAGTCAAGGAAAAATACGATGATTGCAAACAACATGGCATAGCTTAATGCAAGAAATAAATGAAGCGCCCAATAGGTTGTTAATTTTTTCTCATCGCATCTGGCATATTTTTTTTCAGGATTAAAGATTTTTGGTAATGCCGAAATAGGCCTGAAATAGTCAACGAAACTTACTTTTAAAGATTTGTCCTCAAAAATAATCTTATACCACATAAAAAATACGTTGGTGATGATTAAAAATAATAAAGCGCCTGCCATAAGCCAGTCTCCAAGGTGAATGGTTTGCCATGGTGCCATTTTGTTTATCAGGGTTCCGCCATCGGGCCCGATCCATTGGGCACTGTCTCCGGAAGGAAAAGTTGTGAAAAAAAGATAAAGAAACATGACCACGATAGCAAGTACAAAAATGGCTACGATTTCTAACGCTTTGGATTTATAAAACAATTTGGAAATTCCTGTCCAGTCATAAACAGAAATCAGATATCTTCTGATTGACATCATCATTTCTGCCGGATTGGCATCTCTCGGGCATGTTCTGGAACAATCGCCACAATATGTACATAGCCAGGGATCAATATTGGTATGGAGGCTCTTTTTTAAGCCCATTAATACCTGTCTTACAGTTTTTCTTGGGAAAAAGAAACCATTTTCAGTGGTATGGCAGGTGGCTGTGCAATTACCGCATTGAAAGCATTGATTCCATTCCTTTGCTCCATAAAGAAACAATTCTTTTTTTAGATCAAGATTTACTCGCTGACACATAATTATTCCTCCAATATTTTAGAAAGCTCTTTAACTTTTGTTTCAATTTGCTCAAGCGAAATGTTTTTAATACTGTTTTTGATTTTATTTTTCGCTATACTTTGTAAAACCCTGGAAGCAGCGGCAGAAGCCTGTGCTACTGAATCAGGGATATCCTTGGGGCCCTGGCAAACGCCCGCAATAGCGATTCCGCCGGTAAACGTATTTACAGGATCGCCGACATAATTATATTCATTAAACCAGCCATTGGAATCGACTGTAATACCTAACATTTTAGCAATCTTTGCCGAATCAGCGTTTGGCTCAGTTCCAACTGCAAGAATTACCATCTCAACTTTCTGTTCAATGATTTTTTTCCCTTCTATGTCTTCGCACCTGACTATAAGTTCATTACCATACTGTTCGACTTTTGCAGGACGTCCCCTGATGATGTTAACGCCTTCATTCTTAATGTGGTTATAAAATTCTTCATACCCTTTTCCATATGCACGGATATCAATATAATATTCATTGATTACGGAATCAGGTAATTTTTCTTTTAAAAGATGGGCTAGTTTCAGGGAATACATACAACATACTTTGGAACAGTATTTATTGTGATTTTCATCCCTGCTGCCAATACAATGAATAATGGCTACGCTTTTAGGTGAATATACTTCGTTTGGAGAAAATACCCAGTTCCCTTTTTTATCCTGAACCCGTTTCGCTATTTTACCGCCTGTAGGGCCGGCAGCGTTTATTAATCTTTCAAGTTCAAGAGAAGTTAGTACATTGGGGTATTTCCCATAACCAAATTGTTCGAATTTGGAAGCGTCAAATGTTTTATAACCAATGGCGACAATAATGTTACCTACATTTATTTCAAAAACTTCATCTTTTTCATCTAAATTTATACAACCGGGAACCGGGCAAACTTTTGCGCATACACCGCATTTCCCGTTTAAAACATAGGTGCAAACGCTCCCGTCGATTAGATATTTATTAGGAACTGCTTGCGGAAAAGGGATATAGGCAGCTTTTCTTAAGGTTGTTTCAGCATCAAATTCACTGGCTGTCCTGGCAGGACATTTTTCTGCACATGTTCCGCATCCTATACAGGTTGCAAGATTTATCCGACGTGCTTTTTTTAATATTTTAACGGTATAGTTTCCGGGGATACCTCTTACTTCCTGTACTTCTGAATAAGTCATTAGCTTAATATAATTATGCTGTCCGGCTTCAACCATTTTTGGAGTTAAAATACAGGCTGCACAGTCTAAGGTTGGAAAAGTTTTATCGAACATTGCCATATGACCGCCAATAGTGCCTGATTTTTCGACCAGATAAACATTGTTTTTACTCGATGCAATTTCAAGTGAAGCCTGTATGCCGGCAATTCCCCCTCCTATGACAAGAGTATTGTTATTTACAGGATTTTCTTCAGGAACAGCTGCACTCTCAAATGAGATATCATAAAGCGCACAGGCAATAATTGCTTTTGCTCTATCCGTATCTGCTTTATTAAAAGCACCATATTCCTGGAAATTTGCAAGTATAACGTCATCTGGATTATTGCCGGAAAGAACCATTGCCTTGGAAAAAAAGCTTTTGTACATTCCCGGATTACTGCCTGCAATAACTATTCTTTTTAAATTATTCTTTCTTATTTTTTTAGCAACCAGTTCAGTATCTGATAAGGAAATATCAGAAGTGAGCCATACCATAAAAACTTCAGGTAGCTTTTCGGTATAAGCTATTACTTCCGGAATGTTAATGACATCAGTATCTCCATTTAAGGCGCTGCAAAAATAGACTACTGTTGATTTTATGTCTTCCATAATTAGTATATTTTGTCTGATTATTTTTTACCAATAAATGTTAACAAAGAATATGTTCAACATCAATATTTTATCATTCTGATTAAAATGATTTTCTATATGTAAATAAATGTTCTTTTAATATAAAGTTTTGTAATTTTTATCATATAGATTAATGTTATGTAGCATTTGTAGGGTTTTTACAGTATAATATTTATCATGTGGAAATATGTTAAAAAACATCAGGTTGTTTTATGAAATCCGATCATGGTAAAGGCTAACGGATATATATATGGAAAATGAACAATATGTGGTATATTATAATAGAAGTATATAAATAAATTTATGTGTCCAAATGTTATATGAACTTAAAAAGTGTTGTTTTACATCTTTAATGTGTGATATCATCATTAATAAATGTTATTATTAATCGTTAGATAGTTAATGTACCAGGTTTTAAATAAGTCAAAACAAGAAATCAAAACAATTTCTGTTATTTGTAACAAGATTAAAAAGCAGAATTAAATTCTGCTTTTACAAAAATTCACAGAATGATGAATGTTCTTTTTTTCGGTTTTAGTTGGAACTTCTTTTTCCAGGGCTTTATTATACCATTCCAGTGCATCTTTATATCTTTTACTCTTCTTTAAGTAGTTTCCTATGGTTACATAAGTAAGAAAGTATTCCGGGTTAAGTCCGGTTAATTTATGGAAAATATGATTTGCCTCTTCATGGTTTAATTTCTTTGTATTTAATTGCCTGATAAACTCTTTATATTCAAGATACCTGTTTAGATTTCCGGATTCTGCAAAACAATCTTTCTTTATGGTTAAATGTTTATCGTCGATATCTGAATCAGGGCACCCTTTTTCTGCCAGATCGAAAATTTCGTCCAGCCGGTAGGCCATAAATTCTCCCATATTATAAGGAGGCGAGGAAAGGTATATTATTTTTTTGTCGGGCTGAAAAATAATTCCGTGATGAGCCAGTAACTGGTTTATCGATTTTTCGTTTCCAAGGCCAATGTTCTGGCCCTCTTTACCTTCTTTGTTATGAAGAATTGCAGCTGCTTTTTGTGTATCCAGAGGGGAATACAGGTTTAACAGTTCCTTTACGCGTTCGAAACGATATACGGAAGCACTTTCTTCCATATATGCAGTGTTTAATTTGTCGTTGATTAAGCCTTCTGACTGACAATGATTTGTGCAGATTATCCGGTTTTCGTGACTTTCAAATAATTCTGTTCCTGATGGTGTCTTTTCTATTATTACTGCTTTGTTATCACTTGCAGATGAAACTAAAATGAGTTCGGAAACAAAAACGTTTGTTTTTTCAGCGATTCTTAATGCTTCTTCAATGTTCCCGGCATATTGTAACATTTCCCGGATCAGTATGGAAATAGGAGTAGCCACTTTAAACCTGAATGAGGACTTTGCTGCGTTAATTGTTATAGCCAGACCTTTTTCGTTCATGCCCGAAACAGCTCCAGTCATGCCGGCCCATGTTACCATAGCAAATTTTAAACCTGTAGATGGCTTAACAAATGCAAGAATTTTTTCTTTTCCGAAATCATCGTTAATATAAAAATCGAAATTCCTGCCTGTTATAATCTTTCCATCGGCGGAATTTTCTCCCCATGCGGAAAAAGAGGTACAACCCACGTATTTCATGTCCTGTAAGGCATGCCCGATATCGTGTGCTGCGTGATAGTTTAAAAGTCGTTTATAAGGAGTTCCGATGGAGTTGAATTTATCAGATGCTGAAAGGGAAATGCCGTAAATTTCGAGATTCAGTTCTTCGGAAATATGACGATTGAGTTTCCGGTTTAACCATTGCACAAGGTTCTTTAAGAAAAACAGGTAAAACCGGTTAGGAACCATACGATGAATCTCATCTATAAAAACATGTTCCTGCCATTCCAGAAGTTTGTTGGTTAATTTACCAGTTGTTATTCCACGCTCCAGCGGTTCTCCTTCGAGATACATTTCCCATATGTGATTCCTGTTTTTTCGCAACCAGCCCTTTCCGCATTGATAAGAGGTTGCGTTTATGATATTTATTTTTAAATTTGTTACAGATTTATCGGGAAAAGAAGGTGGTCTGATGTGAACAGAAATTTTAAAAATTAAAATGAATATTAAAATAATGCAGAATATACCGGTAATTATATAAAATAAAATCATATTTTTTATTCAGGTATTTCGTCCTTCTGCAAGGTATTATAAATTTTCCGGAATTCGCTGGTCATTAATTTTGTCTGATTCCTGATATCCTCTTGTGATTTCGGATTACAGGGCGGAATTCGTTGTCCGATATATACCTTCAGGATTCCGTTTTTTAAGTAAAACCATTTTTTTAAATGAATTTCGTCAGAACCATAAATTACAACAGGAAGAATTTCGATATTTAAAACGGCTGCCATTAAAAATGCTCCTTTGTGAAAACGGGTAATTCCCTTACCTTTTGTACGGGCGCCTTCGGGAAAAATAAGAGGAGAGTATCCGATGGTAATAAGTTCTTTGGCTTTATTGATGATGGCTTCATTTCCCTCGGTAATAGATATGTTATCGAGATATTTCTTCATGAAAAACCGGAAAAAAGTATGCTGAAGCCAGTCATTTGTAATAACAAATAACTTATAAGTCAGCCCAAATGAAACCGGAACATCCAGAAATGTCTGATGATTAACAATAATTATTGCCGGCCTGGAAAAATCTTCGTCAAACTTATTTATATATTGTGTATGAACATTGAGATGGGTTTTAAGTATAAACCGGGCTAACCATTTCAGGTTTTTTTTATAAAACCTTTTTCTGAGGCGGGCAGGAAAAGCCGGGGGAATAAAAATTAATAAAGTAAAATACTGGGTAACAATCAATAAAATAAGGGCGGATGCAATACCTTTTAAAAATATTACTGCCGGCCTTATGAAACTTTTTTCTTTCAAAGCTAATTTATCTCCAGCTTGGTTAAAAATTCATCCCTGGAAATGACAGGGACTTTAAGGGAAGCTGCTTTCTCTATTTTATCGGGCCCTGGCTTTTCCCCTGCGACAATAAAACTGGTGCTTTTTGAAACGGACTTAACCAGTTTACCATTGTAATTTCCGACCAGTTCTTCCAGTTTTTTTCTGTCGTAAGGTTTGTTAAAACTTCCGGTAACAACAACACTGTTTCCTTTAAGCAGGGGAGGGTATTCAATGGTGTCCTGCGACATTTCTTCGAATTGCAGGCCAAATGATTTTAATTCTTTAATTAATGCGATATTTTCTTCTTTCTGAACATATGAAACTACACTGGCAGCAATTTTTTCGCCTATTTCGTCAGTCATAAGAAGTTCTTCTGTAGTCGACCGAATAATAGCATCGATGGATTTAAATTGATGGGCCAGTTTTTTTGCCACAGTTTCTCCCACAAACCTGATTCCCAGTGCAAACAGAACCCGGTGAAACGGTACTTCTTTAGATTTTTCGAGTCCGTTTATAATATTTTCTGCAGATTTATCGGCAAAACGGTCCAATGTTACCAGAACTTCTTTCTTCAGTTTATATAAATCGGCAAATGTTCTGACTAAACCTTTTTCATATAAAAGATCAATGGTCTCTTCACCGAGGCCTTCAATGTTCATGGCTTTTCTGGAAATGAAATGTTCGAGCCGGGCTTTGATCTGCGGAGGACAGTTTTCGTTAGTGCAATACCAGGCAACTTCGCCTTCGGGACGGGAAAGAATTTCGTTGCATTCAGGGCAATTTGTTGCGAAAACAAAGGGCAATGAATTATGGGGCCTGAGCGAAATATCCACATCCACTATTTTAGGAATAATTTCTCCGCCTTTTTCAATGATTACCGTATCGTTGATGCGGATATCCTTAAGGCCTATCTGGTCGGCATTGTGTAAGGTTGCGCGTTTAACGGTTGTGCCTGCCAGGAATACCGGTTCCAGATTGGCAACGGGCGTAATGATTCCTGTTCTGCCTACCTGGAAAGAAATTTCACGAAGTTTGGTTTTTGCCTGTTCTGCTTTGAATTTATAGGCGATAGCCCAGCGTGGATTTTTGGCTGTAATACCTAATTCTTCCTGTTGTGCTATGGAGTTAACTTTAATCACAATTCCATCGATATCGAAGGGGAGTTTGTAACGGGCGTTATCCCAGTAAGTGATAAATTCTAAAACCTCCCGGCTGGTTTTGCAGAGTTTAACATGATCGGGCACATTAAAACCCCATTTTTTTGCCAGGGAAATATTATCAAAATGATTATCAAAAGGCAGGTTTTCACTTAATAAGAAATAGAGAAAGCAGGTCAGTTCGCGTTTTGCAACTACAGATGAGTCTAATGTTTTAAGAGTACCTGCAGCAGCATTTCTGGGGTTGGCAAAAAGCTGCTCCTGGTTTTCCTCACGCTCTTTATTTATTTTTTCAAATATTTTGCGGGTCATCATTATCTCGCCCCGGATGACAAAGTTTTTCGGAATACCTGATGAGGAAACCTTTTGCGGGATGGATTGGATGGTTTTTATATTGGAAATCACATTGTCGCCGGAGATTCCATTTCCCCGGGTTAGTGCTTTTGTAAGTATCCCGTTGTGATATGTTAAACTGATAGATGCGCCATCGTATTTTAATTCGCAGACATATTCCGGTACTGTTCCGAGTAATTTTTCAGTACGTTCGAAGAAAGCCTGTAGCTCTTCTACTGAATATGTATTACTTAGCGATAACATGGGATAAGTATGAGGAAACTCATCAAATCCCTTTACTCTATCGCTGCCTACTTTCTGGCTGGGAGAATCCGGATCGGAAAACTCGGGGAAAAGTTTTTCCAGTTGAATTAAATCGTTTAATAGAATATCGAACTCAAAATCACTGATAGCAGGTTGATTTAATATATAATAATTGTGATTATGCTTCTCAATTTCGGCACGTAATTTCTCAATTTTATGTCTGGCATCTTCTTTTTTCATGGAGTAAATAAGATTTCAGATAAGATGTTACTTTTTTACTTCTTCTACCAGGGAGAACTTATTTTGACTGGCAAATTCCTTTTGATATTGGAGAAATATATCAAGGCTTTTAGAAAAATCTTCATTTATTTCTTTAATTAAACGGTTAAACTTGTCCAGCGTATCTTTTTCAAAATTTACCTGGGGTAATAAACTAATTGAAATTATCTTACTGTATTTATTTTGAACAATATCCCTGTAGCTGTTAAATAAAGTAAGTACAGCGTTTTTAAAAGAATCGTTTCCTTCAAAATTTTCTGACTCTTTTACTGATTCAATTTTTTTGTCAATGGTATTAATAATACTTTTTTGAAAATCAGGAAGTTTGATAGTGTCTCTTTGAATAATCAATTGATCTAATGAATCAATCATGGAGACAATTGAATCCTGTTTCTGAATCATGGCATCATTGTAATTTACTGCTTCCAAAGCAACATTTTTACAAGATGATAATAAAAGTATAATGCTTGTAAGATAGTAAAATATCTCTTTCATAAATCTTTTTTCAAAGGTAGCTAAATTTTAAAAAACCGAAGAGGAATAAAGGGTTGTTGATTAAAAAAAAATAAAAAAACAGAGAAAAAACGGAATATTTAGCGATATAATCTTTATTTTTATGCAACTAATAAAATAGAATCAATGTCTTTGATTTACTAAAAACCAGATCATATGAAAAAACTTTTCCTTTTATCTGTAATCCTGTTATTTGCAGGAAAATTTATGTTAATGGCCCAGATCAGCCAGGGAGGTATTCCCGTAAGCTTTAAGTATAATCTTAAAAATGATGTGGACCGGATAGAACTTCAGCCCCAAAGCATTCAGAATGTTTTGGCGGAGGAAGCAAAGTATCCAAAAGACGGACATATACCACATATTGGGTATAGTATTTTAACTGACATTTCACCTGAAAATTCAGGAACCTGGACACAGCTTCCTGAAGGAGGAAGAATATGGCAATTGCAGATTAAATCTCCCAGTGCCCTGGCTTTAGGTATTTATTATGATCATTTCCATTTGCCGGTGGGAGGAAAATTATTTTTATATAATGAGGACAAAACCCAGCTGATTGGTGCATATACCTGGACAAATAACGATGAATCGGGCTTTTTTGCAAATGAAATGATCTATGGTGATATTGTAAATATTGAATATTATGAACCTGGCAAGGTTACCAGTAAATTAATGCTTCATATTAACGAAGTAGCTTATTTCTACAGAGGTGTAGAGAACCATAAAAATACGAACTGGACAGAACCTTCGGATGTGTGCGAAATAAATATTAACTGTACGCCTGTTGGTACTAACTGGCAGGATGAGAAAAAAGGAGTTTCCAGGATTTTAGTGAAAGAAGGAACATCGTATGGTTATTGCACAGGCTCATTAATTAATAACACAAATCAGAACTGTACTCCTTATTACTTAACGGCATATCATTGTAAGGGAAATGCCACTACTGCTGACTTAAATCAATGGATTTTTTATTTTAATTATGAAGCAGCCGGATGTACAACTCCAACTACTGAACCTACTTCAAATACAATGACAGGAGCAACGTTAAAAGCTTCTGCCAATATCAGCGGAGGTTCCGATTTTGTTTTGCTACAGTTAAACCAGACTGTTCCTACCAGTTATAATCCTTATATGAATGGATGGAGCAGGTTGAATTCGGTAACCGGTCCCGGTGCATGTATTCATCATCCTGCCGGAAGTATTAAAAAGATTTCAACGTTTAATTCCGCTTCAACAACAACATGGTCAGGCGGTGCTTCGCAGGCACACTGGAGCGTAACCTGGGTGTCCAATGCAAATGGATGGGGTGTAACCGAAGGCGGTTCTTCCGGTTCTCCTTTATTTGATGCCAACGGAAGAATTGTAGGTACATTGACCGGTGGTGGTTCATATTGTACAGCCCAGTCTTCACCTGACGCATATGGAAAATTATATTATCATTGGGATTTGAATGCCGGCGGAACAACTACCCAGTTAAAAACATGGCTGGATCCTACAAGCTCCGGAGTTACAACTTTAGATGGAAAGTATTGTAATGGATCATCAACTCCTGTTGCTGCATTTACAGGTACTCCAACAACTGTAGCGGTGGGAGGTGCCGTTACATATACAAGCCAGTCCACAGGCACTATTACATCTTATAGCTGGTCTTTCCCGGGAGGAACTCCTTCAACTTCAACCAGCGCAGGCCCTGTTACTGTAACATATAATACGGCAGGTGTTTATAATGCAACGCTGACGGTTGGAACTCCAACAAATACATTAACTAAAACCAATTATATAACCGTAACTAATGGTACTGTTCCAACCTGCGATACAACTAACTTAATGACTTCCGGTTTATATTGGTATTCTTTTGCAAATGGGAATAATTCATATGGAGACAAAGCAAAAGCTAACTATTTTGCAGCAACGGTAAATGGAAATACAGTTCAGGATATCTACCTGCAGTTTATATATGCCAAAGGTTCTGGGAATGCTACCATTAATGTATGGAATAATTCCGGTACAGGTGGTGCGCCGGGAGCAACCGCTTTAGCATCTAAAACAGTTCCTATAAGTACAATTATTACCGATGTTAATGCCAGCCAGATGACACATGTGACCTTAACCTCACCATTAACATTAACCGGACCCTGTTATGTAGGAGTTACTTTACCGACTGCTGCCGGCGATACGGTAGTATTACTTGCCGATACCTCTGCAAGTGCAGCATATAACGTTGCATGGGAAAAATGGAATACCAATGCCTGGTATGCATATAACAGTCCAAATTCATGGGGTATAAATGCCGCCCTGGGAGTCTGGCCGGTTATATGTTCCGGTACTACCGGAATCAGTGAGTCAGACCAGCTTCCTGTTTCTGTTTTTCCGAATCCGGCAAATAACCTGGTTTACCTGGTAATTCCTGATTCTCAAGGCGATGTGATAGAATTAAAAGTAACAGATATGTATGGTAAATTATGTAAGATTGAAAAAATTACATCTTCGTTAGATGGTTTTGCCCGGATAGAACTTAGCGGTTTAAGTAATGGAGTATATTTTATCCGTGGTGAATCTGCAAAAGGTGTCTTTGTTAAGAAAATTTCGGTGATAAAATAGATTTAGTGAACTTATTGAAAGCGGCTGATGGCCGCTTTTTTATTTATATTAAAAAGCATTGTGTATTTTAAGAATTTTATTAATTTTATCTTACTAAATAATTCAGTTTCTAAACCAAAAATCAAATTATATGAAGCAACTTTTACTTTTTACATTTATTTTATTGACACTATCGCAAATCTCTTTTTCTCAAATCAGTAAGGGAGGTTTGCCCTATAGTTTTACTTCGGAAATTTATTCGAATGCAGATCGTCTGGAACTTAAACCTCTCGACTTAAGAACTGTTTATAACGAAGATGAAAAGTTTCCAAAAGATGGTCGTCCGTCACGTGTGGGATATAGTTTAAATACGGATATTTCTATGGACAACTCGGGAACCTGGACAGAATTGCCAAACGGCGACAGATTATGGCAGATTCAGATTAAATCACCCGGAGCTCTTGCTTTGGGAGTATATTTCGATTTGTTTCGTATACCCGTGGGAAGTAAGCTTTTTTTATATAATGAAGATAAGTCGCAGGTAATAGGTGCTTTTACATGGTTAAATAATGATGAATCCAAACTTTTTGCTACCGAAATGATTTATGGAGATATTGTTAATATTGAATATTATGAACCTGAAGTTATATTTTCAAAAGCTGAATTTCATATTAATAATATTGCTTATTTCTACCGGGGTGTGGCTGATCATAAGAATCCTGCATGGACAGAACCTTCGGATGCCTGTGAGGTGAATATAAATTGTTCGCCGGTAGGAGATAGCTGGCAGGATGAAAAACATGGTGTTGCCAGAATGTCAATTGTTATAGGTGGAAGTTATTACTGGTGTTCAGGTTCACTGGTTAATAATACAAACCAGAATTGCACGCCTTATTTTTTATCTGCGTACCATTGTTATGAAGGTGCGAGTGCATCTGATCTTAATCAGTGGATTTTCTATTTTAATTACGAGGCATCGGGATGTACAACACCATCAACAGAACCTACTTCACAGACTATGACAGGTGCATCGTTGAAATCATCAGCGAACATTGTTGGTGGTTCCGATTTTATTTTGCTTGAACTTAACCAGGTTGTCCCACTCAGCTATAACCCTTATATGAATGGCTGGAACCGTCAGAATTCGTTTTCCGGGCCGGGCGTCGGCATTCATCATCCTGCCGGAAGTATTAAGAAGATATCTACTTTTTCAACAGCTACCACAGGAACATATAATAGTGCAGCATCTTCTGCACACTGGGTGCTTTCATGGGTTTCGAATTCCAATGGATGGGGAGTTACAGAAGGCGGGTCGTCAGGTTCTCCCATTTTTGATGCCAACGGTAGAATCGTCGGAACATTAACCGGAGGCTCTTCTTTATGTAGTCAGCAAACGGCTGCAGATTATTACGGTAAAGTTTATTATCACTGGGATCAGAACGGTTCAACTGCTGCCGACAGGTTGAAAGACTGGCTTGATCCTGCCGGATCTAATCCAACAACCTTGAATGGGAAATACTGTACGGGTAGCGCTCCTGTATGCGATACTGCTGATTTAATGACATCCGGTTTATACTGGAATTCCTATGCCAATGGAAATAATTCCTATGGCGATAAAGCCAAAGCAAATTATTTTGCAGGTTCAGTAAATGGAAATGTAATACAGGATATTTATCTCCAGTTTATATATGCAACCGGAACAGGAAGTGCTACCATTAATGTGTGGAATAATTCAGGAACAGGCGGTTCTCCGGGAACCGCTATTGCTGTAAAGTTAGTCCCTATCAGTACTATAATTACAGATATTAATGCTTCTCAAGTGACGCATGTTGTTCTTACCTCTCCTGTTATATTGACAGGTCCATGCTACGTTGGCGTAACACTCCCGACATCAGCCGGCGATACGGTGATTTTAGCCGCCGATACATCTGCTAGTCCTTCTTATAATGTTGCCTGGGAAAAATGGAATACCAACGTATGGTATGCATATAATAGTCCGTCATCCTGGGGTAAAAATGCAGCACTTGCAGTCTGGCCGGTTATCTGTTCTTCTTTAGGAATAGATGAAAATATGAAAGAAACTATTTCTGTATATCCTAATCCTGTTTATAACGAAATATATTTAGTTCTAAACGGTAATGAAGGGGAAAAAGTAAATATCAGTTTGTATGATATCTATGGAAAGTTATGTAAAAAAACGTTGGTTTCCGTTTTGGCAAATAACCCGGTGAGTGTTGATGTGAGTGGTCTTTCAGAAGGATTATATTTTATTAACGGAGAAACATCTTCCGGTACATTTACTCAAAAAATTCTAATTGTTAGGTAAAAATGAAATGTTTAAAAAGCGGTTTTAAAACCGCTTTTTATTTGATATTGAGCAACCTTTTTCTGATTTAACCGTCTTTTAATAAGTTTTCTTATTGCAAAAACATTGTTTAATAGGATTTTTTTATCTTTACAACTATAATTCGAAAAAATGAAGAATATGAAATACATCTTTACATTATTGTTAATTTTTTTAACTTTTTCTTTATATTCTCAGATTAACATTGAGACTCCGCATAAATGTGGTACAATGGAGGTTCATAAATGGCGTTTGGAACATGAACCGGGCTATGCTATTGCATATCAAAAAATACAGGAATATACAGCCAAATTTTTAGGAGAACATCCAAACGGATATTCTCCTAAAGCTGTTATTACTATTCCTATTGTGTTTCATGAGGTTTTATCATCAACAGAACAAGCAAGTTTTCCTGATTCAAGGATTGATGAAACTATACAAATGTTAAATCGTGATTATAGTGGCCAAAATCCACATTCTATGTATTCTTTTCCAGCAACTCTTAAAGCAGATTGTGAAATTCAGTTTTGTAAAGCCACTATAGATCCTAATGGAAATCCAACAAATGGAATTGAAAAAGTTATTTATACTGGTCCTAATTGGGCGGCTGGAGATAATGGTGTAAAACAAACTGCTTCCGGTGGACTTGATGCTTGGGATCCAAATCAATATCTGAATGTTTGGGTATGTAATTTAGTTAATGGATTATGTGGCTATGGAACACTTCCCGGAGGTGGTTTAAATAATTTCTATGGATTAGTTATTGATTTTGATTATACAGGACATACTGGTGCTGCAGCAACTCTGGATAATGGTGGGACAGCGGCTCATGAAATAGGACATTGTTTTAATCTGCTTCATACCTGGGGTGATGACGAAGGTGGTTCTGATCCATGGACTTGTGCTACAGGAACTTGTTGCACAGGTAGTGATGCTGTTGGCGATACTCCAGACCAGGCAGTTGCAACAAGTGGAGGTCCCACAGGAGTTGTTACAGATGCTTGTACTGCTACATCACCTGGAATTAATTATCAAAATTTTATGGATTATTCATATGATGATGTTTATGCAAATTTTACTCCCGGTCAAAAGACAAGAATGCTGGCTTTATTTCAACCTGGTCAGGTTCTTGAACCTCTCGCAAATTCTTTTAAATGTGGAACTCCTTTAGTTGCTGATTTTGTCGGAGTTCCAACCACTGTAAATATTGGCGGAACAGTTAATTTTACAGATTTAACTACCGGTTCGCCTACAGCATGGCAATGGACTTTTACAGGTGCAGCTACAACAAGTTCTACTGTACAAAATCCAACAGGAATCCAGTACAATACCGTTGGACTTTACCCTGTAAAATTAAAAGTAACGAAACCGAATTTTGCAGATAGTATTACAAAAACAGCTTATATTGAAGTTATTGATCCCAATGCTGTAAATGCCGATTTTGTTGGTGTTCCAACAATACTGGTTGCAGGAAATACAGTAGACTTTACCGATCTGAGCACCAATACTCCAACTTCATGGCAATGGAATTTTTATGGAGGCACACCTGCTACTTCAACAGTTAAAAACCCACAAAATATTTTGTATAGTGCAGCAGGGGTTTATGATGTGAGATTAAGAGCTGCCAATACAGCTACCAATGATACTATGCGAAAAGTCGGGTATATTATTGTAATTAATCCCCAGGATGTTCCACATGCTGATTTTGTTGGTAATCCGAATAATCTTCCTGCCGGATCGACCTCTGATTTTACAAATCTTTCAGGTGGAGTGTATGATTCTGTTCACTGGTATTTTAACGGCGCTGTTCCTTCAGAATCTACAGCATCAAACCCGGCAGGTGTTTTATACAATACACCCGGGGATTATGATGTAACACTAATTATATTTGGCCCTTACGGGAACGATACTCTTGTTAAACCTAATTATGTCCATGTGTTTGCACCTGGTTTTGTTGATAGTGTTTTTGCAGATTTTCAAGCCACCACCAGTCGTTTGATTGTTCAGGGATGGGGTGTTAATTTTGAAGATTTATCTACCGGAAATATAACCGATTGGCAATGGCTATTCCAGGGTGGAACACCTGCTACTTCAACAATTCAGAATCCAATCGGTATAATATATAATACTCCCGGTATCTATGATGTATGCCTGGTTGTACGAAACGGCGCTTTTACGGATACTTTATGTAAAGATGATTATATAGTTGTAACAACACAGCCATGGCCAAATCCTAACGGGTTCTGCGATACCTCTTTAAATATCCTTCAAAGCGAAAGACCATTAACTTTTATGCACCTGATACCTAATAAGTGGGGTTATTTTCCCGGCCACAACCAAAATCAAACTAAATATTATGCCGAGAAATTTGTTAATTATACCATTTCAGATGTTTCCGGATTCTTAGTGTCCGTAGTGAAAGCATACAGTAGTGCACCTGCAAACAAAGTCAGGTTTACAGTCTGGAATATGGATTCATTAGGCAGGCCGGGTAATGTGTTAGGATATAAAGACGAGTTAATTAGTAGTTTCTCACCTTATTTATATAATCCTGTTCATTTAACTCAAACGATACCGGTAAATGGCAAATTCTTTATAGGATTCCAGTTATGGTACAATAACCCGGTTGATACATTTCTTGTGTACATGGCTCCTAACAGGGGTGTTGACGGACAAAATACATTATATGTTAAGAAAGGTTCAAACTGGATAACTCCGACTCAGTACTTTAACGATACAATGGTTGTAAATACTTCAATGGCAATTAAATTACTAGGATGTTTAATTGGAGTTGAGGAAATTGATATGGAAAACCAGGTGGTTGTTTATCCTAACCCGGCTTCTGATATGTTGAATATCGAATTATATGATGTTGTACCCAATAATTTTAGCTGTATAATGTATGATATTACAGGCCGTGCTATTCCTGTTGAACCTTTTGAAGTTTATTCAGATAAAATGGAAATAGATTTAACTAAAGTTAAAAGCGGAATTTATTTCTTACAGATTAATGTGAATAATCAGAAAATTACGAAGAAGGTTTCTGTAATACATTAAAAATAATAATGCGATAAGGAAGAGATTGTCTTTAATAAGGCAATCTCTTTTTTATATATCAAATTTTTTTGCTTCTTCCCATATCTTATTCATGTCGTCAAGTGACATGTCATGCAATGAAATACCTTTTTTTAGTGTATTATTTTCCAGATAATTGAATCGTTTAATGAATTTCTGATTAGTTCTGTCTAGGGCTAATTCGGGATCAATATCATAAAGCCTGGCAGCATTAATAACAGAGAACAAAAGATCGCCGAATTCTGCTTCTATCTTAGCCTGATTGTGTGGTTTTTCTATTTCAGCCTGCAATTCGATAAGTTCTTCTTTTACTTTATCCCACACCTGCGAACGTTCTTCCCAGTCGAATCCTACACCCCGTGCCTTTTCCTGTATCCTGTTTGCTTTTACCATGGCCGGTAAGGAGGAGGGTACACCGTTTAATACCGATATGTTTCCTTCTTTTAATTTTAAATCTTCCCAATTGCGTTTTACTTCTTCATCGTCAGCAACTATAACGTCACCGTAAATATGAGGATGCCGGAAAATAAGTTTGTCGCACAGCGAATTGATAACATCATCAATGGTAAAAGCATTTTTCTCAGACCCTATTTTAGCATAAAAAACAATATGAAGAAGAAGATCGCCAGTTTCTTTTTTTATATCTTCTGTACTGTTCTTTGTAATGGCCTCCGCCAGTTCGTAGGTTTCTTCAATGGTAAGTCTTCTTAAACTTTCAAAAGTTTGTTTTTTATCCCAGGGGCATTTTTCTCTCAGTTCATCCATTATGCCTAAGAGCCTTTCAAAAGGGCTTTTGTTTTCAGGCTTCTTCATCATACGGCGAGTTAAATACATTTTCTACCGTCCAGGCAATGGGTTCCTTAATGCACAAGTTTCTTAATGTACGGGTTACTTCTTTAAACAATTCTGTTTTTTTATATTTTTTCAGATATTTTTCGGTAATCCAGATGGTATATGAATAAAATATCAGCTCGTTATCTTTATCGCAGAAAAAGTCGAAATGCAAACAGCCATCCTGTTTTAATTTTTCTTCTTTCAGATTTTTCATGAATAAATGAAACAATTCTATTTTTGTTTCATTCAGTTCCATTTTTACTACTCTAAGTATCATAAAAATTGAATTCTTATGTTTGATTTTACTTCTAATTTGATGATTTGTGAAGCCGAAATTTTAATATTGGCAATTTCTAAATAATCGAGGGAATTAAAAAGAGCGATTAATTCGCCTTCATCTTCATTGTTATATCCATCACTTATGGTCTTGATTTTAAAATCATTATTCCCCGGATAAATGATAAAATTCCTGTCTTTACCCACTTTTTCAAATTGAGTCCGCGAAATATTTGTAATAGCATTTCCATAATTGTCAATATACAATACCATTCCTGTAATGGCATTTTTTTCGAGCGAAGGAAAGAAATTTAAATTCTTATGATATTCGGTTATTGCGGGTCCGAAATTTTCAATTGATTCCTGTTGAATAATCCTGCATGCATATCCAGCAAATATATCTTTCTCCGGAAAAGTAGTTGCTTTGTTCTCAAGCTGAACAGCAGTATCATAAGGTTCTTCGGTAAACAACGAAAAAAAACCATTATCGGAAGTAAGAATATACCGGTTTTGATATTTAAAACAGATGTATCCGTTGGAGCCGCTTGCATAACTGCTCACCCCGATAATAAAAACAGTTTCATCGGGAAAAGAAGAAAAACAGGATTTTAAAACAAATGCAGCCTGGAAAATATTATGAGGTAGTATAGAATGATTGATATCTATAATCTTTGCATCGCCTAATCTCGAATAAATCGACCCTTTTAAAGCACCAAGGTAATAGTCGCTTTGTTGCCAGTCCGTTATTAATCCTATAAAGGGCATATGTTAATATTGTGCTGATAAAATATTTTTAAATCCCGATACAAAACTGCTTTCTTTGTGATAAGTCAAAAGTAACGAATTATTTATTATTCATGATTGAAAAAATAATTCTTCTGGAAGGTGTTGATCCGGTTGTGTTTTTCGGCTCAAACAATGCTAATTTCGATAAGCTTGTTGAGTTTTTTCCAAATGCAAAAATAGTGGCCCGGGGAAACGAAATAAAAATCTTTACCGAAGAAGGGGAGATGACCGCTGTTTTTGAAAAAATAAATTACATGATTGAATACTGCAAAAGATATAAGAATTTTCCCGATGAGGTATTCGATTATGTTCCGGCTCCCGTATCGAATGGAACGAATGGAACCTGTGGAGATTCAGGTACCGATGATATTATTACATTTAATATCAATGGCAAGCCCATTAAAGCTTTTACTCCCAATCAGAAGAGATTGGTAGAATTAAGTCTTGAGAATGATCTGGTATTTGTTACAGGACCGGCCGGATCGGGTAAAACCTATACGGCTATTGCGTTGGCAGTGAGGGCTATGAAGAACAGGGAAGTGAAACGGATTATTTTAAGCCGTCCGGCAGTTGAAGCAGGCGAAAACCTGGGTTATCTTCCGGGAGATTTAAAAGAAAAATTAGATCCGTATCTACAGCCATTGTATGATGCTTTACGGGACATGATACCGGCCAAAAAATTAAAAGAAAACATAGAAGAAAATGTAATTGAAATTGCTCCCCTAGCCTTTATGCGCGGACGTACCCTCGATAACGCTTATGTAATTCTTGACGAAGCCCAGAATGCAACTTCAAAACAAATTAAAATGTTTCTGACCCGGATGGGAAGAAATGCAAAGTTTATTGTTACAGGTGACCTGACACAGGTAGATTTACCCCGGTCGCAGGATTCCGGATTAGTATCAGCCATTGGAATTCTGAAAGGAATCGAAGGCATTGCATCGGTTGAATTCGATGAACGGGATATCGTTCGTCATAAACTTGTCAAGTCTATTGTTAAAGCGTACGAAGACAATCAAAAATAAATAATTATGGATACTTTAAAAGGAACCAGTTACCAGTTTCCGAACCAGAAAAGTCATTATGTCGGAAAAGTAAGAGACGTTTACAATATAAATGATAAGCTACTGGTAATGGTAGTTTCAGACAGAATATCGGCCTTTGATGTGGTTTTACCCAAAGGAATTCCTTATAAAGGGCAGGTATTAAATCAGATTGCAGCAAAATTTCTGGATGCAACTTCTGATATTGTTCCGAATTGGAAATTGGCCTCACCCGATCCGAACGTTACAGTCGGTATCGTATGTGAAACGTATCCCGTAGAAATGATTGTACGCGGGTATCTGACAGGCAGCAGCTGGCGGACTTATAAATCGGGAAAAAGAGAAATCTGTGGCGTACGGATACCCGATGGAATGAAAGAACATGAGCGTTTCCCTCATCCCATCATTACGCCTACAACAAAGGCCAGTGAAGGACATGATGAGGATATTTCGCGTGAAGAAATAATATCCGGCGGGTTAATTCCTGAAGAAGAATATACAATGCTGGAAAAGTATGCCATGGACATTTTCAAAAGAGGTACCGAGATGGCAAAAAAGCAGGGATTGATTTTAGTCGATACAAAATATGAGTTTGGTAAAAAAGACGGAGAAATTTACCTGATTGATGAAATCCATACTCCCGACTCGTCCCGGTACTTTTATCTCGAAGGGTATGAAGAGCGGCAGACAAAAGGTGAGCAACAGAAACAGCTGTCGAAAGAGTTTGTCCGTGAATGGCTTATGGCAAATGGCTTCCAGGGACAACACGGCCAGAAGGTTCCCGAAATGACAGATGAATTTGTTAACCAGGTATCGGAAAGATATATCGAATTATATGAAAATATAACCGGAGAAAAATTTGTTAAGGCAGACTTATCAGGTATTAATCAGCGTATTGAGCAAAATGTTCTGAATTATTTGAAAAAATAAATTCTGTTATAAAAATAAAAAAGGCTATTTCTTATAAATTTAAGGAATAGTCTTTTTTATTGATTTTTGTACCTTTGAGTTTAATCGAACCTATTGAAAATAAAAATTTACATACTTTTTTTATTTCTTTTTAGTCAGGCTGTCTTTTCACAGGTAAATGTTTCTGATCGACTTTCGTTTTCATTAAGAGGAAGATATGGTTTTTTAATTCCTCATCATTCTTCGTTTGTATATTTAATAGAAGATCACATTAAATCGTATGATTTTACAATTTCAATAAAAACAAAAGGCGATAAATACTGGCAGCAATTATACCGTTGCCCCGAACTTGGAATTGGTTTTTATCATGCAAATCTTGGTAATCCCGATTATCTTGGAAATGTAAATGCCGGTTATGGAATTATCAGGATTCCGATTATTCAACATAGTGCAATAAATTTTTATTACTCCATGGCCGGGGGAGTCGCTTTTTTAAACAGACCCTTTAATGTAACCGGTAATATTTATAATCTTGCCATAGGTTCCAAAGCCAATGCCTTTGTTGATTTAGGTTTAAATACTGAAATAAGATGTTTTAATAGATTATGCTTAAATGCTGGACTTCAGTTTACCCATTATTCCAATGGAGCCTGGAAAGTTCCTAATTTAGGTTTCAATATTCCTTCGGTTAATGCAGGAATAAAATATTGTTTAAAGAAACCCGAAATTCCTGTAAAGAAACCGGAAACTAAGAATAATGATTTTAAAAGGGAGTTCGAATTTGGTGTTTTATATATGGGAGGTTTAAGAGAGAATCCTCCACCAAATGGCAGAAAGTTTTATGCATCTTCTGTTTCGATGTATTCTGAAAAACAAATTACACCAAGAAGAATGCTGGGAGCGGGGCTGGATATTTTCTGGGATCCATCCATAAGTCAGAGGTTAAAAACCGATTCAACGCAGGCAGAAATAAAGAATAATTTCCGCTCCGGAATACATGTATCACATAACCTGGTCTTCAATAAAGTTTACTTTGTTATGCAGGTCGGGTATTATTTTTACACACATGATACGAAAGGCGATGGCTATTTATACAGCCGGTTTGGTCTCAGGATTAATGTTACAAAACATTTTGCAGCCAATCTTACCTTAAAAACACATAAATTTAAGGCTGATGTTATTGAACTGGGAATAGGATATTACTTTAAAAGATAATATCCTATTCCTTTTTACCCGGCTTTACAAACAAATACTTCTTTATAATGTTTATTTCAGAATTGCTGATTTTTGCTCTTTCCTGCATCCTGGGTAAAAGTGTATCCCATCCGGCTGTTGTATATTTCTCCGGTAAGTACAAATTGTGACAACTGCTGCATTTATTAATATATAGCTTTCGGCCCTTCATTAGACTGTCAAGCGGTATCATGGATGCTTTTGCATCCATGTCCGATGGTAAATACAATGCTGTGCTACAGGCTGAAAATATCAGCGTTGCAATTACAACAGCCGGTATAAAATCTTTAAAATTCATAGGCGAAAATTAATCTTCCCTGGATACGTTCGTGATCTGTCAGGTCTTGTTTGTTTAAAATAAAATCAGTTACCTGGGGTAATATGGAGAAATTAATCCAGAAACCTTTTGTGGAATAAGAGAATCCGGCGCCGGCAAGCAAAATAGAGTGCTCCACTTCAGATCCCGTGATTTCATTCTGGTTAAGAATTTCTAGTCCGAGAAACAGGTTTTCTTTTAGTTTACAGGAAAGGCCATAATTCAGTTCCATCGCTGTTTCTTTTTCAGTTTCAACTTCAATTTCATTTCCTTCATTCTCAAATTCTTTTTCAAATTCAAATTCTCCGACAATATTAATTGCCTGAATAATGTTGCCCGCTTGTTTGTCAAAAATCAGTTTGCCTTCGAGTTCGGTAGCCAATGGTGCAAGCGTGTATTCAAAATATAAAGCAGTGCCCAGCCGGTTGGCTACAGGATCACTCAGTTTTAGTTTCCATTCGTTGGAAAAACTTTGCCTGTTGTTGTTATAAACATATTCCGAACCGTTTTCTACGCCAATACCTTCCTGGTATTCATTATTTAAATAAAAAGCTGTCTGAATTTTTTTACCAAGTCCGATTTCAAACTCCAGGCGATTTTTAAATCCCTTAAAGTAATGCTCTCTTCCTGTGTTCATGGTTGTCCATATTTCAAGTTCTTTCTGGCCGCTATTTAGCACGTTGCTTTGATAAGTATAGGCAAATACCCTGTCCTGGGCATAGCTTAAGGAAAGTGTAAACAGGAATAAAATAAAAAAAAGATATTTTATCCGTACATAGTTTGTTTTCTTAAGAAAAGATGGAACCTTCTTAAAATCACTTTTACCATTGTTTGCATTTGTAGAACATGAATGTTTCATAAAAATTATTATTTATTAGTTTATGAAACAAAGGTAGGGTCAGTAAGATATGCAGACAATCCCAAGATGATGGGATTCAGATCAGTTCGGAAGTAGAGATTTCATCAATGTCAATAATCTTTTTAATTACTGCATACATAGTAAGCCCGGAAGCAGAACGGATACCTGTTTTTTCAGAAATATTTTTCCGGTGCGATATAACGGTATGGGTGCTTATAAATAGTTTGTCGGCTATTTCTTTATTAGCGTAACCTTTTGTAAGTAATTTTAATACGTCAATTTCCCTGGGCGAAAGTTCGTTGTTTTCTCCTTTTTGTTTAGTGCTTTTGAAAGATGTTATGCACTGATTGATTTTTTCAATAATGGAAGATTTATTCTCTCTTAAATGAATTATTCCGCCCGGATCTTTTGTGTTTATTGCAGATCTGATTTCTAGATATTTTATTTCGCAAGATGTTAGATTATTGTTAATTATATGTTTAAATGAAGTAAAGTAGTCATCGTGGATGAGAATGACGAGATGTCCCAATAAATGGGGATAGTCTGAAAGCTCATCGGGATGCCGGAGCAGAATAATTTTGTTTGAAAATGTACCAGACAGAATTGCTGAAAATCCCTGCAAAATTATTTCTGAAGGATAGATAACAATTATTTTATTCTGACCCTGGCTCATATTATATTCCTGTCGTTTTTTCAAGATTCTTTACTTTTGGAATAAGAATCTTATCTTCAATCCGTGTGTGGCTTTTCAAATCTTTTTCAAAAAGAATTAAATTCGATACAAGGGTATTGCCTATATATATATTGTAATCAGGAGGGAGATATTTAATGATGATATTTTTAAGATCCAGAACTTTTTCATCAATGTTGGAGTGTTCTTTCTCAAAATTTGTAATGGAATAATTTTTATACTGATTCGGGAAATCTTTTTTATCTCTTTCAGAATGACTAACTGAATCAAGTGTAAGAATATAAGGAAAGACCTGCTGCTCCTCGAAACGGATATGCTGAATTAATTCTTCTTTATATTTCCTGTAAAATTTTCTGATAATTTCATCTTCGGGACAAATGTTATTTTTGTTTTTTAAAAGAAGATCTATTAATCTGTCAATCTCAGAAATAACATATTCTGTATAGTATTTATGCGTTTCTTTCAGGTAGTCAATAACAAGGGATACGGAAAAGTCAAGAAGCTTTTTTTCCGGGAAATAGTTTTCGTTATGAAAAACATTAATAATCTCGATAAAAAAATTAAGATCCAGGTTTTGTTTTTTGCAAACCTGTTTAATGGTTTGATTCTCAAAACCCAGTTTTATGCCCAGACGGTTCATTACAGGCAATAAAAGATGATCTGTATTTATTATTTCAGCAAGCCGGCTGTTTTCGTTAAAGAAATTCATTACTACATTTATGAATTAATTCCGTTAATTAGTGTAATTTTTTTACAAAATTAAAGAATTTATTCATTAATTTAGACTTAATATAAACAAAATCTCCTTTTAATCGTTAAAAAGAAAAAAGAAACTAATTATGGCATTTGAAAATATGGATAAAGTGGGGAAAGAGTATACTAATGGAGAAATTACCGTAGTTTGGAAACCCCGCTTATGTGATCATTCGGCTGTGTGTATAAGTGAATTGCCGTCAGTATTTGATAGCATTAAACGTCCCTGGGTGAAAATTACAGGTGCGCCCTCAAAAGATATTCAGGCAGTTGTTGACCGTTGCCCTACACGGGCACTTACCTGGTATAAGAATGGTGAAAATGCGAACGAAAAGAATCCGGACACAAATGTTATTACTACAGTAAGATTGATGAAAAATGGTCCGGTAGTTATTTCCGGCGATATTAAAGTTCTGGACGAAGATGGCAACCAGATTTCCTGTGGCGACAGGGTTTCTGTATGCAGATGCGGCAAATCAAAACGGCTTCCCTTTTGCGACGGGTCGCACAGGGAAAATCAATAAAGACTCAGAACCTGAAATGTAATAACCGCCGGATCAGTTTATGCGGTTTTTTTATTCATTTTATTTTTAACAAAGCTGATAATAATCGGTAAAACTGAAATAAGAATAATACCAATGGCAACAAGCTCTATATTTTCTCTGATCCACTTTATTTCACCTAAAAAATAACCTGCAAAAGTTAATGTCGAAATCCAGATGGCTCCTCCCATTATGTCGAAACCAAGAAATCTTCTGTACTTCATTTCTGCAATACCGGCAACAAAAGGTGCAAAAGTTCTTACTATAGGTACAAACCGGGCCATGATAATTGTTTTGGTTCCGTGTTTTTCATAAAAGGCATGGGTTTTATCCAGGTATTCCTGTTTTACAATATTTTTTCCACGGAATTTTATTTTTAAGACTTTTAGTCCCAGGGTTCTTCCAATCCAATAATTGGAGTTATCACCTAAAACAGCAGCAGCAAAAAGTAATAAAAGTAAAGTTGCCAGATCAAGGTAGCCTAACCTGGCAAATAACCCGGAAGTAAATAATAATGAATCACCAGGGAGGAATGGCATAGCAACTAAGCCTGTTTCAATAAATATTACCATAAACAGGATCAGATAAATAGAGGTTTGATATGTGTTTATAAGCCACTCGAAATCAAGGTGAAGTATGTGTTTAAATAGTTCCATTTTAAAATCATTTAGAAGCGTAAAGATATAGATTGTTCATAAATGTTCACCTTTTATAGTTCATATTAATGATTTTGTTTAAAAAGCCTGGAATCATTTCGTGTATTGTTTTTCAGCGTTTACATGTTATTACAATTATTTTACGTAAGGCTTTGTAAATTAAGCAGAGTCATATGTCTGGAGGTAATGAACATTTTGTGAATATCAGCGGTTGATTCATTGTGGATTATAAGCAGCAGGAAAATTTGTTTCCGGGGAGTTGATGATAGTATATTTGTATCGTCAGGTGAGCGATAAAAGGTTAACCTGCTTAAGTAAGGGAAATGCGGAATTATTCCTTAACAAGAATAACTTACCGTTTCCGGGTTCTTTAAAGTAATTGAAAAGTTGCGATTCAGGCTCGCTGAGTAAGAGCCGGACTGATAAAAAAATGAAAATTTTTGGTTCAGAACTTTCAAAAGTTCGAAAGATATTTTGAAAATTGCGACAGGTTGGCTACAAATGCCAGGTAAGTTCACGAATCCGGGCAACCGGATCATGAAACCCATCGTTTCGGGTAATGCATAGGTGTAAATCTTTGCAGGGTAAATTCTTCCGGCCAAGGTAAAGGAACAGGTAACCTTAAACAAGTTATCACATCCGATACCGGATCAGAAAACTAAGTTCCGGCAACGGGATTCAGAAAAATGATCTGCTTCTGCAAGTGATGGGTATGCCAAAGTTTCTTTCGGGAAACAAAAACATCCCGGGGTTCTGAAAGATAATCATCATTCACGGACCGACCATAATAACAGTAACCTGGGTTCCGGAAAGAGGCAACTCTTGAACGAACGAACGGGGATTTTCGGCTGAAAGTCCCCGTTTTTGTTTTAATTTGCTTTTAACTTAATTTATGTTAGGCTATTGTATCATAAGTGAAAATATTTTACATTTGCATTCTTGTTGAAAATTAGCCAGTAATAGATTATCACATAATGTATATTCTGCAAAGGCTGTTTTAAACATGTTTTTATTATTTAATTAATTAATTTTCTTTATTTTATGAACATTTTTGTTGCAAACCTGAATTATAAACTTCAGGACAATGATTTAAAAGGACTTTTCGAAAGTTTTGGTACAGTTGACACAGCACGGGTTGTTTTTGACCGTGAAACACGTCGCTCAAAAGGTTTTGGCTTTGTTGAAATGCCTAATGAAGAGGAAGCAACTGCTGCTATCCGCGATCTCGATGGAAAAGAGGTTATGGGTAAAAATATTGCAGTTAAAAAAGCTTTCGACAGAAATAGTGAAAGACCCCAGCGTCCTTCACACAAGGATGGAAACACAGAATAAGAAAAGCAGGGGGAACCTGCTTTTTTTGTTTATAGGCTCAAAAAGATATACCGGGCTTTTTTTATTTTCTAAAATATTTGAATCTTTACATAAATTACAAAGTCTGATTTATGAAAAATCTGTTATTTTCGGTTTTATTTGTTGTCATCTCCTGGTTGGGTTTGGCTCAGCAGGTTTCACTTGAAGATGTTTGGGTAACATACAAATTTTATTCCCAGGGACCCGATGAATTGATTTCAATGAAAGATGGTGAAAGTTATTCTTTGCTTACACCCGATAATAAAATTGCAAAATATAGTTATAAGTCAGGAAAAGAAACAGGAACAATCTTTTCTTTAACTCAGATTATTGATACCAGTGCAAGACCAAAAAGTATAGAAGATTATGCTTTTAATGATAATGAAACCAGAATACTTATTTCGTCTGATCATGAACAGATTTACAGACATTCGTTCAGAGCCAATTATTATGTATGGGATATAGCTGCTAAAAAACTGATTCCTGTTTCCACTGCGCATAAACAACAACTTGCACTAATGTCGCCCGATGGAAAGAAAGTGGCCTATGTTTTCGAAAATAATATTTATGTAAAGGATCTTGATAAGAATACTGAAATTCGGATAACCAGTGACGGAAAAATAAATTCAATTATAAATGGAATACCCGACTGGGTTTACGAAGAAGAATTCAGTTTTAACCGTGCCTTTTCCTGGTCGCCCGATGGAAAATATATTTCCTTTTTACGTCTCGACGAAACCAATGTAAAAGAATTCAGCATGGCCATGTATGGAACTTTATATCCAACCGAATACAAATATAAATACCCGAAAGCCGGCGAAGCAAACAGTATTGTGACCTTGCATGTGTATGAGGTAGCTACCGGAAAAACAATAAAAGTGGATTGCGGCAATGAAACCGATCAGTATATTCCCAGAACCTTGTGGACCAAAACTCCGGGAGTTCTGAGCTTTGTTAGGATGAACCGCCTGCAGAATAAATATGAGTTATTTATGGCCGATGCTTCCAATGGAATTTCAACTGTGATTTACAGCGAAGAGAATAAAACCTATATTGAAATTACCGATGATTTAACCTATACTGATGATGGGAAATATTTTTTTAAAATAAGTGACAGATCAGGCTACAATCATATTTATATGTATGATATGCACGGAACCTTGGTTAGCCAGATTACAAATGGGAATTGGGATGTGGATGCTTTTAAAGGCTACGATCCGATTAAGAAAATGGTTTATTATACTTCTTCCGAAACCTCACCAACACAGCGAGACTTATATGCCGTCAGTTTGGATGGTAAAATAAAAAACAGGTTAACATCCGAAAACGGAACCAATGATGTTGAATTCAGCTCTAACTATAAATATTTCGTTGACAGTTATTCTAATGCGAATTTCCCAACAACGTATACGTTATACGATAACAATGGTAAAAAAATCAGGGTGATTCAGGATAATGAAGAAATATTACAGAAAACCAAAGATGCCAATTTTTCGAAAAAAGAATTTTTTACCTGTAAAACCTCTGATGGAGTTGAACTGAATGGATGGATGATTAAGCCTGCCGATTTTGATCCCTCAAAAAAATATCCCGTATTAATGTCGGTTTATGGCGGGCCGGGTTCGCAGGAAGTATTGGACAGGTGGGATTATTACCAGGTATGGCATCAGCACCTGGCTTCCAAAGGATATATTATTGTTTCGGTAGATAACAGGGGGACAGGGGCAAGGGGTGCAGAATTCAGAAAATGTACCTATAGAAAATTAGGTAATATTGAAACTATTGACCAGATTGAAGCAGCAAAATATTTAGGTAGTTTACCTTATGTTGATGCAGGTCGTATTGGAATATGGGGATGGAGCTTCGGCGGATATCTTTCAACATTATGTCTCGAGAAAGGAGCAGGAGTGTTTAAAATGGCTGTTGCCGTGGCGCCGGTTACCAACTGGAGATATTATGATTCTATCTATACCGAAAGGTATAACGGACTTCCCCAGGATAATGCCGAAGGCTACGATGATAATTCGCCGATCAACCATACAAAGAAAATAAAAGGTAAATTCCTGCTATGCCACGGAACAGCCGATGATAATGTGCATTTTCAGAATAGTATGGAACTTGTTACGAAATTAGTTGAAGCAAACAAGCAATTTGAATCTCAATTCTATCCTAATAGCAATCATGGTATTTATGCCGGAAGAAATACCCGCTATCATTTATTTTCGAGAATGACCACTTTTATTACTGAAAATTTATAATTTTGCAGTCCCTGAAAAATTAATAATGTTCTTTGACGCCCGGATGGCGGAATTGGTAGACGCGCTAGTTTCAGGGACTAGTATCCGTAAGGTTGTGCAGGTTCGAGTCCTGTTCCGGGCACTGATAATAAAAGTATAAATCGTTCTTTGGAACAGGACGAGAAGTTTATCCCGACATTTGGGAACAAATAGTCGGGGAGTCCTGTTCCGGGCACTTTTTTAGAAAAAATATCTATATTTGCCACTTGTTCGCCCAGGTGGTGGAATTGGTAGACACACCAGCTTGAGGGGCTGGCGCCTGCAAGGGTGTGCAAGTTCGAGTCTTGTCCTGGGCACTGATAGTAGGCCATTCAGAAATGAATGGCTTTTTTTATTGAATATTTTCAACCTGAAATTGGCAAAATGTTTTACCAGTCAGAGATGATCTTAATAGCGGGGTAAAGAAATCAAACTCGCTTAAAATACCAGACCGCATAATTAATATATTTCATTTACTAAAATAATCTTAAAATTGTTATGATAATTTTCTATTATAAAAAAACACTGTTGTCCGACTAAAATATTTTACATATCACGAATCAACCTGTTTTCCATATTTACAAATATTTCGCCGCCTACGGGGCTTTATTTTGAATCTTTATTTTTTCTACAAATATGTCGCCTCTACGAGGCTTAAAAAAAATGCCATAGGCACGATATATTTGTAACGCAAGTGATTACAAAAAACAGAAAAAGTGCCACAGGTACGACATATATAATTATAAAAATTAGTCGGACAAAAGTGATAAAAAAACTTTGATTGCTAAGTGATGCATTTAGTTAAACACATACATAAATTCTTAATTGAGAATTCAGTGTAAACTCGAGTAAACACGATTTTTATGCATTATTTATACTGGATAATGGAATATTTGCTTTTTTAAAATAATTCAACAGGATTCATTTTTAAAAATTCCTGCCAGGGAATACCTGTCATACCAATCAAAAATGTTTTATCAGGTTCAAACTGTTTTTGAAATGCATTTAAACCTGACATATTTTGGGTATTACCACTTTTTACTTCGAGTCCGATAATTTTATTTCCTTTTTTCAGAACAAAATCAACTTCATTATTTCTGTGTCTCCAATAAAATAATTGGTATCCATCGGTATACGAATAGTTCAGCAAATGTGATCCTACAGATGATTCTACAATTCTACCCCAAATGTCTGGTTTTTTGATAACCTCTTTATAAGTTTCGATACTTTGTGAGCTGATTAAAGCAGTGTTATGAACCAGAAATTTAGGGCTTGATGATCGTTGCCTGATTTTATCTGCAGAATATTTTTCAATTCCAGCAAGTAAACCGGCTGTATTTAACAAATCGAGATAATGCGACAATGTGATTGTATTACCTGAATCCTGAAGCTGTCCAAGAATTTTAGTTAACGAAAGTATCTGTCCTGAATAAAGACAACCCAGTTCAAATAAACGTTTCATTAATGCCGGCTTATCAACCCGGGTTAGCATTAATATATCTTTAGATATACTTGTTTCAATTAATGACTGAGAAACGTATTGTTTCCACCGGGATTCATCTTTAATTAACCCGGCTGAGCCAGGATAGCCTCCGAACCATACGTACTTATTCGCGTCCCAGCCAAACGCTTTGTTCATTTCGTTAAATGACCAATGCCCAAGATAAGTTGATTCAAATCTGCCAGCTAAAGATTCTGTCAGTCCTTTTTGAATAAGCAGGGGGGATGAGCCAAGTAAAATAACTTTAATTTGCCTTTTGTTTCTTGAATCTTCGTCCCATAATAATTTTACAGTTTCGCTCCAGTTTTCAATTTTCTGTATTTCATCAATCACAAAAACAAAATCTTTACCTGAAGATTGCATAAAAGAATTTCTGGCAATATTCCAGTGCTGTTCAATCCAGAATCCGGAAGAAGTTGCTGCTCCATCTGCCGATACAAAATATTGAGGACTTTTATTTTTTTTAAGTAATTGATTAACTAAAGTAGTCTTGCCAACCTGACGAGGACCCATTATTACTTGGATAAAACGTCTTTTTTCTTTAAGTCGTTTTTCAAGTATCTGTATTTGTTGCCTTTCGAATGTCATATACATTTTACTAATTATAATGAGTAAAATTACTAAATATATTGAGTAATTTGCAAATAGTTGAAACTATTTTTATCGGACATCAGTGATTTTTTTACTAAGTGAAAATAATCTGTAAGATTTTTATTAAATTGTTTGACTAAACCTTAACAATTCACCTTCTAAAAAGGTGAATTGTTAACTATTATATATAATATTCGGTTGAGTCGATTAAATTTGTTTTTAAAGCAAACATAACCAGTTCGGAAGAGTTTTTGACTCCCAGTTTTTTGAGGATATTTTTCCGGTATGTATTTACCGTATGGATGCTGATAAATAATCTGCCGGCTATTTCTTTGGCTGTTCTTCCTTCTGCTACAAGTTTTACAATTTCAGTTTCCCGTTTGGTTAATTCTTTATTATTTACAGCCGGGACAGGAGAAGTGTTTCTGCTTGTTAAATTATGATGAAGGCATTCGATAACAGTTTCGCAAAACGTTTTTCCGTTGTTGGCTACCACGGAAACAGCCCTGATAAAATCCACTTTTCTGCAGTTTTTTAAATGGTAGGCCTTTACCGATTTAAATTCAAGCGCATTTATTATATCTTCTTCGTTATCATTGTCAGTGAAAATAAACAGGTGGGTGTCCGGCGAAATATTTTCCAGTAAGCGAATGTCTTTGGTATAAAGATCGGGAATTTGTGCAAAATCAATAATTAAAATATCGGGCATAAAAGCGCTTAATTTAACGAATAAGGTATTTCTGTCTTCAGCTTCCTCAATAGCCTGAAGGTTGTTGAACCGGGAGAGAAGAGACCTGATTCCTTCAATAATAACGGGTTGTGAGTCAGCTATTAAAATCTTCACTTTTCAGGGAAATTTATGTGCTTGTTTATGATTGCCAGGAGTGAGCTTTCCTGGATGGGTTTTGTAATAAAATCGTCGCATCCTGCCTGTTTTGATTTATCTTTATCGATATTGGTTGTATAGGCAGTTTGGGCTATGATTATAATACCGGGATTTGTTTTTTTTATTAAACGGGTTGTTTCAAAACCATCTTTTTCAGGCATTTTTAAATCCATCAGAATCAGGTCTATGTCTTTGTCGGATTTACACAGCTTAATAGCCTCATTGCCGTTGTGGGCATGAAGAATTTTGTTGTTACAATGTAAATTGCTTAAAATAGTCTCGATAAACAGGTAATTTATTTCATCGTCTTCGGCAATAAGTATTGTTAAGGGACGAGCCATTTTATTATTGGTTATATTTTTCTGTTTATTTCTTCCCGGGGATTGTTTTTCTTTTAACGGATGGTAAGGAATGGTAAAGAAGAAAGTAGCGCCTTTCCCTTTTTCGGAGCTTAACCGGATAGTTCCTCCCAGTAATTCAACGTTTTCTTTTGCAATAGATAATCCTAATCCAAGTCCCCTGTATTTATTCGACATGGCTTTTTCTTCCTGGGAAAACCGTTCGAAAATTTTCAGATGAAGATCCGGATTAATTCCAATGCCGGTATCTTTTACATAGAATTCAAGAAATTTATCGATTTGCTTATAGCCAAATTCGATATATCCCTCATTTGTATATCTGATAGCGTTGTCGATAAGATTATTCAGTATTTTATTGAGCTTTGTTTCATCAGTCAGAATAATGCTGTCTTCATCAGAAAGATTTGTCTTGAAGTAAAGCGGGGTCTGGTTGTTTTTTGCTTTTGAATCATAAATTGAAAATACTTCTAACAGCAGGTTATTTATGCAGACTTCGGAAGGAATAACCTTCACCTGTTTTGTTTCGAGTTCCGAGATTTCCAGGATATCATCAATAATATGCATTAACTGGTTGCTGCTGCTAATTACAATATTTGAATAGAACTTTCTTTTTTCTTCTGATAATTGGGAGTTGCCAAGTAAATTTGCAAAACCCATAATGCCGTTCATGGGAGTTCTGATCTCGTGGCTCATGTTAGCCAGGAACTCTGATTTTAACTGATCGCTTTCTTCTGCTTTTTCTTTGGCTTTGATTAATTCAAGGTTAGTTTTCTTGAGATATTCTTCGGCTTTTTTTCTTTCTGTAAGATCGCGTATGATGGTAATATAATTATTCTCATTCAGCCGTTTGGAGTTCATTTCAATCGGAATAAGATTTCCTTTTTTTCCTAATAACATACGTTCCATTATCAGCGACTGGCCCTGGTCTAACAGGTCGAAACGAAGAGGTTTGATATTTAGCTGGCTTTCAGAGAATAATTTGCTGATGTGATTATGTAATACATCTTTTTTTACATAGCCGGTCATATTACAGAAACTATTATTTACCTCAATAACAATTCCATGATTGTCGCCGATAAGAATTCCATCGCCGGCGTTTTCAAAAACAGTTCTGAATTTATGTTCTTTTTCTATTAACTCTTTTTCTGCTTTAATTCTATGGCTTACATCACGCAGGGCCGAAACCCTGACATTTTTTCCTTTATACCTGATTATTTTTCCCCGGATTTCGACATCGAAAACAGTACCGTCCTTTTTTAATCCTTTAACAACGTATGGTTTAAGATAATTATTTATAATGTTATTAATTACAATGTCTTTATAATCATCAGTAAATATATCTGTTGCGTACATTTTCATGGTTTCTTCATGACTGTACCCAAACATTTTACAGCCTGAGGAATTGACTTCAATACAGTGACCGTCAACAGAAAAGAAAATGCCTTCAAAAGTAGCTTCAGATAAGGCTTTGAATTTTAACTGGTTTTCAATTAACGTTTCTTCAGTTATTTTACTTTTTGTAATGTCCTGTACAGTTCCAAGAATTTTAGAAGAATTACCATGTTTATCGTTTTTAATTTCTCCGAGTCCGCGTACCCATCTTTCCTGTTTGTCCGATGGCCTGATAATCTTATATTCTTTGTTAAAGGGTTGTTTCTTTTTTAACAATTCAACCGAATAAAGATTTTTAATTTCTTCCTGGTAATCAGGATGAATGATTTTCAGCCAGTTTTTCAGGGTCTTTTTAAAAGTACTATCAATTCCATAAATATTATCAAAGATTTCGGAACTCGAAAATTCAGATGTGTTTAAATCAATAACATAGATGCCTAGTTGAGCTACTCTTTGAGATTCCTTTAAGAAATAGTCATTTTCTTCATTAATCTTATTTTGAGTATGGGAAATGGAAAGTTTGTGTTTCAGTGATTTTATTTGTTCTTTTAAATCATCAGTTTGATCATCTTTTTCTTTAGCCATAGCAGATAGAGTCCGTTTTTATAAAATACAAATTTATCAATTACTGATTTAATTCATAATTATACATGAATAATATTCAAAAAATGCCTTTATTAATCTGAATTACACCCCCCCGACACAGTCATCTGAGGCCATGAGCGGAGTCGAATGGCCGAAAGATAACCGCTGCTTTTGAGTTTTTTTAGATTTATTAAAATTCAAAACAGTTTCTAAATATTAATTATATAAATAACAAATCTCAGATATGTGGGTAATAATAGGTTTTTGAGTGCTAATTATTACGGATAAGTAATGGCTATATTTTATATCTATTAAATATTTCTTTCCTCGTAGGGCATAGGCATACATAGGAGTCGGCATATAATAATTTATAATTGCAGTTAGCGTTGTTTGTGCATTCAAGAAAGTGAATGTTATTACTAATGCAGTCTGTTACTTTACATAGTTTGTGACCGTTATTTTTAAGGCATGAGAAGTTTTTCTCACAATTTATAGTTTCCATTATAACCTTATCTGAAACTTCTATTTTTGTTTCCATAAAAAAGGTAAATTTGTACTTATCAAAAGTAAGCAAGAATGTAAAGTAAACAAAATATTTATAGATGTTATACAATATAATAATTGCTGAAACCTGATTTTTTATTTGTTAGAAATGAAAATCGCTATATTAAATGTAGATAATATTAACTCCGAATCTTCGATTAGTCAGGTGGAGCCTTTTGCAAACCCGGTTTCCTGGCTGGGAGAAAATGATTGGGAACGGTTTTATATTTCAAAACTGCAGTCAAAGAAACAGGTAACAGAAATTTTAACAGCTAAGTTTGATGTTATATTTAATCTGTGCGATGGCGCTGTTGGCGATGATCGTCCCGGGATAGAAGTTGTTAAGATTCTGGAAGAAACGAATATTCCTTTTACAGGAGCTTCTTCCGGTTTTTATGAACCAACCAGGAAAGAAATGAAGATGGCGTGTATAAAAGCAGGTATTCGCTTTCCCAGAGGATTCGAAATATATTCGTTGTCAGAAACAGAGTCTCTGAAAGACCTGAACTTTCCTATGATAGTAAAGCATCCGAATAGTTATAACTCCATCGGAATGACCAAAGATTCAGTAGTATTTAATGAAAATAGCCTGATTGCTGAAATCAGCAGAATGCTTGAAAAATTTAAAGGATCATTAGTGGAAGAGTATATTGATGGCTCTGAATATACAGCCCTGGTTGTAGAAAATGCAAAACAGCCTTCGAATCCAGTTGTATTTCAGCCGATGGAGGTACTGTTCCCGGAAGGAGAATCCTTCAAACATTTCGATTTGAAGTGGAAAAGCCATGTGTCCATGAAGTATATTCCGGTAAAGAATGCACATATTTCTGATAAAATAAAACAGATGTCATCTTCGATGTTTAAAGCGATGAACGGTAATGGGTATGCCCGCTGCGACCTGAGAATGAATAGTTCGGGGGAATTATTTATGCTGGAGATTAACCCGAATTGCAGTATTTATTTCCCGGAGAATGATCCTTCCAGCGCTGATGAAATTCTTTTTTCTGAAACCGGTGGTCATGAGTTATTTACGAAAATGATCCTGGAAAATGCATTTAAACGTTGTCGTTAGCGGTTTTTATATAACAAATGTTACTTAAGACAGATTTATTATCTTTGCGGTGCCTGACATAATAAAAATGAAAAAGTACTTTATAGAAACATATGGATGCCAGATGAATGTGGCCGATAGTGAAGTGGTGGCATCGGTATTGAACAAAGCCGGATATATTATGGCCGATTCATACCAGGAGGCCGATTTTATATTTCTGAATACATGCAGCATCAGGGAAAATGCCGAACAGAGAGTTTTCGGGAGGCTGGATCTGTTTAATCAACAAAAGAAAAAATTTCCCGGTTTAAAAGTCGGGGTGCTGGGTTGTATGGCCGAAAGACTGAAAGAAGAACTGATGGAGCGAAAAAAGGTAGTTGACCTTGTGGTAGGACCAGACGGGTACAGGGATTTGCCCGATCTTCTCGCACAAGCTGAAACCGGAAATAAAGCAATAAATGTGATACTGTCACAGGATGAAACCTATGCTGATATTGCTCCTGTTCGTTATGAAAACAACGGAGTATCGGCCTTTATTTCTATTATGCGGGGTTGTCAGAATATGTGTTCATATTGTATTGTGCCCTATGTCAGGGGAAAAGAGCGGAGCCGTAGTCCCGAAACGATACTGAATGAATTAAACGATCTTGAATCAAACGGATTTAAAGAAGTAACGTTAATCGGACAAAATGTTAATTCATATTTTTATGAGACAATACCGGAGCGGGTAACATTTGATAAATTATTGGAAAGGGTTGCCTCTCAATTTCCCGGCATCAGGATTCGTTTCAGTACCAATCATCCGAAAGATTTAAGCGATGATGTATTGAGAGTAATGGCAAAATATAACAATATATGCAGAAGTATTCACCTGCCAGTGCAATCCGGCAGTTCATTGGTTTTAAAAGCAATGAACCGTGCGTATACGCGCGAATGGTACCTCGGACGGATAAAAGCTATAAGAACTTTTGTTCCCGATTGCGCTGTATCAACCGATATAATGGTTGGCTTCTGCGGAGAAACGGAAGCTGACCACAGGGAAACTATTTCCATGATGGAAGAGGTACAATACGATTTTGCCTTTATGTTTAAATATTCCGACAGGCCGGGAACATATGCTTCAAAAAAAATGAACGACGATGTTCCTGAAGAGGTCAAAGTAAGAAGATTAAATGAAGTTATTGAATTACAGAATAAAATTAGTTCAGAATCAAAGAAAAACGATATAGGTAAAACGTTTGAAGTGCTCGTGGAAGGTGTTTCTAAAAAATCTGCCGATGAAATGTTCGGGAGGAACTCACAGAATAAAGTTATTGTGTTTCCAGGAATACATAATAAGCCCGGAGATTTTGTACATGTTATGGTCGAAAAAGCCACTTCTGCAACATTAATCGGAAAAATTATCTGACATGAATAAAATGGTAAAAGATTTTCGTGAATACCGCGAAAAAATGAACAAAAAAATACTGGATGCAGATAACAAAATAATGAAACGTATATACAGTGTTGATTCATTAACATACCAGGAAGGTGCATTGCCGGCTAAGACAAAAGAAATACTGGGGCTGGTAAGTTCAATGGTTTTACGTTGCGATGATTGTGTAAAATATCATCTTGAAAAATGTTATGAACTGGGTGTCACCACAAACGAATTATTTGAAATATTTTCAGTAGCAAACCTGGTGGGCGGAACTATTGTAATACCTCATACCCGCAGAGCGCTGGAGTATTGGGAGGCATTAACAAATCCATAGATTTCAGTAATTATTCTATTTTTCTTATAAGGCTGCCTCAAAGCTGTCGTTTTGAGCTTGCTATGACTTAGGGTAGCCAGCTCAATGTGGCTGAAAATTTAAATTCTGCACTTTGATACAGCCTCTTTTTGAAATTTTATTAATAATCATTTTTTGTTTTCGAAAGAATAAATATATTTAAAGCTTAATAATCAAACTAAAAACCTGACTATATGAAATCATGTGAACAATTTATCCGGATTCTGATTCCATTTGCCTTTCTGTTTTTTTCCCTGGCAGGAAATGCTCAGACTGTAGACAGAAATGCCGTAGATGGTTGTATTTATATAAAGTTTAAAAACGATGCTCCTCTGAATTTTTCTGTAAAAATGGGAAAAGCGATGGTTGATGATGTTCCTTTCTTAAAAGGTATAAAAGACAATTTTCAGATTACTTCTGTCAGAAATACATTCTGGCAGACCACTGACCCCAAACTTCACAGGATTTTTAAAATAGAATTTAATGCAAAGGAAAAGGTAGAGTATCTTATTCGTGAAATAAGTCAGAATCCTGAAATTGAATATGCAGAAAAAGCGCCCTACTTTCATGTCAGTTTTACGCCCAATGATCCCAATTATTCAACTACCGGAAACCGGTGGCATCTCGATAAAATTAATGCGGCTACAGCATGGGATGCTACTCATGGAAGCAGTACCATTAAAATTGCGGTAATTGATAATGCCATAGATATTACACATCCCGATATTGCTCCAAAGGTAGTAGTCGCTATTGACCTGGGTGACGGAGACGCTAACCCTGCTCCGCCAACCAATACTACCATCTGGTCACATGGTACACATACCTCTGGCCTGGCTTGTGCTGCAACCAATAATGGAGTAGGAACTGCTTCTATTGGTTTTGATTGCAGCCTGATGGCAATTAAAGCAGGAAAAGATGCCGACGGAGGGCAGGGTGTTTCAGCCATGTTCGAAGGAATTACATGGGCTGCCGATAACGGTGCTGATGTTATTAGTATGTCCTTCGGAGGGCCTTCCTTTTTTCAGACCATGCAAATGATTGTTGATTACGCATATAATAAAGGATGTGTCCTGGTGGGTGCGGCCGGTAATAACGGCGACGGCTCGGAAGATCCTAACAATGTAAATTATATTGGTTATCCTGCCGCCTGTAATCATGTTATATCTGTAGGTTCAACCAATGGAGACGACAAAGCTTCCGCATTTTCAGAATTCGGAACATGGATAGATGTTATGGCTCCCGGTGGTTACCAGAATAACGGAGGTCTTGTGGATATATTCTTGAATTATACTGTTTATAGCACAACAGCGGGTAATGCCTATGGAAAAATGGCTGGTACTTCTATGGCTTGCCCGATTACTGCCGGGCTTTGCGGGTTAATGTTATCGGTAGATTCAACTTTAACTCCCGAAAAAGTAGAAGAATATCTGAAAGCTACCTGTGTAAATATTGAATCGTTGCAGGATGTGACCCATCAGGGAATGGTAGGCGCCGGCAGAATCAATGCTTTTGCGGCTGTTACAATGGTTTCCGACAGCATTTCTCCTGTAACTGCCGATTTTACCTGTAGCGGAAACTATATTAATACAGGCGGCCTGGTTAATTTTACAGATTTATCGACAGGGAATCCTACTTCATGGTCATGGTCGTTTCCTGGCGGGACACCTGCTTCTTCGAATATTCAGAACCCGCAAAGCATTGTATACAGCACACCCGGGGTTTATAGTGTAGTACTTTATGTTTCTGATGGAACTAATAACAGTACTGAAACAAAAACCACTTATATTAATGTCCAGCAACCGGCCAATAGTGCATGGATTGAGCAGGCAAGCGGATTTGCTTCGATGTACAGGGGCGCGTACCAGATATCAATTGTTACGGATTCTGTTGTATGGGCAACTGCTATTGATGGTACTAACGGAAGCCCTGTAAATGAATTTACTAAAACAATAAACGCGGGCACAACCTGGGTTCCGGGTACAATATCTCCTGCCGCCGGAATATCTCCTGCCAATATTTCTGCTGTATCTGACCAGAAAGCATGGGTGGCAATGTATCCAACAACCGGTGCAGGCGGTAAAGTTTATTTTACTTCTGATGGCGGAACAACCTGGATAAATCAGAATAATGCATCTATGTTTGTTAATTCTGCAAGTTTCTTAAATGTACTTCATTTCTTTAATGAAAATGAAGGATTTTGTATGGGCGATCCCGTAAGCAGTGAATTTGAAATATATACTACAAGTGATGGAGGAACTACATGGACGGCAGTACCTGTTGCCAATATTCCGGATGCTCAATCGGGTGAAATGGGATGGACAGGAGTTTATGACGCATTTAACAATGTTGCATGGTTTGGTACTAATAAAGGAAGGATTTTTAAAACAATTGATAAAGGGTTAAACTGGACTGTATTAACGCCTGGTTTAACGGATATTCAAAAAATTGCTTTTAATAATGAGAATAACGGGATTTCTCAGCAAATTGTTTATAACACGGGAACCGGTGCTATTACAACACTAACTATGAAAGTTACAAACGACGGGGGAGCTACATGGAATACCGTAACACCTGGAAATGGAATGGGTAAAAGTGATATCTGCGCTGTTCCCAACCTGCCCGGAAAATTTTATTCCGTAGGAACCGATGGCGGTGCAAATGGTTCGGCTCATTATAATAGCTCTTATAGCCTGGACTATGGCTCTACATGGACAGTTGTTGATACAGGCGTTCAATACATATCAGTCCGGTTTATTGATGATTATACCGGATGGGCCGGAGGTTTCAGCCTTAATGCAACGACCAGCGGAATTTATAAATGGGACTCTAATGTGAATGTAAATCAAAGTGAAGAGATTGAAACCGGTTCTTCATTGTATCCTAATCCTTCAAAAGGTAATATAATAGTAAACGTTGGCTCATTATCCGGACAAATAGAATTGAGTGTTTGCGATGTTTCCGGGAAAATAATTTGTTTTAATAAATTTGTTGTTCAAAAAGAGGAGAGATTAAATTTAGATTTATCCGGGTTCTCCAAAGGATTATATTTTGCAACAATAAAGAATGCAAATGCAGTAGTAACTCATAAAATTGTTATTAAGTAGCTCATATATATGCAATAAAAACGACCGGTGAAACACCGGTCGTTTTTATTTATTAACAATTTGATAAAAATTATGGAATATTAATTTAATTATTATATTTTTGGTTTATAAACATTTTAAGAATTTACTATGAAAAAAATTGTATTTACTCTCGCTGTTGCTTTGTTTGCAATTCAATTTATTAATGCTCAATCCATTTCTCCCCAGGTTGTAGCAACCGCTGGTAATTATGCTTCCAATGGCGGATATTCTGTAAGCTGGACTCTTGGCGAACCAGTTATAGCAACTGCAACCAGTGGAAGTACAACCTTAACGCAAGGATTTCAACAACCCTCATATAATGTTCTTTCAGTAACCAATGGAAAAACAGAAGGTTTTGAAGTCAATGTTTATCCTAATCCTGCTACCGATTTTGTTGTTGTTGATTGGAAAACAGATGATCAGAATATGTTGTATATTACTTTGTATGATGTGACCGGAAGAATGATTTCTGAACAAAGTTATTCGGCATCACAGGATAAAGTGTCAATAAACATGTCAAAACTTGCATCGGCACAGTATTTTTTAGAGGTAAGGAATAAGGATAATTCAATCAATAAGATATTCCAGATCTCAAAACAATAGTTCTAAAAATTATACTATATGAAAACATTTATTCTTGCAGCTTTTGCATGGATTGTTACTTTAATTCCTTTTAATGTAAAAGCACAGACGCCACAATCGTTTCAATATCAAGCAGTTGTACGTGATGCTGCCGGTAACGCATTGATTAATCAGTCAGTTAATTTTCAAATCAGTATCTTGTCTGGTTCACCTACAGGAACTGTTGAATTTACTGAAACTCATACTGCATCAACCAATGCGTATGGAGTTGTAACGTTGAGCATAGGTGGAGGAACGCCGGTAACGGGTTCTCTTTCTGGTATCAACTGGAGCAATAATATTTATTTTATTAAGATAGAAGCTGACCCCACAGGAGGAACAACTTATCTTGATATGGGGGTAACACAATTGTTAAGCGTTCCGTATGCCTTATATGCTCAGACAGCAGCTAACGGTGGTGTAAACGGAATTTCAATAAACTGGCTGGGTTCCTTTGGAAGCGCCCCTTTGTCTCCATCTTTAAATGACGGATATTATAATTCAATAGATGGTATATCCTATATTTATGATGGATCACAATGGCAAATAATTGCAAAAGATGGAGTTCCCGGCCCTCAGGGTCCTCAGGGAAATGATGGCCCTCAAGGTCTCCAGGGGAACGATGGAAATCCGGGTCAGAATGGTGTTTCAGTACAATGGCTGGGAGATTTATCATCCAATCCTTCGAGTCCGTTATTAAATCAGGCATATCATAATACCAATGATGGTATCTCCTATATTTATGATGGAACTTCATGGCAAATAATTTCGAAAGATGGATTACCTGGCATTCAGGGGCCTCAAGGAAACCAAGGGTCACAAGGTGTTCAGGGATTACAGGGAAACCAGGGATTGCAGGGAATTCAGGGATTGCAGGGTCTTCCTGGCCAGGATGGAGTTTCAATAAGCTGGCTGGGAAGCCTGGCAGTGGCACCATCTTCACCCACGTTAAATCAGGCATATTACAATACAACAATAGGTAAGTCATATATTTATGATGGTACCTCCTGGCAGGTGATAAGCCAGGACGGAGCTACGGGTGCTCAGGGTCCTCAGGGACTTCAGGGGCTCCAGGGAAATCAGGGAGTAGCCGGAATAAATGGAGTTTCTATTTCATGGTTAGGCACATATGCTTCTGCTCCCGGAAGTCCCACTTTAAACCAGGCATATTACAATTCTACAGATAAAAAATCTTATATATGGAATGGTACAGCATGGCAGATGATAGCTCAGGATGGTTCAAACGGTACAAACGGGTCAAACGGAGTTAATGGTGCCAATGGAACAAATGGTAATACAATAATTAGTGGAACGGTAAATCCGACAACCCAGGGAGTAAACGGAGATTATTATATAAATACAGCAACAAATACTTTATTTGGTCCTAAAACAGCAGGTGTATGGGGTAGCGGAACTTCTATAATAGGACCGGCTGGAACAAATGGTACAAACGGAACCAATGGAGCGCCAGGTGCAAATGGAGTAAATGGTTACTCTGTCTTAAATGGTACTTCTAACCCGACAACCCAGGGAGTAAACGGAGATTTTTATATTAATACAACAACGAATACAATATTTGGTCCCAAAACAGCCGGTGCATGGGGTTCTGGAACTTCATTAGTAGGACCTCAGGGAATTCAGGGTGTTCAGGGCCCTGCTGGTACAGGATTAACAAATCGCGGAAACTGGTTAAGCGGAACTACTTATTCAAATGGCGACTATGTGTTCGACAGGTCAACCAGTAATCCGGCTGTAAATTCAATGTGGATTTGCCAGACTTCTTCATTCACTTCAACTACCCAACCCTGGCAGGATGCAGTGCATTGGGTAGAATTTCAGGCTCCGGCAGGGCCGCAGGGAGTAGCTGGAACAAATGGCACAGATGGGAAAACCATTTTAAACGGAACAGTAAATCCAACAACCCAGGGAGTAAACGGAGATTTTTATATAAATACTTCAACAAACACTATTTTTGGTCCGAAAGCAGCAGGTGTGTGGGGTAGCGGTACTTCATTGGTTGGGCCTCAGGGCGCTGCAGGTGCAAATGGAGCAAATGGAACAAATGGAACGAATGGTTATACCGTTTTGAATGGAACTCTAAATCCAACAACCCAGGGAGTAAACGGAGATTTTTATATTAATACTGTTACCAACACAATGTTTGGTCCTAAAACAGGAGGAGCATGGGGTAGCGGAACTTCTTTAGTCGGGCCTGCCGGTACATATACTGCCGGTACTGGAATTCAGATAAGTGCAGGAACAATTACAAATACTTCACCTGACCAGACAGTTGTTATTTCTTCCGGTACCGGAATGTCGGTTACCGGAACATACCCTAATTTTACTGTTACCAATGCCAGCCCTAATGCTACACATACGGGTGATGTTACCGGATCTTCCGCATTAACAATTGCCAGTAACGCTGTAACAACTGCTAAGATTGCAGACGGAAATGTAACAGCTGCTAAATTGAACAGTATGGGTGCTGCTAACGGGCAGGTATTAAAATATAATGGTACAGCCTGGGTTCCTGTTGCAGATGATAATACAACATATACCAGCGGTACAGGAATAACCGTTTCCGGAACCGTTATTAATGCACAAACAACTACAGCTTTATGGAATGCAAACCAGATTCAGGGCAGGGGCGTTTTAAATACAGCTCCTACTGCAGGTCAGGTAATTGAGTGGAATGGAACAAACTGGGCGCCTGCTACAGATAACAATAGCGGAACTCCAGGTGGCGCTGATAAGACGATACAATATAATAATGCAGGAGTTTTTGCCGGCAACTCAAATTTTATCTGGGATAATGCCAACGAAAGACTGGGTATCGGATCAAGCAGTCCTACAGGTCGTGTTGTTATTCAGGGAAAAGCAGGTGCACCTGCTGCTGAACCTTTATTGGAAATTAAGAATTCTTCAGGTCAGCAAATTATGGCAGTATATAATGACAGTATTCATTTCTTTATTTCTGATATTGCTTCCAATAAGGGTGGGTTTGCAGTAAGCGGAAGAAATAATTCAAAAGCCCTAACAAATGACTTCTTAAGAATTAATGCTGATAGTACAAGAATCTGGACTGGTGATACTATTAAAGGATTTGGTGTTAAAAATATTGGATTAAGTGCAAAAACTTCCTATATGCAATTAACACCTCTGAATTATCTGATTGGACATCAGGCTGGGAAATCTACTACCGGAAAATATAACTTTTTTGCAGGTTATCAATCTGGATTTACAAACACCACAGGGTATAAAAATTATTTTATAGGGTACCGTTCTGGTTATAAAAACACATCTGGTTATAGTAATATCTTAATTGGTGATAGTGCAGGTTTTAATAATACTTCAGGCTTTAAAAATATAATGATTGGTAACCAAAGTGGTTATACTAATACAACCGGAAATTACAATGTTTTCTTAGGGTATAACACCGGATACATGAATAATGCAAGCTATAATGCATTTCTTGGATTTGAAAGCGGTAAAAATAATACAACAGGTTCTTATAATTCTTTCATTGGTTATCAATCAGGATATGGTAATTCAACCGGAGGAAATAATATTTTCCTGGGATATCAGGCTGGTTATAGTAATATTTCCTCACTAAATAACGTCTTTATAGGTAATCAGGCAGGTTATACAACAAATTATGGTAGTAATAATGTGTTCTTAGGATACCAGGCAGGTTTTAAAAACACTTCCGGTTATCAAAATGTTTTTACAGGATATCAGGCTGGTTATGAGAATACAACAGGATATGAAAATGCATTTATTGGTTACTTAAGCGGACAGAAAAATACCACTGGAATGAGGGGTGTTTTTATTGGCTGGTATGCCGGGCAGAACAATACAACTGGTAATTATAATGTATTTGTTGGCAGGGAATCAGGTAAAAGTACAACAACAGGTTCAAGTAATACATGTGTGGGAGAAAGCAGCGGATCAAGTAATACTACCGGCGACAACAATACCTACATCGGAAAAGGTGCAGGTGCCTGGCAGATAAATGGACGATTAAATGTCTTTCTTGGCGGTCAGGCCGGGCTTTATTCAACCGGAGGAAATAATAATATTCATATTGGATGGAATACCGGTGCTCACTCAAATGGAAATAATAACATTGTTATGGGGTTCATGGCAGCATATGGTAGTTTATTGGATTCAAATAATGTTATTATTGGATATAACGCCGGTATGAGCAACTTAGACGGGGTGTCAAATACATTATGGATGGCCAATAATAATTCAAGCGATCCATTAATTTATGGGAATTTCAATACAGGTTTCTTGGGTTTTGGAACAATAACGCCTACCAGTAAATTAACTGCTGTAGACGATGTTGTGACAAATGATAATCCTGCTGTTTTAGGTACTCATGCGGTTACAGATTATTATGGAGTAGGGGTAAAAGGTGTTGGAAAATATAAAGGAGTTGAAGGAAGTGTCAATCTGGCATCAGGAAGTGCTTTTGCTGTATATGCGAATGCTTCAGGTGCTGGTACAGGCACAAGATATGGGGTTTATGGAACTGCTTCAGGTGGAGCTACAGCATACGCAGGTTATTTTTCAGGAAATGTTAATGTAACCGGAACATTGTCAAAGGGAGGTGGTTCGTTTAAAATAGATCACCCGCTTGATCCCGAAAATAAATACTTATACCATTCATTTGTAGAAAGTCCGGATATGAAAAATATTTATGATGGAGTGGTAGTGTTAGATAATGACGGAAAAGCAATTGTTACATTACCCGATTGGTTTGAAGCATTAAATGATAATTTCCGTTATCAGTTAACCTCTATCGGTGCTCCGGGACCAAACCTTTATATTTCTAAAGAAGTGTCAGGAAACGTGTTTGAAATAGCAGGAGGAACTCCGGGAATGAAAGTTTCCTGGATGTTAACAGGCATCAGACATGATCCGTTTGCCGAGAAAAACAGAATTCCTACGGAAGTTGATAAATCGGATGACGATAAAGGTTATTATTTGTACCCTGAAGCTTACGGACTTCCTGCTACAAAAGGCATCGATGCAAAAAGTAATGGTTTGTTGAAGAAATAATACAGCTATTTTATTTAAAAGATAAACAGGATATCATAACACTATATTTATGTTTTAAAGACCGAGTTATAATCGGTCTTTATTTTTTCTTTTTTTGACGAAAGTTTTGCATGTAACTTTATTATTAAATACTTTTGAAAGTAAAATTCTTAAATTAATTGATTATGAAAAAAATATTGATAGGAATTACTTTTGTTGTTATTTGTTTGCATGGTTTTTCTCAACCTCCCCAGTCTTTCCAATACCAGGCAGTAGTTCGCGATGCTTCAGGGACAGCATTGGTAAACCAACCGGTAAATTTCCAGATAAGCATTTTATCCGGTTCAATAACCGGAACGGTTGTGTATTCCGAAACCCATACCGCAAGCACAAACGCCTATGGCATAGTAACCCTGAATGTAGGTGGCGGCACACCAGTAACCGGAACATTTTCATCCATAAACTGGGGAAGCGCCTCCCATTATATAAAAGTAGAAGCCGACCCAACCGGCGGAACAACTTACCTTGATATGGGAACCACGCAGTTATTAAGCGTACCCTATGCTTTGTATTCCGAACAAGCCGGGAATATTCCTGTTTATACAGGCGGAACCGGGATCGATGTAACCGGAACCACAATAACCAACACTTCCCCTGACCAAACTGTAACCTTAACCCAGGGAGGAGCCACAACCATAACCGGAACCTATCCGAACTTTACCATCAGCAGTACGGACAATAATACAACATATAGTGCAGGCACAGGCTTAGGATTAACAGGAACAACCTTTAGTTCAACCCAGACTCTGGCTCAGACATTAACCAATGGAAACAGTGCAGGAAGCACAGGTATTAACATGAATAACCAGGATATTACAGGCGCCCGTATTTTAGGCCTGGGCGCAAGTAATGCTAATTACATAGATATGTATTATGGTCATATCTATGATTATGCAGGCAGTCATGGTATCAGCGGACAGGTACTGACTGTCAGAGGTACGAGTCCTAATACATATGTATACTGGGAAAATCCATTTATTGGTGCTGTTGGAACAGGGCTTAGCCTTAGCGGTAATACAATTAATAGTGTTTGGACTCAAAACGGTAATCACATTTATAATAACAATACCGGAAATGTGGGTGTAGGAATTACTAACCCTGCAGGAAGAATGGTTGTCCAGGGAAGCGGAACAGCTTTACCTACAGATCCTTTGTTTGAAGTGAAAAATGCAGCCGGGCAAACAGTATTTGTAGTATATCCGGATAGTGTTCATATTTATGTGAAAGATACCGGGGCCAAATCAAATAAAGGAGGTTTTGCAGTAAGCGGAAGAAATAATTCAAAAGCATTAACTCATGATTTCTTATACGTTGATCCTGATTTTACCCGTGTATATACCGGCGATACTCTTGCCGGATTTGGTGTACAGAATATCGGTACAACGGCAGATAATAGTTATATGCAAATGACTCCGAAAAACTATTTTATCGGACATGATGCAGGTAAGAATACTTCAACTGGCAAATACAATTCCTTTATTGGATATCAAAGTGGCTTTACGAATATTGCCGGTAACTATAATGTATTTTTAGGATACAACTCAGGTTATTATAATACTGCAAGTTATAATTTGTTTATTGGTTATGAGGCAGGTAAAAATAATACGACCGGAACATACAACTCATTTATCGGATACCAGTCTGGTTTAGCCAATACAACCGGAAATCAGAATGCAGCAAATGGATTTATGACATTTAATCATAATACTACCGGTAGTTATAATACTGCAATAGGTTCTTATGCGCTATTTAATAATACAATAGGAACTGATAATACTGCCATAGGTAATAATGTTCTTTCTTCAAATACTTCGGGAAATGATAATATTGCCGTAGGTTCAAGTGCACTTCAATATAATACTACCGGAATCCAAAATACTGCAGTTGGTGCAGCTGCACTTCGTAACAATGTTAGCGGTAATAATAATTCTGCTTTAGGGTATTTGGCCGGTTATAATGCAACCGGAACAGGTAATTCTTTTATGGGTTACTATTCTGGATATAATTCTACCGGTTCAAGTAATGTTTTTATGGGATACCAGGCTGGTTACAGTACAACCGGAACAAATGATGTTTTTATTGGTTATCAGGCTGGATTAAACAATACATCTTCAAACTATACTACAGGTGTTGGTTCATATGCGCTTTATAGTAATACTACAGGTATTGATAATACTGCCATTGGTAATAATTGTTTATCTTCTAATACTATTGGAAATGATAATATTGCAACAGGATCAAGTGCATTACAATATACTACTTCCGGAAGTAATAATACTGCAAATGGCGCTGCTGCACTTCGTAACAATACAACCGGAAATAATAATACAGCATTAGGATATCTTGCTTTTTATAATGGGGCAACATATTCAAATTCAACTGCATTGGGAGCGAATTCTGTAATTACTGCCAGTAACCAGGTAAGGCTTGGAGACAATACTGTCGGGATGAGCATTGGTGGTTTTGCGGCGTGGACAAACCTGTCCGATGGCCGTTTTAAGAAAGATATAAAGGAGAATGTTCCCGGGCTTGATTTTATAACAAAGCTTAGACCTGTTACTTACCGTTTTGATCAGGATAAAATGGATAACTTTCTTAATAAACCGGACAGTTTAAGATCAAAATCCAGTGAAAATATTTTGTTTACCGGCTTTATTGCCCAGGAAGTTGAAAAAGCAGCTAAAGAACTGAACTTCGATTTTAGTGGAATTGATAAGCCGAAAAATGAAAAAGATTATTACGGATTACGCTATTCTGAATTTACAGTACCACTGGTAAAAGCTGTACAGGAATTAAATGCAAAAAATGATGAACTCCAGAGAATTAATCAGGATTTATTAAAACGAATAGAGGCTCTTGAAAAGGCGATGTCAAATAAAAAATAAAAATATTCCTCTAAAAGGAAAGGGCTGGTTATGAAAATACCGGCCTTTTTTTATTCTTTTTGACGAAGTGTTTGTATATGGTATATTTAATAAATATTTTTGAGAATAATAACCTGAAAATACTTCTGATTATGAAAAAAATATTGATAGGAATCATTTTTACTGTTATTTGTTTGCATAGTTTTTCTCAATCACCCCAATCTTTCCAGTACCAGACCGTTGTCCGTGACGTAGCAGGTACGGCATTGGTAAACCAACCGGTAAATTTCCAGATAAGCATTTTATCCGGTTCAATAACCGGAACGGTTGTGTATTCCGAAACTCATACCTCAAGCACAAACGCCTATGGTATAGTAACCCTGAATGTCGGCAGTGGAACACCGGTTAGCGGAACATTTTCAGCCATAAACTGGGGAAGTACCTCTCATTATATAAAGGTAGAAGCTGACCCGACAGGCGGAACCAGTTATCTTGATATGGGAACAACGCAGTTATTAAGCGTGCCCTATGCTTTGTATTCCGGACAGGCCGGGAATATTCCTGTTTATTCAGGCGGAACCGGGATAGATGTTACAGGAACAACTATTACAAATACAGCACCCGACCAGGCAGTAACTTTAACCCAGGGCGGATCAACAACAGTCAGTGGTACCTATCCGAATTTTACTGTCAGCAGTACAGATCTAAATACTGGAACTCCCGGTGGATTAAACAAAACAGTTCAGTTTAATAATTCCGGTTCCTTCGATGGTGATACAGCTTTAATATGGGATAATACAAATAAAAGATTAGGATTAGGATTTACTAACCCTTCTGCACGAATGATGATTCAGGGAAGTCCTTCTGCTCCTGATTCAGTTCCCTTATTTGAGATAAAAAACAAGCTTGGCCAGCAGGTAATGGTTATTTATAACGACAGTATACAGTTTTTTATCACTGATGCTGCTTCTAATAGAGGTGGTTTTGCAGTTAGTGGCAGAAATAATGCAAAAGCATTTACAAATAATTACCTGGTTGTAAATCCTGATAGTACCCGTATTTATCTGAATGAAGATATAAACAATAATGGTTTTGCTGTAAAAGGAATAAATGCAGGCGGAATAAAAGATTATTTAAATGTTTCAGTTGATACTACTGAAATAATTAATCCAAGTCAATCCAGAATTTTATGGTATCCTACCAAAGAGGCATTTCTGACCGGAAAAGTTTTAATCGAAGATAAAGATAGTGTTGGAGTTAATTCATTTGCTTCCGGATATGAATCAAAAGCAGTGGGCGATTGGTCGCAGGCATTGGGATACAAACCTGTTACCCGTGGAAATTATGCTGTTTCCATTGGTAAAACCACACAGGCAAATGGAATTAATTCTTTTGCTTTTGGCGATTCTGCTATAGCACGAAGTTCAGGAAGTTTTTCTATTGGTTATAAAAGCGAAGCTGCCGGAATAGGGTCTTTTGCTTTTGGTACTTCAGAGATTAATGAATTTGGTATACAAACAGGTAATTATACCAAAGCTGAAGGCGATTATTCGTTTGCATTAGGATTAGGTGCAAAAACCACTCCTTCAGGTTTTGGTTCTATCTCAATGGGCATGGGAAGTTCATCTGAGAATTATGGTGCAGCTGCTTTTGGTGTTCTTACAAAGGCAACCGGAAAATTGTCATCTTCTGTCGGATATAATTCGCTATCGTCAGGTGATTTTTCTATTTCTCTTGGAATCAGTGATACCTCTTCTGGTACAAATTCATTTTCAATGGGTGTTTTATCCAAATCGATTGGAAATAGTTCTATGGCAATAGGAAATAATGCTGTTGCCAGTGGAATGTTATCTGCATCAATAGGCTTTAGTACCGTAGCTTCCGGCGATAATTCAATGGCATTAGGTAGATTTGTTTCTACCAATAATAATAATGGCTCTATAATTATTGGTGATGCTTCAACTATTTTAACCACAAATTCTACAAACGTTAATCAATTTATGGTCAGAGCTTCAGGAGGTTATGTTTATTATTCTGATCCATTATTACTCGAAATTAATACAATGTATCTTTCACCGCTGACTGGCAGACTGGGTGTAGGATGGAGTAACCCTCAGGCAAAAGTGGATATTAACGGATCGTTAAGAGTAAATAGCGGTACAACATTTAATAAAATTGAGGGAGGAACTTCTGTTATTGGTACAAATGTACTCGGAGGAGTGAAGGTTTCCAGTTTTGTATTTCCGACTCCTTTTACAGGAATTCCTAAAATAACGGTAACTGCAAAAGGCGGAAACTTTAATGACGTATTTGTTGTGACAACGAGAAATGTTAATAATGTAGGTTTTCAGGTTAATGTGTACAGGGTAGATAATGCTGGCGGAACGTGGAGTCAGAATCTTGAAATAGATTGGTTTGCATGGGAGTGATGATGTTGTGAAAAATGATAAAGTCTAAGATATAACGAATTTGTAGTTTTGCCGGTACATGTAGTTAAGAAATAGTAAATTGCTTTTGGTAAGCAAAACGAAGAAATAGACGTTTTTTTAATAAACCTGATATATATTTAGTAACTGTTTTGGATTTTTTATATTTAAACCTAAAAATTAATATCATGATAAAAAGAAATCTTTTACTTTTTTTAATAAGTTTTTATATATTAAAAACTTTTGCACAAGCCCCACAATCATTTCAGTATCAGGCTGTGGTTCGCGATGCTGCGGGTACGGCATTGGTAAACCAGCCGGTAAATTTCCAGGTAAGCATTTTATCCGGTTCAATAACCGGAACGGTTGTGTATTCCGAAACTCATACCTCAAGCACAAACGCCTATGGTATAGTAACCCTGAATGTAGGTGGCGGTACACCTGTAACCGGAACATTTTCAGATGTAAACTGGGGAAGTGCCTCTCATTATATAAAAGTAGAAGCCGACCCAACCGGAGGAACAACCTATCTTGATATGGGAACCACGCAATTACTGAGTGTACCTTATGCCTTATATTCTGAAAATACAGGGAACATTCCAACGTATAACGCAGGTGCAGGAATAGACGTAACAGGAACAACAATAACAAATACAGCACCTGATCAATCGGTAACTATAACAGGAAACGGTGCAACCTCAGTAACCGGAACCTATCCGAACTTTACCATCAGCAGTACCGATAACAACACAACCTATAGTGCCGGAACCGGAATTGATGTAACCGGAGCCACAATAACCAACACTTCTCCTGACCAAACCGTAACCTTAACCCAGGGAGGCGCCACAACAGTTTCGGGAACCTATCCCAATTTTACCATCAGCAGTACCGACCTGAACACCGGCACTCCGGGAGGTTTAAATAAAACGGTACAATACAATAGCAATGGTATATTTGCGGGTGATACAGCCGCAATGGTATGGGATGCTTCCAATAAAAGAATGGGTGTGGGCTTGTCGAATCCCACTGGCAGGTTAGTAATAAAGGGAAGTGCAACCGCACCGGCAAACGAACCCATTTTTGAGATTAAAAACTCTTTGGGTCAGCAAATTATGGGAGTTTATAATGATAGTATTCATTTTTATATTTCCGATATCGGTTCCAACCGCGGAGGTTTCGCTGTATCGGGTCGTAACAATGCCAAAGCCCTTACAAATGATTTTTTGCGAATAAATGCAGATAGTACAAGAATTTATACCTCAGATACGGTAAAAGGATTTAGTGTTAAAAATATTGGACCCATAACAAAAACTTCTTATATGAAAATGACTCCTGATAATTATCTTATAGGACATCAAACGGGAAATTTTTTAACAACAGGTAAATATAATTCTTTTATTGGTTATCAGGCAGGTTATTCAAATACCATTGGTTCAAATAATTATTTTTATGGCTATCGCTCAGGTTATAGTAATGTTGATGGGTATAGTAATGTTTTTATGGGCGATAGTAGCGGATTTGCGAATATTTCGGGTTATTGGAATACGGGTATAGGTTATAAATCCATGAAAGCAAATACAACAGGATGGAATAATACAGCCTTGGGCGTTTACTCCATGTTTAAAAATACACAAGGAAACTATAATACTGCCATTGGCTTAGATGCTTTATATTCGAATACAACTGGCCAGAGTAATGTAGCTATTGGATATAACGCACTTTTAGTCAATAATGGGGGAAATAACAACACGGCAGTTGGTACATTGGCATTTCAGAGTGGTACATTTTTTAACTCCACTGCTATAGGCTATTCAGCAAATATTACTGCTAATAACCAGGTTGTTTTAGGTAATTCATCGGTTACGTCTTTGTATTGCCAGGGAGCTTATGCTGCTACCAGTGCAAATGCAGCCAATATGGTTGTTCTTAACACAGGTCAGATTTTAAGAAGTACATCATCTAAAAGATATAAAATGAATATCGAAGATTTGAAAATAAATACTGAAGATATTTATAAATTAAGACCTGTTTCTTATATCTCTATTAACGATAATAAACCTTATTTCGGTTTGGTTGCCGAAGAAGTGGCCGAGGTGATCCCTGAATTAGCTGAGTATGCAATTGAAAAACAAGTTGTACCTAATAGCCATTCTGATAAATTAATACCTGATGCGGTTAAATACCCCATGTTATCTGTTTTATTATTAAACGAAGTGCAAAAGCATCAGAAAAAAATAATTGAACTGAATGCAGAAATTGAAAAGTTGAAAAACGAAAATTCCAACATGAAATCTGATTATAAGCTTTTAAAAGCTGAAATAGAACAATTAAAGTCCTTATTAAATTCATTTATGAAAAAATAATCTGCGATTTGTTGAGTTTGTGATATCTAACAAATAATGTATTGAAACGATCTGTTTGCATTAAATCTGGCTTTACATATTCAGGTAAAACCTACAAAAAGACAAATAGAGCTATTTCCTGTTAATTACTTCTGTTCTTAAATATTTGTAATAACTAAATAATAGTTATATAGATAGTTATATAATTTGTTTTTATCTTTATAATGCCCGTTTAATCAACAGTTCAATTCATTTTTTGTTGAAATAATGTTGATATCTATAAGTTTTAATAATTTAAAAACATATGCTTAATAACACTATTTTTGAAAATGATACCTTTAAGTATGTACTAATATAATAAATTATGAAAAAGTATACTTTGTTATTCCTGTGTCTTTCAGCTTTCCGGTTTTTATTTGCTCAATCCCCCCAGTCGTTCCAGTACCAGTCCGTGGTTCGCGATGCTGCGGGCACAGCATTGGTAAACCAACCGGTAAATTTCCAGATAAGCATAATATCCGGTTCCATAACCGGAACGGTTGTGTATTCCGAAACCCATACCGCAAGCACAAACGCCTATGGTATAGTAACCCTGAATGTAGGTGGCGGCACACCAGTAACCGGAACCTTTTCAGCCATAAACTGGGGAAGCGCCTCCCATTATATAAAAGTAGAAGCCGACCCGACAGGCGGAACCAGTTATCTGGATATGGGAACAACACAATTGTTAAGCGTACCTTATTCATTATATTCAGAGCAGGCAGGTAATGTCCCAACATACTCAGGCGGAACCGGAATTGATGTAACCGGAACCACAATAACAAACACTGCACCTGACCAAACTGTAACAATAACCCAGGGAGGAGCCACATCCGTAACCGGAACCTATCCGAACTTTACAATTAGTAGTACCGATAATAATACAACCTATACCGCCGGAACCGGAATCGATGTCACCGGAACCACGATAACAAACT
>JBBIRU010000014.1:0-168295 GCA_037441645.1 Bacteroidota bacterium
ATCTGGCTCTCGGTAAATCTCGTCTTTTTCATTTTCTACAGATTTATTAAAATTAAACATTTTTGTCCAATTTTAAACTGTAGGAATTTTAGGGATACTTACACTTGCAATTGTTGTCTGGCATTGGTTCTTTGTTATATTTCATCCGAAAGAATATCCTTTGAGCTTTACCTTTATTAATGGTAAAATTACACTGGCACATTATAAAGAAGAGCATAAACTTAAATTCCATAAAGTTATTATGGAATGGATGGAAGTTAAAAAGGGAAAACGTAACCCTAAAAAAATGAGTCATTTTTCCAGGCTATTTATGAATGCTATTACAAAACATGGAATAAATGCCGATGAGTTTATCAATGCTGAAGTTGAAAAAGACGAAAGCCTGAAAAAACTTGTTAATGAAATTTAATGCCATATCGAAATAGGTTATTTTATAAATAGCTAGATATGTTTAAATATTACATTGAGAAATACTTTGGCATTATGTTTTTGGCCCAATCAAGAGAAATGTTATATAACAGGATTTTTTAACACAGTTATATAACACATATATTGTTTTTTATTTATCTTACTTTTGTCATGATTAAACTTGACATTTATCATCCTTTTTTTAATAATTCAGGTAAAATGAATAAGATATATTTAAAATTTTTACAGAGAAGCAGTTTACTGGTATTTTGTATTTTATTGTCGTTTGGAAGATTATCCGCGCAGTCGAACGACGACTGTCTGATGTGTCACGAGGATCAAACACTTTCTACTGTAAAGCAGGGAAAAGCAGTTTCGCTGTTTGTAAACAAAAACACCCTGAATAAATCAGTACATAAAAATGTAAAATGTGCCTCTTGCCACAAAGATGCTGCTGTTGCAGAGTTTCCTCATCCCGGGAATTTAAGAAAAGTAGAATGCGGCGATTGTCATAAATGGCCCAAAATGCAGTTTGATGCCGGGATTCACGGTCAGGCTTTAAAATTAAATGCACCTTATGCCCCTGATTGCAAAGAATGCCATGGAATGCATGATGTATTGTCAAGTACGAATCCTGTTTCACGTACATACAAAATGAATATCCCCGTTTTATGCGGGAGATGCCACAAAGAAGGAGCCCCGGTGGCCAGGATATATAATATTACCGAACACAATATTATTGAAAATTACAGCGAAAGTATCCATGGCCAGGGAATGTTTAAAAGCGGACTTATTGTCACCGCTACCTGTAATGATTGCCATGAAAATCACCTTATACTTCCTCATACCAGTCCGAACTCTTCCATTTCGACCAATAAAATTGCACAGACCTGTATGAAATGCCATGCAAGAATTGAAGAAGTACACAAAAAAGTTATCAAACAGGAATTATGGGAAAGTAAGCCCGGTGATGTTCCGGCCTGTTCAAAATGTCACCCTCCTCACAAAGTAACAGTTGAAGCTGTAACCGAAAATGTTTCCGATAAAATCTGTTTAAAATGCCATGCAACCGATGATGTCTTTAAGATGGTAAACAATCAAAAAGTTTCATTAAAGGTGGATATTCATGAATTTTCTCTTTCCGTACACAGAAATATTTCGTGTACTAAATGTCATACCGATGTTTCTTCTAAACTCGAAAGACCTTGTGAAACAGCAAAGAATGTTGATTGTTCGAATTGTCATGTGGAAACGGCAAACAAATATTTTAACAGCGGTCACGGCAAAGCATATTTAAACAAAAAGAAAGATGCTCCGTTCTGTACAGATTGTCATGGGAAGCATATTATAAAATCAAGATATGATGATACATCACCAACATATAGAGCTCAAATTCCTGGAACATGTGGTAAATGTCACCAGAAAGATGGAAGGGCAGTTAAAAATACAAAATTAATGGAGGTTGATGCCTATAAAGATTATTCTTCCAGTGTTCACGGACGGGGTTTAACTGAAAAGGGATTACTTGCCAGTGCGGTTTGTACAGATTGCCATACTTCGCATAACATTTTAAAAGAGTCCGATCCGAATTCATCGGTTCATCCCGAAAATATTCCAACTACCTGCGCAAAATGCCATAAAAGCATTTATGAGGAATATTCAAAGAGCGATCACTCCATTGCACAGGGCGACAGTACCAATTTAAAATATCCTACCTGTGCCAATTGCCATACAGCCCACGTGATTTCGGAAATTGATAAGGATAAATTCATGTCTGAAGTTACCGTACAATGTGGTTCCTGTCATAAAAAACTGGCCGAAACATATAAGGAAACGTATCATGGAAAAGCCTATACGCTGGGTTATTTAAAGGCGGCCCGTTGTTCCGATTGTCATGGGGCGCATAATATTTTAAAAGTAAGTAATCCTGAATCCATGGTAGGAATAAAACATATTTATAAAACCTGTTCAAAATGCCATTCCGGTATTGATGCAGAATTTACCCATTATCTTACCCACGCAACCCATAATGATAACAAAGCCATGTTCTGGACTTTCTGGGGAATGACTTCGTTGCTTTTAGGAGTATTCGGATTTTTCGGTCTTCATACAATGCTGTGGATACCGAGATCGATAAAAGAAGCCAGGAAGAAAAAACACCATAAACATTCTTCAGGTCAAACGAAATATTTCAGAAGATTTAAACGCAGCCAGCGGGTTACGCATATTTTTGTAATATTAAGTTTTATTTTACTGGCCTTAACCGGGATGACACTGAAATTTGCTCACATGGAATGGGCAAGAGTTATTGCAACCATTTTTGGCGGAGTGCATGGAGCCGGAATTGTACATCGTATAGGAGCTGTAATAACATTTGGTTACTTTGGTTTCCATTTGTACTCGCTTATAAAAACTATGATGAAACAACGCATTAAACCTGTGAAATTTTTATTAGGAAAAGATTCTTTAATGTTTGGCAAACAGGATATCCGCGATTTTATTGCAACCATAAAATGGTTCCTGGGTAGAGGACCACGTCCGAATTATGGCCGTTGGACTTATTGGGAAAAATTCGATTATTTAGCAGTATTCTGGGGGGTAGCTATAATTGGTTTCTCCGGGTTGATCTTATGGATGCCCGAAATTTTTACACAATTCTTACCCGGATGGGTTATCAATGTTGCTCAGATTATACATAGCGACGAAGCTTTGCTGGCCGTTGGATTTATCTTTACTATTCATTTCTTTAATACTCACCTTCGTCCAGAGGCATTCCCGATGGATACTGTAATTTTTACCGGCCATGTACCAGTTGATGAATATAAAGCCGATCGTCCTAAAGAATATGAAGAACTGGAAAAAGCAGGAAAACTTGATCAAGTTGTTGTAACAAAAGAAATATCAACATCCTTCCTTAAAACAGTAAAATTCTTTGGATATTTATTCCTGAGTCTTGGAATATTACTGGTAATTCTTATTATTTACTCTCTTATCATGGGTTCTTACTAAATTGTGTAAATAAAAAAGAGGCTGCCTATTATTCTATAGGCAACCTCTTTTTTATTTTAAAACCTCTTTTTAATTTGTTTTCCGGTCATATTTACAGCAACCCGGAAGATTTGAATAAACGGTAGCATCGGCCTTTTCCAGATCAGTATCGTGTCCAACTTTTGCAACGGCTTTGTGAATATCTGTAACTTTTGCCTTTGATTCATCAAAAGTTACGGTTAACATTTGGTTGTCGCTGTTCCATTTGGCCTTTGTTACACCTTCTACAGACTTTGCTGCTTTTTCTATTCTGGCCTGGCACATACCGCAATTTCCATACACCTTAAATTTTTCGGTTTTAACCTGGGCAACCACAGCCATTGTTCCGATAAGGAACATACATACTAAACTTAAAACTTTTGTTTTCATGATGAATTGATTTTAATGATTAATAAAAAATTATTCTGTTCTGTATTTACAGCATCCCGGAAGATTATTATATACATCCTCCGGTGCTTTATATTTTCCATTGTCATGACCTGCAGCAGCAATCGCTTTCCGGATATCGACAGTGCTTATTTTATTTTTATCAAAAGAGATATTAAGCATTTTTGATTTAATATCCCATTCTGCCGAGCTAACTCCCGGCATCTTCTTTACCGTGGTCTCAATTCTGTCCTTACACATTTCGCAAAGGCCGCTGACTTTAAAATTTGTTTGTTTCGGTTCAGTACCTGGATTTTGATTATCTTTTTTATCAGGAACCGGGGTTACATCCATTTTCATGCCATTATGGTTCTGACTGCCTGAAGCGTTGTTCCCTTCTCCATTCATCATGCTGGACTTGCCTGCCAGCTGAGCGGCTGCATCAATACTAAATGTTCCGTTAGTTACTATTTCTTCACCTTCATTTAGACCATCCATAATTTCGTAACTGTTTTGCAGAAAATTGCCAAGAGTAACTTCACGCATCATAAAAGTTGGTTCTGTTGTGTTGGGAATCTTTATATAAACAAGTGATCTTGTCCCTGTCCATAGAACAGCAGACTGGGGGACAACAATACTGTTTCCCGAATTTGGTAATTTCGATTTAACAACACCAGTGGCCAGCATTTCCGGCTTAAAATCGCCGGTAGAATTATTTAATTCTACGCGAACCTTTGCTATCCGGGTTTGAGGATCGATGACCGGATCAATAAACGTTATGTTACCTTTAAATTCTTTTCCGGGAATTGCTAACAATGTATAGTTAATTTGTGCTCCGATTTTTAACCATGGTAAATCACTTTCATAAGCGTCAAAAAGCGCCCAGACCTGGCTTAAATCAGCCACTTCATACAATGGAGTTCCTGTTTGTACATAATCCCCGGGATTTACTTTTTTTGTGATTATAACTCCCGAAGCCGTTGCCTGAACATCAAATACCGATTTTATTTTTCCGCTTTTTTCAATTTCTTCAATTTGTTTACCTGAAAGTTTAAACTGGCTTAATTTTTCTTTTGCAGCTTCTAATATCTGAGGTTGAACATCTTTTATTTTTAATGCTTCAAAAAATTCCTGCTGGGCAGTAATTAACTCAGGAGAATAAATACTGGCAATAATCTGTCCCCTGCTGATTTTTTCTCCGGTAAAGTTCACATAAAGTTTTTCAATCCTTCCGGGAATATGAGCAGGCAGCGACTGTACCGACCTTTCATCGGCCTGGATTTTTCCATACAACCGCACTTCTTTTACAGGTTGCTGTTTGGAAACAATCACTGTTTGAACATCTGCAAGTTTTACAGCTTCATCAGTCATAACAATAGCATTATCATCAACCTGGTTTGTATTTTGTTCCAAAGGAATTAATTCCATCCCGCAAATCGGGCATAATCCTTTGTGGTCCATCCTGATTTGAGGGTGCATTGAACAAGTCCAGATGGTAGTTTTTTCAACCTTTTGATTACTGTTTTGATTATCTGTTTTATCAGAATGATAAAAAAACAACCAGCCAATAAAAAGACCCGTTATCAGAAGCAATGAACTTCTGAAATAGGTGTTTGAAAATATTTTTTTTGCTTTCATTTTCTTAATAATCTTAATTTCCGGTTAAAAATAACAACTGGGAAATAGTAATATTTTTATCAGTTATTGCTTCCGTTTTTTTCAGTTCAAAATCGAGTAATTGCTGTTCCATACGAAGTATTTCTTCAAAATCCGAACCATTGGCAGAAAATGAAACGATAATCAGATTCAGGCTTTTTTCTGCCAGCATTGATTGTTTTGAATATAATAACAATCTTCTTTCAGCATCATTTAAATTTTGAACAGCCTGCTGAAAGGATGTCCGGATATCATTTTTCGCATTTACCGATGAGTATATGGCAGCATCGCGCAGGAACTCTGCCTCACGTTGCATGGAGTTGTATTTTTTCCTGTAAACCGGTAATGTAACAGTCAGCATTGGCATAATCATGTCCTGCCCGTTCATCATGCTGGTGCTGTTTTCTGATTTGTTTATTAAAGAATAATTTACCCCGATACCGATCATGGGATAACTCATTTTCTTTATCATTTTCATTCTTGTGTTATAAGCTGCGGAGTCGGCAAGATACATTTTTACCATTGGGTTATTGGCTATGCTGTCGACTAAAAAATTAATATTTACAGGTAATTTTTCTTCGTATAGAGAATCATCAATAAAGACTTCGTTGTCGGGCAGCCTGTTAAGATACCTGTTAAAACTTACCTTATCTGTTTTCAGTTTGTCATTTAACAAAGCCAGATTGTTTTCGAGGGAGTTTAATTCCATTTGAATCCTGAACAAATTTACCATCTGATTCTGTTCGCCTGATGACATTGAGGAACCAGGGGATGGCATGGAAGAAGAACCGGATGAACCCTGGGAGTTATTCACCCCTGACTGAGCAGAAGTCACCATCCCGCCCATAGATGACGTACCTGTTGTTTGCGAACTGGAACCAGTGTTCATTGTTGTGCCTGTACTTGTTGAACTATTTCCCGAATTTGACTGGTATTTGATCAGAACAAGTTGTTCAACAGATTTTAATATTTTAATATTTTTTTCCGTTATTTCAATCTCTTTTTTGGTCTGGAACAGCTTATAATAAATTGATTTTATATTAAAAAACAGTTCGTTTCTGTAACTTAGAAAATTCTCAAAATTTGAAACTGCCATTTTTGAAGCCTCGTCCTTTGCAGCTTTTAAAGCACCAAACCAGGGAAACATCTGCATAAGTTTAATGTCGGCAATTTGTTTTCCCGAAACCAGTTCCATGGGTTTTAAATAATATCCTGTCTCAAGCTGGGGGTCGGGTAGTGAACCGGACTGGTTAATTTTCTCAAGGGAAGCAGAATATTTTAAAAATTGCGATTTAAGCCCGGTATTATTCTCAGCTGCTATTTTTAAATAAGAAGAAAGCGAATCACTGATCTGTGCTTCAGAAAAATGTTGCAACAATGTGAAAATAAATAATAATATTATTTTTAGATTCTTGTACATAATTATTTTTAAATAGCTGTTATCATTTGTTTTTCTTTTCTAAGTTGCCTCTTAATTGCACCTTCCCGCCAGATACATTGTAATACAGGAACAACAAAAATGGTCATTATCTGTATAATCATACCTCCAAAAGTGGGTATTGCCATGGGAATCATAATATCGGCACCTTTTCCTGTGGATGTAAGCACAGGAAGAAGTGCAATAATTGCACAGGCAGCTGTCATTAAAGCAGGACGCACCCTCTTCTTTCCTGCTTCAACAACGGCTTCTCTTACTGCCAAAATAGTTTCGGGTTTTCGTTGCTCAAAAACCTGGTGAATATAAGTTCCCATGATTACACCATCGTTGGTTGCTATACCGAAAAGGGCAATAAACCCTACCCATACGGCAACACTTAAATTTACAGGATGTATCTGGAACATATCCCTCATATTAATACCGGATAGTGAGAAATTTAAAAACCAGGGCTGGGCATATAACCATATCATTATAAAACCGCCGGCAAAAGCTACAAAGACACCCGAAAAATGTATGGAAGAGGCTGTAACGGTTTTAAACTGGAAAAACAAAAGTAAAAATACTATCATCAGGCTTATCGGTATTACAATTGAAAGCCTTTTGGAAGCCCTTAATTCCTGCTCATAATTCCCTGCAAATTTATATGAAACCCCATGCGGCAATATTAACTCACCGGAGTTGATTTTTGATTTTATAAATGCATCTGCTTTTTCAACAACATCAACTTCGGCAATATCCGCTTTTTTATCAAAAATAACGTATCCGTTTAAAAAAGTATTTTCGCTTCGGATCATTTGCGGGCCACGGGTGTAATTTATTTCAGCAAGTTCGCCCAAAGGAATTTGTATTCCTGACATTGAAGGAACAAGAATTTTTTTCAAGTCTTCCGGTGAAGTACGTAATTCACGGGCATAGCGTACACGAACGGCAAAACGTTCCCTGCCTTCAACGGTTGTTGTTAACGTCATTCCGCCAATTGCACTTTGCAAAACATCCTGAATATCACTGACCTTCATTCCATACCTTGCAATTGCTTCACGGTTTAACTTGATTTCAAGGTAAGGTGCTCCTACCGCCCTGTCGTAAAATACAGATGCAGCTTGAATATCAGGAATCTGTTTTAATGTTTTCTCAAACTCAAGACCTGCTTTTTCTATAGCATCTAAGTCTGGCCCATATACTTTTAATCCCATGGGTGCACGCATTCCTGTTGAAAGCATTACCAGCCGGGTTTGTATGGGTTGAAGTTTTGGTGCGGAGGTTAAACCGGGAAGATTGGTTACTTTAACAATTTCGTTCCAGATATCATTGGGAGATTTTATTTCTTTTCGCCACTGTCTTAAATATTCGCCGTTATCATCATGAATTAATAGCGAAGTATCAATTTTTCCATAACCATCCCGGGCAGGGTTAAATGTTTTTCCATTCTTAAGTAAGTAATTATCCTCTTTATCTACTTTAAATCTTTTCCGGTGCCCGTCTGAATCAAGCACATATTCAGGTTTGTAATTGATGGTGTTTTCAAACATCTGCACGGGAGCCGGGTCAAGTGCAGAATTTACTCTTCCCCATTTTCCAACGGCAACATCAACTTCGGGGATATTGTTTAATCGTTTATCCAGCAGTTTAATATATTCAATATTTTTTTCGATACCTGTGTGCGGCATACTGGTAGGCATTAGCAGGTAAGAGCCTTCGTCGAGGGCAGGCATAAACTCTTTTCCCAGTCCCGGAAAAGTTGCCTGAGCCGACTGCCAGAAAGATGTTTGTTTTATATTCCACCCGGCTTTTTCAAACCCCGTGGAAACAAAGCCGAAACTTTTGTTAAATCCCATCCATATAACAAATCCAAGTAAAACAGTAAGAACGGGAATTAAAAAAAATTTCAATCGGTTGTTTAAACACCAGTTAAGGATAAATACGTAATACCGGACAACAATAATTAACGGGGTTAAAATAAGCATCACTATTCCTGTAACAAACAAATAATTAACGATAATTGAATTATGTGCTCCAAGCGGCAACCATTCGTATGCGAGGAAATAAATGACAATGAGAGATGCAATAACAATGTTTATAATATTAGTCCAGTTCTTCCGGTTTTCAGGCCATTTGTTTTCTAAGAGATTATTTATTCCTATGAGAATTAATGCAGCAGCAGTCCATGTATGCCAGAATGTAATAAGGGTTAATCCTAAGAGAATAAGACCAATATTCCATATCCGGTTGAATTTTTTTAAATCGAACCTGAATGAATATAAGAAATAAGCAAACGTAGGCAATACAACTATTCCAAGAATAAATGACGACAGAAGAGCAAACGATTTAGTAAATGCTAAAGGATGAAATAATTTTCCTTCGGCAGCTTCCATGGTAAAAACAGGGATAAAGCTGACAATTGTTGTGGCAAGTGCAACAGTAACGGCTGCCCTTACTTCAATGTTGGCATCATAAATCAGTTTTATCAATGACTTTCCTCTCAGGTTATGATTTCCAGGCATTTCCATGTGTCTGGTAACATTTTCTACATCAACAATTCCCATGTCAACCATTACGCCAATAGCAATGGCAATGCCTGAAAGCGCTACAATGTTAGCCTCAATATTAAACAATTTCATTGCTATAAAAGTCATTAGGACAGCAATGGGTAATAAAACAGACACAATTATGGATGCCCGCAAATTAAAAAGCAAGATGATTATAACAAGGATACTTATTAATATTTCATGAGATAATGCAGATTCCAGCGTTCCGATGGTTTCCTTGATTAATTCGGTACGGTCATAAAACGGAACAATGGTTACTTTTGAAACAGAACCGTTTGCCAAGGTTTTACCTGGAAGAGCCGGTGCTATTTCTTTGATTTTTTCTTTAACATTTTTAATTACATCCATCGGGTTGGAACCATATCTTGCTACCACAACAGCTCCTGCAGCTTCAACTCCGCTCTTATCCAGTCCTCCCCGTCGGGTTGCCGGTCCAAATGATACTTTAGCGACATCACCTATTCTGACAGGCACATTATTCCTGACGGTAATTACGGAGCTTCTTAAATCATCAAGATTTTTAACATATCCCAGTCCTCTTATAACATATTCTATTTTATTTAATTCAATTGTTTCTGCTCCGATATCAAGATTGCTTTTTTTAATGGCTTCCATTATATCCATCACGGTAACGCCAAATGATTTCATGGCATCAGGATTTATGTCAACCTGGTATTCTTTTACATAACCACCCACTGAAGCAACTTCAGAAACACCTTCTGCCGATGCAAGGGAATATTTTACGTAGTAATCCTGTATAGTTCTAAGCTCCTGTGGATCCCATCCGCCGGTAGGTTTTCCGGTTTTCGTATCCCGGCCTTCCAGTGTGTACCAGAAAATCTGTCCGAGCGCTGTTGCATCAGGTCCGAGCGTAGGCTGAACACCCACAGGTAAAGTACCCGATGGCAATGAGTTTAATTTCTCAAGAATGCGTGAACGGCTCCAGTAAAAATCGACATTATCCTTAAAGATGATATAAATGAATGACATCCCAAACATGGATGTGCTTCTGATCGTTTTCACACCCGGAATTCCCAGGAGAGCCGATGTAAGCGGGTATGAAATCTGGTCTTCGATATCACGCGGCGAACGCCCCATCCACTCAGTGGCAACAATCTGCTGATTGTCGCCAATATCAGGAATGGCATCAACAGATATTGGGTCGCGGGGAAGGAAACCGATATTAAAATTAAAAGGCGAACATACTAAACCCCATACGATAAAAACCAGTAATAACAGTATAGAAACAAGCCTGTTTTCGAGAAAGTATTTTATTAATAATTTAAGCATTTATATTGTTATTTTATAAATAATAAAAATTGTTATATAACTCTCTGAGTCGGTTCATCTGCTATATCAACTGATTATTACTAGAACAATTAAGAGTGTTTTCGTGAAAATTGATTTTAGTTCTAAGAATTAATTTCTTTCATACTTACAGCAACCGGGAAGTTTATTGTAAGCCTGGTCAGACGCTTTTATTTTATCGGTATCATAACCTGCATTGGCAACCATCTGATGTATTTGTTCAAGTTTAATTATTTTTTCATCATATATTACAGTGAGTTTTTTTGTTGATTGATCCCAGTTGCAGGATGCAATACCTTTTTGTTTTTTAAGAGCACCTTCAATGGTGGTTTTGCACATTCCGCAATTTCCGTTTACGCCAAAAGTTTCGGTTTTTGTGTTAACATTTGAGGATGAAGCATTACTTTTTTCATCAGTTGCTACAGAATGGCTTGATTGTTTTGAGCATGATTTACTGCCTCCGCCACAGCATTGTGAATAAGAAGTAACAAATGATACCATTAAAGCAGGCAATAAAACTGCTTTCAGAATGGATTTTCGAAAGATTGATATTGTTTTCATTTTTAGTTTATTGATTTTTTAAAATGGAAAATTTATTTTGCTTGAATAGTTTTAACGAAACAAAAATATGACTTAAAACATGGAAATATATTATGAAATTTTTTGAAAGAGTTGTAAAATTTACAGTTTATCATGAGTATACATTTAAAGGGTTTAGCATAATTTAATCGAAGAGATATTCATTTTTTCTTTTTAATTTTTTACCACAGATTGAACAAAGCCCTTTTGTATCATATTTTGTATTAGGATGTTTTTTACAAATATAATATTTCTTTTTAGTACTTTTTTTATAACTGACAGAGCTTCTAATGCTATTATTATTGCCATGATTATGAGAATCTGAAGAGTATCCTCCACTTCCTCCTCCGCCATGACAACTCTGGGAGCATCCATTATTTGAAATAAAGAATAACAAAAATAAAACCACTACATAGTGTAAATTTCGAGTATGTTTTATTGTTTTCATTTTTTCCTGTTTCTTCAAATATTATTTATACATAACAGAAAGTTTTTTACAAAAAAAACAAATAAAATGAAACCTATATAATGAAAGTTTATTAAAACTTTTCTGTTGATTATGCTTTATCATATAGGTTTCATTTTTAACTTATTTGATTTATTCAAATGGGTTAAATTTGTTAATTTTGATTACTGTTTTTTACAAATTTGTATGATTTGTTTAAATCATCTATAGAAATAAAATACATGCCATTATTTAAAAATGAAATATTGACAGAAAAATCGGATTTGTCAATTTTTGCTTTAAATACAATATCCCCAAGCATATCCATTATTTTGAATTCTTTATTTATTAAATTTCCATCAGTTTTAATAAATAATAAATCTTTTATTGGATTTGGATAAATCTTTATTTCAGAGAGATATTTTTCATCAATTCCAATAAATAATACATTTATCGATTGAGTAATTGTATCTGTACCACATGAATTAATTGCAATAAGTGTTACATTATAGTTTCCGGCAGCAGTATATGAATGTGAAGGATTTTGTACAGCAGATGTATTACCATCTCCGAAATTCCAGTTCCATGATGTTGCGCCTGTAGAAGTGCTGGTAAAATTTACCGTACCAAGATTGTCAACATAAGTAAAACCTGCAACAGGTATTTTAACCGGAGTTACATTTTTAGTGCGTGGCGTACTGCTTCCACAAACATTATCGGCGGTAACAGTTATTATACCAGGTGTAGTATCAGCCGTAGCCGTAATTGTATTTGAATTACTGGTACCAGTCCATCCCCCTGGCAAAGTCCAGGTATAAAATAATCCAGAAACATTCGTAACAGAGTAAGTTACAGTTGCGTTTTCGCAAGGTGAAACACTTCCAGTAATAGCACTGGGTTGGGCAGCAAGCTGAACGACATTTATATAACCTGACTTTAATTCAGAAGCAGGTCCATTTCCATCATTTGCAATTAATGAAACATCGTAAATGCCAGGTGTATTATACACCACAGAGGGGTTTTGTGAAGTTGAAGTTGCTGGAGTTCCACCACTGAAACTCCACTGCCATGATGTTGGTGAAGAACCGGTAGTTAAATCGGTAAAATTAACTGTACCGCCAGCACACACATTAACAGGCGATCCTGAAAAATCAACAAATAAATTAGTGTTTAGTTTGTACCATTTCCACATTCCTTGTGTAGTTGCATCAACATTAAACCATCCGGACCATCCAATGGTGGAATTTATAAAATCGACATATAAGTGTTGAACATTATCAATGATATTCCAATTTAAACCACCATCAATACTATAAGAAGAACCTGATGAACCGGAAGCAGCGCCTGTAGTAAAGACTGTGTCTGTTCCTTCAATATAACACAACCCGTTAGTAAATACTGTTCCGGTTGTAGTTAGTTGTGTCCAGGTTGCTCCACTATCGGTAGATTTATAAACTAAGCCATTACTGTTAACAATTAACCCGGTAGTAGCAGAATTAAAGGATAAATTTCCACTCATCGTTGCTGAACCAAAATCGGTAAGAGGTGACTGATATACAACAAATGTTAATCCCCTGTCGGTCGAATAATAAATTCTTCCTTTATTTGTTGTAAACCATACATTATCTCCAACTACTTCAATCTGACGGGTATACCCATATTCTCCGGATAGTGGATTAGGAATATTGGCGGCCGGAATTGGTGTCCAGGTTGTTCCTCCATTTGTAGTTGTATAAACTTCAAATTCTCCGTTTATTGGATCACCCATACAGAAACCACTATTAGCATCCCAGAAGTGTACAACATTTGTGAAGGAACTGGCATTATTAAACAGAGCCGTATTTTGTCTTATCCATGTTGAACCTCCATCTGTAGTTTTCCATATTCCGCCGGTTTGTCCGCCTGCATTTGGAAATGCAGCCAACCATGCGGTGTTTGCATCAATTGCAGTTATCATTGAAATTCCTAATCCTGTGTTTCCAACATTAATCGTTCCGGGTGTCCATGTAACTCCGCCGTTAGTGGTTTTAGTAAATTCCTGAATATTAGCAGCGGCAGCTGAACCATCATAAGCAGTTGCCCAAATGGTATTTTGATCAACTATAGAAAGAAAATTTATTCCTCTCGAAGCTGTGGTAAATCCTGATGCTTCTTCCATCCATGCACCATAAGGTTGCAAACTGACATTGACGTATCCTGTTCTTGTAAGAGTTTGGGAGCTTTGAGAATTTGTAACAGTTAACACTACATCGTAAACACCGGTTGTAGCATATGTAATTGGCGGCGGCGTTTGACCTGTGTATGCTGATGGTGTTCCACCGGGAAAAGACCATTGCCAGTTTGTAATTGCGTTTCCACCCCCTGCCGAGTTATCATAAAAAGTAACAGTTTGACCTTCGTATATAGAAACAGGAGCACCCCAAAAATTAACAAGAGGATCTCCGGTTAATGTTGCCTGAACACATTGCATAGCAGCAAAAGCATTTATTCTCGGACCAATGTTTTGATTGATGTTAACTCCAGTGGAAATCAAACAATTTTCAATTTGGGATGGCGTAAGTGTCGGGTTAACACTTAACATTAAGCCTACGAGTCCGGCAGCAAATGGAGTCGCCATAGATGTTCCGGCCATTTTCGCATAAGAGTTTCCTGTTGAAGTATAAACGGTACTTTGTAAACCGCCGTTGGTAAATCCTCCGGGCGAGGCAATATCAACAAAGGGAGTCGTTCCATTATAATTTGAAAAACTTGAACGGCTATCGTTACCGTCAACAGAACCAACACAAATAACATTGTTATATGCTCCCGGGTATTGTAATGTTGTGTTTCCATCGTTACCAGCTGCTGCCAAAAAAACCACGCCGGGATAAGAATTTATTAAAGTTTGCACCGCGGCACTGGAAGTCGGGCCGCCAAAAGACATACTTACCACATTGGCTCCATTTTCACATGCCCACTGTATTCCTTCGTATTCGTACCAGATACTTGCCGACGACGCACTACTTGGAGTTGCTTTAACAGCAATTAATTCAACATTTCCACCTAAAGAAGCTATCCCTAAATTGTTATTTATATCAGCAGTAGCTAATCCTGAAGTATGTGTACCATGCGACCATCCCTGGTCAGAACTATAAGCAATAGGCGGCGTTGCGTCGTTATCATTATCGGCAACATCATATTGTCTAAATGTTGTTAAATCTTGATGATTTGCATAAACGGCATTATCAACGATAGCAACTTTAACAGAATTACTTCCCAGGCTTATATCCCAAGCCTGTTCCGAGCCAACTAAAGTATGATACCATTTGGTTGTTCCTGTATGCCAGGTGTCGTTAGGGATAAAACCGATCTTATAGATGGGTTCCTTTTCGGCAAACTCAACATCGGTTAATTGATTTAATTTCTTTATAATCTGATCAATTTCCGATAAATCAGAAAAATAAATCCGGTATATCTTCATTAACTCTTCTTTGTGAGTATAGAAGCTTGGTCTTTCAATCTTTGTTACAGAAAAATCTTTTAAAGCGTCAGCTAAATAAGGATAATCTGAAAGTTTTTCTTCTTTACAGAAGGAATTGATATTGGTACGTTCTTTTTTTTCTACAGTTGATACATTCTTTCTCAATTTAAACATTATTCGTCCGTCTAAAAAATCCGGATTAAATGTTTGAGAAAAAGTAAAACCATAAAAAAAGAGAATAATTAAAAATACGCTTAAATTTTTCATAATGTTTGGTTTAATTATTTTTTGGGATGATAGTTTTTATGAACTTCTCTTAGTTGATTCATGTTTATCATAACCTGATTTAATTCATTATTTTGAGTGTTGCACATACCATTATTTGTCATCATCCCGCCGTTTCCTCCCATCATTCCTCCATTTCCACCCATCATTCCTCCTCCGTTATCTCCCATCATTCCGCCATCAGTATTCATCATATCGGCATGACAATGATCAAACAACGAATCGTTGGAATGATAACAACTGTCATATAAATTTATTAACGTAGTGTAAGAACTGTTTGACGGATTACAATTCATTAACGAATCGTTATAAATTTTTGCACCTTTGTATGCAACATCCATTTTGCCAAGCAGAACTTTTTGTTCAGGGCTTAGTTTCCCATTTTCTTTGCTTTTTGAACAACTAATTAAAGTTGCGGTAGCAGCAAATGCTACAACGAATAAGAACATTTTTGTTTTCATTTTCTATTGTTTTTAAATGATTTTTTTATTCTTTTATCAGTTTTAAAGTTTCATGTTTTCCATCAATTGCTACAGACAGAAAATATATTCCACTTGATATTTCTGATTTAACAATTTCATTAATTGGTAAATCATGCGGACCGCTTAAAAAGTCTTTCTTATAAAAAGCAAGCTTTTGACCCAGTATATTTGCAAGAGATAGTTCAACTTCCGAGGATTTATTTAAATCAAAAACCAGAACGGATTCATTGTTTACGGGATTTGGATAAATGTTCAAGTTGTTAGAAACAGAAAGGGGTAACTTTTCAACACCTGTTAACAGGTCAATATTAATATCGTCGAGATAGATTTTATTACCGCCTCCGGATCTGGTTTCAAACTTAAATCTTAGATTAGGATGGCTTAAAAACATACTGATGCTGAACGATTCTTTTCTCCATTGTGAGGTATCCGGGTACCAGGAAGAAGTATAATTACCTCCATTTGTAGAAAGTGTTGAACCTGACTTATTATATCTTAAATACCATGTTTGTCCGCAATTATAGGAAACATAGACAACCAGCCTGTCATCTGAATTTACATCTTTTTGAGCGTAAGAGACCCTGAACGTTAAAAACTTACCAGGATCGCTTCCCAGCACAATATTGGGTGAAATTAAATTTGAGAGTTGGCCGGAAGTGTTTAAGTCATTGTTTACCATTGCAGAAGCAAGTCCGGAATAAAAAGCAGATTCTGTTCTTTCCCACAGGCTATTACTATAGCCGTTAACAAGCCAGTTCAGAATGGTATCAGAGGAATTAACCGGAAAGGTCTGGTTTTCGAATCCCTCGGCCCATGGAATACCTTCACCCAGGGAAGCGTTCTGGACTTCAATAATCTGTGTCTTTGTTATCTGGTTAGTCCCGCTTATGTTAGAAACGGTTAAAGAGGCGCTGTAAATACCGGGAGCTGAATATGACACCATGGGATTGGTATCGTTTGATACGGATGGCGAACCACCGGGGAATGACCATTGCAAGGTATATCCTGTATCAACATTCCATGTTTGATTAGAATACTGAACGGTTAAATTATCACATCCAAATGATTTATTATAACTAAAATCAGGAAAAGGTATGCAGATTTGTGCAATATAACCATCATTTGTGCCGGTAGCAATTAAATTAGAGGCTGTCCAAAGATTATTCCGGCCACTGACCGAACTGTTTAATGCAGCCCTCATTCTTGCTTTCTGGCCTTCTGTGTACATATTACTGCAATAACTGTATTCCATATAATTTTGAACATTATCAAGCTGACCGCAGGTATTTGCATACAGATTACAACTGGTGTGACCGATAGTGTTTGGCGTATCGCTTACTCCATCGTCAATACTGCAGTTTGAAGCTAATCCGGGTTGATTGCTGTTTCCCCAGGTATGAGGTAAATTTAAATAATGTCCCACTTCATGTGTCAGTGCCCTGGAGGTTCCCGGGCTGCCGGTTTCAATGCTTCCTACATAAGTTGCAAGTATCATTACACCGTCAATATTTACACCCCACGAACCCGCAACGCTTGATGGATAAAAAGAGTATCCTGCCGCACCTGACTCAAGATTAGCAGCTGTCCAGACATTAAGGTATTTATTTCTGGGCCATGCAGGAGAAAGAAGTTTGGAGTCATCATTTGCATTATAAGTTTCATTGGTTACGGTTCTTACAATGCCGTCAGTACAATTTCCATAGGGATCAATCTGAGCTAAACGGAATTCAATATGAACATTTGCAGCTATTCCTTGAAATTCAGGAATTATATTTACAGTATCTGCATTTAATTTTTTATAATCGTTATTTAAAATTCTCACTGCATCTAAAATCTGGGCTTTGGAGATATTTTCGGAACCATAGAAATGAAGTACATGAAATACCACAGGTATAATGTATGTAACTTCCGATTTCTGTGGGTTTTGAATAAACTGTTCTGTAAATGTTTCAAGTTCAGCTTTTGCCTTTACAGCATCAGGGTTTTTCTGTTCAGCACGTTGATCTGCTTCATATTCTGAGCATAAATGAGTTTGTGTAAAACCATTCAGAAAAAGAACAACGGAAAACAGAAAAAATGAAATAATTTTCTTTATATTCAAAGAAGCTGGTTTATCATAAACAGGCTCTGAAACCAGGGGGCTATTCGTTTTCCTTGTTAATTTTATAACAGGGCACGGGTAAACGACAGATGATGTTTTCATTTTTTTATTTTTTAGATGTAATGAAATTTATTAACATTTAATAATGTAATACAGAATACTACATTTAATAATTGAAGAAATAAGATTATGCTGTTGTTATTTAACAACAACAATACATCATAATCTTAATTTGGAGAAATAAACAGGTGTAAAATAATTTCCGGGAGGAGGATTAATTCTGACAGGCAGGATTTCAGCAATCTTATTAAAAATAAAGATGTTCCCGGTTGATACATGAAATAAGGAAACAAGGGTATTGAGATGGTTTAAATTTAAAATTTCTGATGGAACAACCTTTGTTTTTACTTTATATGCATGATTTACATTCTTACAGAACGGGCAATCGCCTTTACAGCATTTGTCGGAATCTGAAAAAAACGAAACGGAAACAAGATTATTCTTACAAAAATGCATAGAAATATAAACGCCGGAAGTAGAAATTAACAGCGAAACAGAGATCAATATGTTAATCAGAATCCTCACTTAAAGTTATATTTTATGACACGGTATTTTTGTTGCGTTTTTTAGACTTCTATTTTTTGATAAGGTTTAAATGGTGCAGAAAAAATTTATTTAGTTTCTTTTTCTGTTAGTCTTGTCGGATCAACAGGATAAAACCTGTATGTAATTCCAAAAGTCAATTGATGCTGTGAACTGATTTGTGTTTTAAACATATATTGATATAATGGAATTTCAGATAAAAGGTAAAATGTGAATTTGCCTTTTAAATTATAGCTTATCTGGGGCACTATAAGTAGTTTTCTAAATCCTGTTGCTTCGGGATCATAATTTGGGTATGCATATAAAAGAATATTTCTGTTCAGTTTCATTTTATCAACCCATTCACCCTTTAATTGCATTGTTATTCCAAGTGATTTAAAAATTGTTTTGCTTGCAAAAAGTCCGACACTTGCATAATCGCCAATTTTTTCTCCCAGAGGATTCCATCCTTTTTTAATATAAATGGCATTGGCAAAGAAATTTAATTTTTTAATACTGTTACCCCGGAAAAGAAACAGGTAAAAAATCATATCCTGGGCGCCGGAAGAGGTTTGTACTGCCAGTGTTTTTGGAATATAATAAGATTCACCTGAAAAGGGTTCTGTCTTTTTTACAGAGTCGTTATATGATCCCAGGGGAATTTTAAACCCAAGTCCTACAGTTAATTCTGTAAGCTTTGAATTTTTAGAAATTTTGAAAATGTCGTAACGCGGAAAAATAATCAAATCACCTATTCCGGTAGATGAATTTGTATCAACTTTATGTAAGCCTACCTGTGTTTTGTTTATCCAGTACCCTGTTTCTAATGAGATGGTTAATTTTTTTGACAATCCATAGGCTAGCCGCGTGTAAATGTATTTACTGTTATAACTATCTAAAAAATTAGTGTCAGGTTTGTCGCCCGATAAAAATTTAGTAGTATTTATAAATTGAAAATTAGAGTTAACTTCCATCTGGTGTTCAAGCAAAACTCCCTGTGATGCTCCACCTGCAATTGGACTGCCTCCGCCACCTCCGCAACACTGAGCGAAGGATTCAATCCCGTATAGAATAAAACATACTACTAAAATAAAATAATTTTTCATGCCCCTTTTTTTAAATCGCAGTTAATCCCTGCTATGGTTATCGGCTAATTTGAAACAATTAATTTTAAGATTTTATTACGGTCAGCTACGCCTATTTTTATAAAATAAATGCCATTGGTTAAATCTGAAGTATTTATTCGTATCTCATTATAACCTGAATTTAGTTGATGGTTATATATTTCAGATACTTTTTTACCAACCACATTATAAAGCTCAATCTTTATTTCTGATATTGATTTAAGGCCTAATGACAGGGTTGTCTGGCCGTTTGAAGGCACCGGGTATAAACTGATATTATAAAAATCGGAGCCAGGTTCATTAACGCCGGTTGCAGTTAAAGCATTATTTATTGCCGTTTGAAGATTGGCTGCATTAAAAGTGGTAACGGAATTATCAAAAAATACGGTGTGAGTATTTGCACCTAATACAACAATCTTAGGCATGGCATATGCTCCGTAATCCGATATGCTGATGGAGGCATTAGAGAATCGGAGAGAAAACGAAGCTTCGGGCATTCCGTTTGTATTAGCCCAGCTGTTTAAAGAAGTGCATGTTGTATTTGCATAATCATCAACCATGTAAAAGAAAACGCGGTTAGGATATGTTGTCTGATAGCTGTTTACTACGTTATATGAGGTTTTGGAATTAGGAATGCAGGTGCTGCAAGGCATTACCCAGCAAAGAACGATAACTTTCCCTGCATCAAGTTCGGTAAACAGATCGTGAGAACCACCTGAACAATCGTTGCAGGTAAAATTTGTTGCCGTCTGGGCAAAACCAGTAACTCCAATAATTATTGAAATCACAAAAAGGTAAAAATGTTTCATCATTTTAATATTAAGTTTAATAATTCGTTCAATTTTTCTCAAATTTAATAAAATTATGCTTAAAAACATGTTATTTAAAGTTAAAATAATCTTTAAAATCTATGTAAGGTATCTTTTTTAATTAATTATAAATTTTCCATTCTGTACATAGCCATTTTCTTCAATTATCCTGAAGAAATATATGCCGTTTTCCAGGCTTCCTTTATTAATGGTATATTCATTTCCATGAATATTACTTATTCTTAAACATTCTTTCGAGTTCAGGTCATAAATAATAATCGAAAAATTTCCTGACGTATTGTTATTAAGAATTATTTTTGCGTCATGTGAAAATGGATTTGGAACTACTGATATGTTTTGGCTGGTAATATAATTTTCAGGCACACTTACATTTTTTCTTAAATATTTTGCGAAGTGCGTTACCTGGTAATCGGATTGTTTTTCCAGGATTCCTTTTGAGATCTGAAAGACAGGAAACCCCATAGCTTTCGTGTACCATTTATAATAATAATTTCCTGTTTCTCTATTTATTTCCTGCCCAATTCCATTAACATAAAGGCTATCATATACAGTTTCGGAAGTATAAATTCTTATAGCATCGTAACTACTGACAGGCGTAATAACAGTTCCCCATCCGTCAGCAATAGAGGTATCGGTAACCGTTCTGATAAAAACAGAATCGATGGTGTTCTGGATAGCTGCTTTTGAATAACTTATCGATGTGTCACCATATTGAAGCAATGGAAATATATTCCGGTATTGCTGATAAATGTTCGATTGAGGATAAGTAGAGCCATATAAATGGAGCCCTGTCGGGTTAATAATTAAATAATTATAATAACATATCAATGAAATTATGTGAGATACCCAATCATGATATAAGTAACAATTTGTAGTTTGAGCTATATCTGCCAATGGAAAAAAAGCAGACTCAGGAGTAGATGTATTGCTAATCCATGATGTTGAATCGAATGAATTATCAAGATTGCTTACATAATAATTTAACATGCTGAAATCCCAGGTAATATTTGCACCGGAGTTTCCGGGTAATAAAGTCAAATCCTGAATGCTGTCAATTCTTGCACTGACCTGAACATCGTCCGGTTCTGGCAGATCATCAACAGTTAATATTATCTGACCTTCCAGGATATTTATTAAACTAACGGACATTAATATTGCTAATAATATTTTCATAATCATTTTTATTACCTTTTTAAGAAAGACAGAATTTAATGTAATCTGCTCTTTAAAAGAAATTTAACAAATAAAAATTAATAAAAAATGAAAAGTTAAAACAACTTTATCAGATTAATAAAGCAGTGTTTTACCGGTAAGAAAAATCATAAACGAAAAACCTGGAGCAAAGATACAATTTTGCTTCCGGGAGGAGGCGATGTATCAACAAAGAACCTGGAAATAACCTGATGTTCACAGTAAGAAATCAGAATGTCAGAAGAAGACACATTAAATAACTCATTAAAATATTGTGTAAGATTAATTGTAAAAGAACTGTCCTGGAAATTATCTGTTATTTTATATACTTTTGTTTCATTATGACATTTATTACAATGTCCGTTGCAACAGGAATGCGGAGTTAAAAACAGGGAAGAGGAGACAAACTTATTACCGCAATAATGTTTATTTAGTATTACTCCGCCTGATGTGAAAAGAAAAAGAAAAGCGAATGAAATATGTATAATCCCTTTAAACATTAAAAAAGTTATCTGTTTCGAATACGTAACGTAATTTTGCCAGTTTTATTGCAGGTAGACTTTTATGCAAAATAAAAGGTTGCATAAAAAAATAATCTTTTAAAAAGAGACTATTTTATTGCCGCATCTTCCATTAATACTTCATAGAAATAGCCGAAACCAAAATCTTTGTCAGCAGCAATTTTTCCTTCAAGTGTAACGATGTCGCCAACTTTCACAACTGCATCTGCCGAAGTAACGGTTAAATCAAATTTTCCACCGGCATCGGTTCCGTCCTGGAGGTGTATCCAGTTTTTATTCATGATGCCCTCACTGAACTTTGTTACTTTACCTTTTACTTTTACGGTTTTGCCGGTATAATCAGCTTTTTTGGAGAATAAATCGGCAATGGACACACAACCTTCGGTTTTTTCGATTTTTACCTCCTGTTTTTCTAAGGCTGGTTTAGAAGGAGTTGTTCCCATTGCGTTATTATTAACATGAGGATTTGTACCATTCATTGACGGGTTCTCTGTTTTGGCAGCGATAGGTTCTTTGGAAACACCTTCGAGAAAAAGAACAGATTCAAATCTCCTGTTTAAATCTTTACTGTCAAAGTTCTTCATTTCCATACCTCTTTCATAATAGTAGGTTTCACCCACTTTTGCATCAACCGTAGGTAATGCCAGCCATAATTCCTTATCGTTTTCTTTAACTCTCAGGTAAGTATATTCATTTGCCTGCAGAACTTCCTGAACGATTACTTTATGGTTATTAGGATTATCTGTAGTTGTACTGGAAGTCTGACTCTGGCATGCGGTAAGCCCAAAAACCGTAACGATGATAAAAAGTATAAGTTTCATTGTATTTAAATTTTATGATTTTTCAATTTCACAAAAGTAAATATTAATTTCATAAAATATTAGTGCAACTGACTATGAAAATATGTTAAAAAACCAATTACTATTACTCTTGAATTATCTTCAAATCCATTTAGTTTTCTAATTTTGCACTCGGTTTAAATAATAAACTTTAATATGAAAAAAATTCTTGATATATTGTATTCTACGAAGTTAACCATAATACTTCTCTTTATTTTTGCTTTTGCCATTGGTACGGCTACGTTTATTGAAGATAAATATGACACAATAACGTCCAAGATCCTGGTATATAATGCAAAATGGTTCGAGGTTTTATTGTTCCTGCTGGCTATCAATTTCTGGGGACATATCATTAAATATAAAATGTTTACCAAGCAGAAAGCAGCCGGGTTTATTTTTCATTTTGCTTTTATTTTGTTAATTGTTGGCGCAGGAATTACACGCTATACCGGTTTTGAAGGAAATATTCATATCCGCGAAGGCCAGGCTTCCAATGTAATGTATGTTTCTGATCCCTATTTCCAGGTTAAAATCCCGGCTGAAAACGAAAAAAACACCTGTGATCTTCCTTTTTACGCAACCTCTTATTTAAGTAATTCATTTAATATCAGCATGGATATTAAGAATAAAGGAGAATTAACGGTTAAGTTCAATAAATATGTTCCGAATGCTATCGAGAAAATTGAAGAAAATGTAGAGGGCGGCGCTAATATTCTTGAGTTACAGTATGTCGGAGCTAACGGAAGGGAAAATATTTATTTATCCGAAGGAAATATTGAAAAGATCGGGATGTTGAAAGTGGCATTTAACAATAATTCGGATAAAAGTGCTTTTCAGATCGTTGAAACAGGGGGGAGTCTTAATTTTTCTGCTCCGAACGATGTTATTAAATCCGATATGGGTTTAATGACCACCGATACCTTGCCAAAGGACACGCTTTCTGTTTTTACTGAAAATTGTGTTTATAACTCAAACGGATTCATGTTTTTATTTATCAGGGAATATAAAAAAGCAAAAAAACAACTGGTAAGCGGAAGTGAAAATGAGCAGGGAACGGATGCCATACTGGTCGATGTAACCTTAAATGGAAAATCCGTACAGGTGCCTGTATATGGCGGTACAGGATATGAAGCCCGTTTTCAGGATGTAAATATAGATGGCACGGGTATTCAACTGGCCTATGGTGAGAAAGCTATTGAATTGCCTTTTTCGCTTTACCTGAACGATTTTATTCTTGACAGGTATGCCGGTTCAATGAGTCCCTCATCATACGAAAGTAAAGTTACTTTAATGGATAATCGAAACAATTTAAAAGAAGAACACCGGATTTACATGAACAACGTGCTTGATTATGATGGTTACAGGTTTTTCCAGTCTTCTTACGACCGGGATGAGTTAGGAACAGTTTTATCGGTAAATCACGATTTCTGGGGGACATGGATTTCCTACCTGGGCTATTTTTTGTTAGCCGTCGGATTTTTCCTGACGATGATAACAAAGCGTTCACGATTTTCAGCATTAAAAACTGAAATCAGGAATATAAGAGAAAAAAGAAAAGCGGTTTCTTTAACAGTTTTACTCCTTTTTGGATTTATAGGTTCAGCCTTTTCGACTGAAACAAATCAGAAAGTCATCGACAAGGAACATGCAGAAAAGTTTGGACATCTCATAGTTCAGTCGTTTGATGGGCGTTTTCAGCCGGTTCATACCTTAGCCATTGATGTGATGCATAAAATATCGCGCCAGGATAAATTTGATTTGCCCGGAAAAGGTGAGATGGACGATATGCAGGCTTTTATGGATATGTTTATGGACCCGGAATACTGGAAAACCCAGAATATTATTTATATCCGCGAAAAAGCCGTGAGAGAGAAATTAGGAATAACCGAAAAAAATGCATCATTCAAAGACTTTTTTGATGAAAACGGTAATTATAAACTGGCAGAATTTGCCGAAACTGCTTTCAGAAAAAAACCGGGGGAACAAAATTCCTTTGATAAAGAAATAATTAAAATAGATGAAAGAATAAATGTTTGTATGATGGTTTTTCAGGGAAGCATGTTAAAAATATTCCCCGACCAGTATTCGGTAAATAATAAATGGATAGGATGGAATGATTCTTCTGCGTTTATGCCCCTTGGCGGAGTTTTGAAAGTAATAAACGATGATTTACAGCTTAGAACTTTTAATTATCATAACATTTTAAATGAATATTTTAACCAGGTAGTTAATGCAACTGTTTCAGGCGATTATTCAAAAACTGATAAAATCCTGGGATATATCGAAAGCATTCAACGGCAAAGCACGGCAGCAGATATTTTGCCAACCGAAACAAAAGTTAATCTTGAGATATATTATAATAAAGCAAATATATTTGTTTTTCTCAGAAACATATATGGTATATTAAGTTTTATTCTCCTGGTTCTTGCATTTGTTGAAAATTTAAGAACAAAGAAAAGTAAATGGCTGTCCAGGATATTGAACATATTTATCGGCCTGCTGGGAATGGCCTTTTTGTATCATACCTATGGCATGGGCTTACGATGGTATTTGTCGGGGCATGCTCCCTGGAGCAACGGATATGAGGCTCTTCTTTTAGTGGCATGGGGAGGAATCCTGGCAGGATTCACATTTGTAAGATATTCTAAAATTACGGTTGCCGCTACTGCGGTTCTGGCATGTTCGATGCTGATGACAGCCGGACACAGCAGCTACGACCCCCAGCTTACAAACCTGGTTCCTGTTCTGAAATCGTATTGGTTAATTATTCATGTGGCAGCAATAACAATTAGTTATGGATTTTTAGGATTAGGATTTTTCCTGGGAATAATGAATATGTTCCTGTATATCTTTAAAAACAGGAAAAATTCCGAAAGAATTAATTTGCTGGTTGGCGAACTGACATATATTAATGAAATGAATATAACGGTAGGCCTTGCCCTTGCCACCATCGGTACTTTCCTGGGAGGTATCTGGGCAAACGAATCATGGGGTCGTTACTGGGGCTGGGATGCAAAAGAAACATGGGCGCTTGTAATTGTTATTGTCTATGCCCTGATATTGCATTTAAGGCTGGTTCCCAAATGGAAAGGCACCTACCTCTTTAATGTCAGTTCTATTATTGCTTTTGGAAGCGTACTGATGACTTTTATCGGGGTAAATTATTACCTGTCGAAAGGACTACACAGCTACGGAGCCGGTGATACACCAGTATTCCCGGTATGGGCATGGATAATGATTCTTTCAGTAGTTCTGCTTATGGTAATAGCCGGAATCAGGAATAAAGCATCTGAAAAATAAAAAATCGTATACTAAATTTCACCCGTTGGAGTTTATTTGAAACAAACACATTTGTAAAGAGATGTGTTTTTTCGTTATTTTGCAGAAGAATCGTATGCAAAAAAAAGCAAACATAATTTTATTATTCCTGATTTTATGTTTTGGCTTCGTGGCCAAAGGACAATCTACATTTTCTATAGAAGCAATGACTATTGGCTTGCACCCATTTGATAAACCAAATTTTGCATTGTTCGAAAATGCTCTTGACGCAGATGGAAATTTTAGCGCAGAGCCTGGGCTATCATTATCATATGAAACCTTTGTAAAAGATAATTGGGCATCGTTTCAATTTACTACAGCAATTTTTTCCGATGCAGGAGGTCAAATGGCCGGGTTTACCGACATTACTTTTCGTATTCTGTTTTATCATAAGTGGAGGAGCAGTTTGTATTTAGGTTTAGGACCCGTATTATCGTACCGCAATACATGGAGAAACTTAAGTTATGGAAATATTACCTACGTACCAGAAACCAAATATTACAACGATGGTAACTGGGAAATCCTTCCAAGCGTAGTAGGAAAGCTTGAATACGATGTTTTCCTGGGAAGAAAAAGTGATGTTTTACTAGGTATTTATTACGGGCATTCTTACGAAACATTTACAGCTACTCTTGGATACCGGTACTGGTTTTCTACCAAGGTAAAACATACCCGCAAGTGCAATTGCGATAAAGATAAGTACAGAAAAAAATTTAAAGACTGGTTTAATTAGCTTATTTTTTATTCCGGCCCCGGTTTTCGGGAGAAAATCAATTATGAAACCTTGATATTTAGCGTCTCCCGGAATATAATTTGTTGGATATAATTTATTTTGTACATTTGGTTTTACAAAAACCTGCCATAATCTTTTGTAATTCATAACACTACACAAACACGACACGAAAGTGTAAACGGATTATTTGAAAGCTAAAAAAATGAAATTAGAAAACCGAAGACAGAAAGTAGCTCCATTATCTCATTTTTTAATCAGGCTTGGCCGGTACGGACTATTTTCTGTAATGTTGATATCCGTTTCAATCGGAATAGGCATCTGGGGTTACCATTATTTTGGGCAGCTAAACTGGCTGGATAGTTTTCATATGTCGTGTATGATTTTAACCGGGATGGGACCTGTTTCAAACATGACAACTGATGGAGCCAAGCTCTTTTCTTCCTTCTATGCCCTTTATAGCGGGGTTGCATTTTTAAGTATTACAGCTGTTTTCTTTGCACCCATTATTCATAGACTTTTACATATTCTGCAAGTTGAAAGAGATGATGATGAGAAATGATAAGAATATCGGAAACGGAAAAATAATAATTCAATAAGAATAAACGATGTTAAAAAGAATCGTTATCCTTCTTATTTTTTTTCACCTGGCCTGTTTCGAAACTTATTGCCAGTCAGATTTATGGTATATTACACGCGGTCTTTCAACCGATGAGGTTGCCTGGGGTGTTGATGTGGACTCTGCAGGAAATATTTATTGGGCAGTGGAAGAAAAAAATCAGTGGCCATTCTGGTATTTTAATATCTTTCTTTTCAAAATTGATTCAAACGGGCAACAAATCTGGCAGAGCCAGTCTTATGGCTGGACATACAACGACATTGCATTTGTTATAAAAGTGAAAGGTCAGAATGTTTATCTCGCAGGTAGAAAAGATTCAACATGGATGCCGGTTGGCGATGCACTTGTATTAAGTTATAATACTGTGAACGGTGGATTTAATTGGGACTATATCTACAATCCTGTTCCTGATTATGGTTATGAAGAAATTGACGGACTCATTGTTCAGCCGGATGGAATTTATCTGACAGGATGGACGGAAGGCCAGACTACGGGATATGATTTTCTTATACAAAAAACAGATTTATCCGGACAGCAGGTTTGGACTAACAGTTGGGATTTCAACGGAGGAATTGACGGTGCAAACGGACATATGGCAATGGACAATAATTTTATATATACTGCCGGCCATACCAACCTGGTGAATGGCTCCCTGGTTTGTTTCAGTCGCGCAAACGGGGATTATCAGTGGGATGTTACATGGAGTGATTCAAACAACGATGAAGTGCTGGGGCTTACAATGAGCGCCGACTCCATGCTTTATACAGTAGGCTATTATGCTTCGCCCGGCAATTCCCAAACCTGTATTAAAAAATTTTCCAGGACAGGCCAGTTAATATGGACAAGAACATGGGGTGGAACCGGTACGGAAGATTCCCGTGCACTTATTTCAGGCGGCGATAGTCTCATTTATATTGTTGGTACCACTTCCAGTTATGGCAACGGGGGCAAGGACATTTTTGTTTTGAAATACGATACGGCAGGAACATTAATTGATTCACTTTTCTGGGGTGGAGTTAATAATGAAACCGCACAGGATGTAACAATGTCCGGAGATTATCTTTACATAACAGGCCAGACCGGAAGTTACGGAAATGCACAAATCAATAACGACACCATCTCCGATGGATTACTTCTGAAAATAAACGGCAGAACCATGCAGGCGCCCGACTCTGCAGTGACGGGTTCTTTTGATGTACAGCAGAAAAAGAAGAACCTTGTCCAGGTTTTTCCTAATCCATTTATGCAGAACACCACTGTAAAGGTTACGAATAAGGAACGATTTATAACAATTTATGAAATAAAAATTTTTAATGTCTTCGGAGAAATTGTTTATGAAAAAACTTTATCGCCCATGTCCGAAACATTAAGCATGGATTTGCCGGGTGGAATTTATTTTATGCAGGTGAAATCCGGAAACTTTATTCAAACAATAAAACTGGAAATAATAAAATGAAAAAAAGTATCATTATTTTATCGTTTTTTTTTATTTCAATAACAACTTTTGCACAAGGAAACTATCCCGGAAAATTGGGATATGGCTTATCTCCTTTGGGACAGCCTCATAATTTTTCGCAATTTGTTCCTTTTTTACAGGAAGTTGCAAATACCTGTAACGGGGGAGTTGTTTATGCAAATGGTAACTGGCGCGACACTGTAACAAAGAGTGGAAATATTCCTGAAGGGCAAAAAGTAGTTTGTCAGCTGCAACCTGTTCCATTTAACTATGTGGATATGATAAATTATGCCTGGGCCGAATACCCTCAGCTATTTCTCGATGTACCTTCCAACCCGGCAAACAACTGGACGAATACTGAAATGAGGAATTTGTTTCTTCAGATGCTTATCAATACTGCCGATTCATTACAACCAACTTATTTTTTTATTGGTAATGAAGTTAATTATTACTGGGAACAGGATTCTTTGGATTATATGAACTGGGTTTCGTTTTACAACCAGGCTTACGATTCCATTAAATTACATTCACCCGGTTCAAAAGTCGGAACTACTTTTAATTACGAACATCTGACCGGAAATGGCATATTAACAGGCTGGAATACTCCCTACTGGAATGCTTTTAATACTTTTGATACAAATAAATTGGATATTATTGGTTTAACTGTTTATCCTTTTTTTAATTACCAGCATGCGAATGATGTTCCATTAAATTACCTGGACACTTTTTTTACCCGCATAGGCAATAAGCCGCTTGCTATTACAGAAACCGGCTGGCCCGGCGATTCATTAATAGGCTCATGGTATGCTTCGCCTGCCGAACAAGTGGATTTTGTAAATAAAATATTCAGCATTATTTCGGGGAAAAATGTGGAAGTTGTGAACTGGTTGTTCCTGAATTACATGATAGATACTGTTGACACACCTTCAGTAAAAATATTCAAAAGTATAGCATTACGCGATTCCCTGGGCAACGACAGACCTGCCCTGCCGGTGTGGCTTTCACAGTGTAATTCAGCTTTAAATGAGATGATAAATTCTGAAACACTGAAAATTTTTCCTAATCCGTCGGATGGAAATGTAACAATAGTAAATGAAGACCTGGCTGCAAATAACCTCAATATTAAAATTTATGATATTTTTGGAAAAATTGTTTGCCATAAAACTTTGAATGCAAGGCAAGAAACACTTAACCTGGATTTGCCAGGCGGGATTTATTTCATGCAGGTGAGAGGTGATAATTTTATTCAAACAAAAAAACTGGAGGTTATAAAATGAAAATAGTAAAAATTCTGTTTTGCATCGCACTTTTTTGTCAGAATGTAAAAGCCCAGGACAGCCTGCACTTTCTATCCGCCACTACCGGGGCAGCCTGTTACCAGGTAGAATATTACAACAATTATCTTTTTGCAGGAACGGGCTCAACCCTCCGTGTATATGATGCAAGCGGAAATCCACCTTATACTATGCTTTTTGAACACCGTTTCCGGTCAATAATTCTTGATTTAAAGGTGAAAGATAATTTTTTGTACGTTGCTGCCAATCACGATGGGATTTCAAAGTGGGATATTTCGAACATGAGCAGCCTTCAAAAATTATATGAATATATACCCGATAGTCTGAACGAGGCTGCTAATGATATTGCTTTTTATGGCGACACGCTCTTTGTGGCATACTATAAAAAAGTGGGAGTATTTTATGATAACGGGACATCATTTCAGAAACTTATTACTTTCGGGCATATTACCGGAAATGGATACATCGCCGGGGGAGATTTAAAAGATTCAATTTATGCATATACTGTAGGCAGAAATGGATATTCAGGCCAGGCTCCTGACGGAATTTATTTTCGTAATGCCAGAACATTTGCACCTGTCTCTTTTTACCAGCAAACATTTGCAGCGCCCGAAGATGTTGTTTTCGGAAAAAATACTCCACTTTTGCATGTCATGGGTGGCTCTCAAACCACATACAATGGACTTGATCCCAGAGGTTATTATTATTCTCTTAATATTTCTAATATTTATTCTCCTCAATTGGTTTTTAGCGATACACTTGAAGGATTATGTTTTTTTAATTTATGTCCATCAGTTGCAAATGCGGTAAATGCGGTAAATAAAAATGATACTATTTATGTGGCAACCACCGCTGCTCTTGGACATGATTGGACTTTTCCGGATCCGCTTTTTGGACAGGTATATGTTTACGATGCAACAAATCCATCGGATATTCATTACCTGACAAGTATTTATGCAGGACTCTGGCACTTTGATCTGGATATTCATAACAATAATCTGTACGTTGCATCCGAATGGTATGGGATCGAAACGCTTGATATTTCAAATATCTTTAATGAAGTTGATTTAGGAAATACACAAACCGGCGGATGGTGCATGAAGGGAGATAAGTATTCCAACACTTTGATTCTGGGTAATGAAGGTTATGGGATAAAGAAATATGATATTTCAAACCCGTTTCAGCCGGTTCTTACAGGTGTTGCTACCTATACCGGAAGCGCCCCTGGGTTTTGCCAGGATGTGAAATTTTCTGCCGATGGAAATTATATTTATGGATTGTTTCAAACGCACAAGCAGTTCTGTGTATTCGATGCCGCAACTCTCTCTTTAGTCGGAAGTATTCAGTATATTAACGGTGTAGGTTATGGAAAAACCAATATGAAAGTTTTTGGAAATAAAGTTTATATAAATACCGAAGCCGGAGCAAACGACACATTAAAAGTAATAAATGTCTCAAATCCAGCTGCGCCATTCATGGATACAACACTCCAGGTGAAAGTGAATGATATGAAAATAAATAATAATGGCAAATTATTTATCTGTAACAACGATGGAATATTTATTTATGATGTAAACTCGGGAATTCCGGTTTTACAGGCAAGTCACTTGCTTTCGGGACTTCAGGACGGGTCAAAAATGGCTGTCATTAACGATACCCTTTTTGTATATGTTACCTGGAAAGGACTGGTTCGTTACATTTTCGACAGTAATTTAAGTACCATTACCGAAGATGCTACTGTATCGCTTGGAACATTGGGTGTGCCGCAGGCCATGGATGCCGACCAGTTCGGGTTGTATATCGGGTTTACAAAATACGGCTTATATGCATATAATAAACAGACTATGACACAAACAAGCGGGTATCGGACCGGTCTTGATCTGAAAGGATATACTGATGTCTGGCCACTGACCGATTTGTTCTGTAAAGACAATCTCATTTTTATAAATGAATATTTCGGGCAATCAACAATTCTCACTATGGACAGTAATTATGTAACATCTAATAATAACATTGCCGGTTTTTCTTTATCGCCCGGCCTGCTTGTTTACCCGAACCCTTCCGCCGGGAATTTTAAATTAGTAATTAACAACGAACAACCAACCAAATATTATAAATTGAAAATTTTTGATATCTTCGGAAAAATTGTTTTTGAAAAAACATTATTGTCTAAGTATGAGACCATAAACCTGGATGTGCCAGGTGGAATTTATTTCCTGCAGGTACAGGGAGATAATTTTATTCAAACAAAGAAACTGGAAGTAGTAAATTGAAAAAATATTTTGAATATTTTTTATGCAAGATGTTAGAAGATACTTAAAATTATATTTTGAAAGGGGAAATAAGTCTGAATGGCTATATGAGAATAGGGACGTAATAGGAATAATGTCACCGCTTTATACTCTTATGCCCTGTTTCCTGTTTTTTAATTCATAAAACGTGTAAATGCAATAATACAATGCTTAATTCAACAATCTGTTTAATAGTATTGGTTCTGGCATTATCCGGGCAGCCTCTTATAGCCCAGGAGCAGAAACCAGGGGAATTTAACGGGTGGGAATTCCTCGAATGGAAATCGGAAAAGCCAGCGGTAGAAAACATATTAAAAAATAAAGGAATAGAAATCCAGGAAACATATTCGGAACAGGCATTTGATAAAATAACAAGATTTCATTATAATGATTTGTACACGTGGCTTTATTTTGACTCTTTGAACCGGTTGGCAAGCATTGAACAATATAAAGAATTCAGCGTTATCCAGGATAAAGAAGCAGACGATTTTTATGAAAAGACAGAAAAATCTCTTATACAAAAGTTTGGTAAACCCGGTTTACAAACAAATGATACAATAATAAAAATCATAAACATGGTATGGAATTTAAAATTCACAGAAGTGCACCTTGCCTATGATTATAAATACAAGATTATTGACGAGTTCGGATGTTGTTCTTATAAAGTGGAGATTCGTTTTGACCCATTGGAACAAACGGAGAAATAAAATAAGTAAGCGTAATACTAAGTTCTGACAACGATAACTTTATATGATTTGTTTTTTATTCATTATTTTGTATATTTGACTTATTAAAAATTGTTATAATCGTTTATAAATGTTAAACACTTAGCAAAAACAATTAAAAAAGGGGAACTGGCTATAGGTGGTGTTTGTAAGCAGATTATAAAAGATATAATTTAATAAACACTAAAATGAAAATCACGTTTATTTTAACCTTCCTGGCGCTAAGTGTAACATCGTTTGCACAATACACGGGAGATAAAAAGAAAAACAAATTTAAAAACAGTGATTTTATTAAATCTTCTGCTTTAACCAGGGCGGTTATTCCATATTCTTTCAGCATTTATTCGGGTACATACCTGGATTTAACAGGAGCGACTTCCCTTAATAATGGAATAACATGGGACGATCCCGGTTTTTCTGTACCCGTTGGATTTACCTTTAATTATTTTGATACAGGCATTGATTCAATTTTTGTAAATAGTTTCTTTCTGGGCGGAACATTAACTGTTGACACCAGTAATACAGGTGTGCAGCCTGTTTTGTTTGCTTTTGATGCGGACATTATTGACAGGGGCTCCGACACCGCAAACTATGAAGGACAGGCAGGTTCATTATCGCCTGTTTCGTATAAGACAGAAGGAACCGCAGGAAGCAGGATATTGAAAATTGAATGGAAAAATGCCGGTTTCTTTTCAGATATCAGTGATAACAATATTTCAATCGATTATGTCAACTTTCAGCTATGGTTATTTGAGGGAACGGATAATATTGAAATTCATTTTGGACCCAACTCTGTTACTCAGCCGGCCCTTGATTATGATGGCTTTTCCGGACCTATGATTTGTTTAATGCCGGAATTCGACTTTGTTACAGAATCTCCGCAATCCAATTTTATGTTGTTAAGAGGTAATCCCGTTTCACCAATTGCAGCTGATACCAGCGACGTTGCTTTTCTGACCGGGACAATACCTGACGGTACAATCTATAAATTTTCGAGAATCTATAATGGAATACCTTTCAGCGAAACAAAGGACAGTCACTTTAATATCTATCCTGTCCCGGCAAAAAATTTTATTACTATCCAAAATACCAGCAACACGGCAGGTAGATATTTTTTAACAGTAAAGAACATACAAGGCAGGGAAGTGTTATCAAAAAACATAGTATTTTCGAATACATATAAACTGGACTTAACAGGCATTGATAATGGCATTTATGTTCTGACCCTGCAAAACAATAATGAAATGATAGTGAAGAAAATAGTGGTGCAGCAGTAAAAACATCAACTTAAAATCCGGATTAAATGAAGTTTAATAACAAATATAATTATTCAGTGCTGAGTTTTATTTGTTAAGTAATAACAAGGATAAATTTATTTTGTATCTTTGACTTTTAAAACTTATTATAATTAGCTATGTTATCAAACACGTAGTATCTTTAAAAACATTGAGAAATCTTATTAATATGAAAAAACAAATCATACTATTATTGGGAGTTGTCTTTACTGTTTCAATACTTACAAGTTGTTTTAAATCCGATCATTTTTTAAGAATTAAAAATTCTTATTCGAGATCTTTTACTGATGTAAGGATTAACAGTACAAGTTATGGCAGAATTGCCGCAGGTGAAACAACTACCTATAAACCTATTGAAGAAGGAAATTTCTCGATTTACGGAACAACCGTTAACGGAGAAGCGCTATCAGGCAGCGGAACGATAAAAGGAAAAGGTACTCACAACTGGACAATAACAATTACAGCCGCCGGGGGAGTAACAATGGCTGAGGATAAGTAATGTTAAAACAAATACGACCCGGATTATTTTATTGCCGGTAGTTTTTCTAAAGAGATATATTATTTTTACATTTGGGTTTTAAAATTTGTTACAATTGTTTTAGAATGCTTAAAACTATAATGTACATCCAAAATGGACAGATATGTATAGTTGAGTTGTATATATCACAAGTTACCAGCAAGCGTAAAGCGTAATAAAGTACAAAACAAATATAAACCTGATAACAGAACCTCAAAACAACAGAAATAAATGTCAACTTTCAGACATTCTTTTTGCTGACACGACTGCCCGACGCTTCGTCTTTTTTCTACTGTACTTTTTTCGGCAAAGCCGTTTGGCTATCGCTTCTGCAAAATAGGTGCATTATTTTTTTATTTTTTGGTATGCATATAACACACGTTTAGAAAAAACCGGACAGTAATGTGCAGTTTGACAATTATAACAAATAGTAAAATATTTAACGGTTTAACACTCCCAAAGCTTTGGGATATCGTCGTTTCAACGTTATGCTGATAAAATCACTTTTTGCTTTTTATCCTTCCCGATACAGCAAGCATCGCAAACGTAAGCATTCCATTAATAATTAACAGCTCATATCCCAATTCATAACCATTGAAAAGTTGTTTGGAATACATGCTTAACAAATAACATATAATGGGAGAAAGAACAGCTATAAACGGCACCAGCTTATCGTTTACTTTTAATTTAGTAAAAAGGCCGAAACTGTAAAGTCCCAGAAGCGGACCATAAGTGTATCCGGCAATGGTCAACAGTTTTCCAATGACAGCCTGGTCGTTTACAGCACGGAAAACAACAATGATAACAAGTAACAATAGGGCAAACGAAAGATGCACCTTATACCGTGTTTGTTTTAATTTCTTTTCGTCCAGGTTCTTTTTGTTTAGTCCCAGGAAATCGATGCTGAACGAAGTGGTGAGCGAAGTAAGAGCGCCATCGGCGCTGGGGAAAGCTGCCGAAATTAAACCAATCAGGAAAACTATTCCAACAACGGGTCCCAGATAATTCAAAGCAAGAGTCGGGTATAAATCGTCGGTCATTTTTGGTATGGCAATATGATTGGTTCCGGCATACATATACAGGATGGACCCCAGCACAAGAAACAGGAAGATGACAATAACCATAACAACCGAAAAAGTAAACATGTTTTTCTGGGCATCGCGGATATTTTTACAACTCAGGTTTTTCTGCATCATCTCCTGGTCAAGCCCGGTCATGGTAATGGTAATAAACATGCCGGCAAAAAACTGCTTCAGGAAATGGCGCTTGTCGTTCCAGTCGTCGGCAAAAATCATCTGCGACATATTTGACGCTTTTACCTTTTCAATCAGTTGAGGGAGGCTGAGTCCCATTTCCCTGGTTATAAAAACAATGGTCAGGATAACAGCCGTAAGCATACCTAAGGTTTGCAGTGAATCTGTCCAGACCAGGGTTTTTACCCCGCCTTTATAAGTATATAAAATAACAAGGACAATAAAAATTAAAACCGTAACCCAGAAAGGAACATTCCAGGCATCGAAAACAAAAATCTGCAGGACATTTATTACGATATACATACGAAGGGCAGCGCCCAGGCAACGTGAAACGATAAAGAAAAATGCCCCGGTTTTATACGACCAGAAACCCAGCCTGTCGCCCAGGTAGGAATAAATGGAAGTCAGGTTCAGCCTGTAATATAAAGGCAACAGGACAGTAGCAATAACAATATAACCGAAGAGGTATCCGAACGCAATCATCATGTACGAAAACTGGGTGGTGCCAACAAATCCCGGAACCGACATAAAAGTTACCCCCGAAAGAGAGGTGCCGATCATGCCAAAAGCAACAACGTACCAGGGCGATTTTTTATTGGCAATAAAAAAAGTGTGGGAGTTTGCATTGCGTGAAGTCAGGTGAGCAATGACCATTAAAACTATAAAGTAAAACGCAATAATTATGGATACCAGGCCGGAACTCATATTAAAATGTTAAAAATTATTCTGAAGTAAAATTTTCATTAACTATCGTTGCAAGTTTACCTAAACAATACTATTTCTTCATACCTTTGTCCGAAATTATATTCACGATTTATGAACCCCGGCACATACCCGTCCAAACTACTCGAAAAGGCCGTCAACGAATTTGCCAAACTGCCCGGTATTGGCCCTAAATCGGCATTCCGGCTGGTAATGTATTTGCTGAAACAGGGAAAAGATCCGGTGGCGGAATTTACAACATCATTAACCACGCTTGCTGAAGAGGTAAAATACTGCCGTAGCTGTCATAATATTTCAGATCATGATATTTGCGAAATCTGTAGCGATCCTCATCGCGATCAATCCTTGCTGTGCGTAGTTGAAACGGTTAAAGATGTTATTGCCATCGAAAATACCCGCCAGTTTAAAGGACTTTACCATGTTTTAGGCGGGCTTATATCGCCTATGGATGGAGTTGGTCCTTCAGATCTGAATTTCGCCACTCTCGAAGAAAAAGCCTCTTCCGGGCAGTTCCACGAAATCATTCTGGCCTTAAGCACAACTATGGAAGGCGATACAACCAACTTTTATGTATATAAAAAAGTAAGCCGTTTCCCGGTTGAAATCACAACCATAGCGAGGGGTGTTGCTGTAGGTGATGAACTGGAGTATGCCGATGAGGTAACTCTTGGAAAATCAATATCGAATCGTGTTCATTTTGAGTCGGTAGTAAGAGGATAATTTAGTTAATAATTTTGCAGGAAAAAATGTAACCCTAAAAACAGGCTTTTTATTTTTGGTAAAAATTATGAAAAACAAAGAAAAATATTATGTTATTGCAGTATTGCTAATTGCATTTTTTTCTTCGTGTTCAGATAAAAAAGGAGAAAAGAACGGTAATAACATCGAAACTGTTGAATTGAAAACTCCAGCCAATTCAACACTCGAAGAGCTCGGAGCATCATTTATACTGGCACTAAAAGAAAGTGATTCGAAAGCGATATCAGACTTTTTGCCCACAAAAGAAGATGTTGAAAATATTATTTTAGTTTACGAAGGAACAGGTAATGAGAAAAAGGAAATTCTTTCCGGAAGTGAAGAAAATACTGAAAAAATAAAGACAAATACACTCCAATCGATAGATGAAATTATAAAGAAAGGAAAAAATGCTGGGATAAATTGGGAAGATGTATCTTTTACTAATTCAGAGTATGAAATAAAAAAAGAACACAAAATAGAATCAGTAGACCTTACCATCGCTTTCACATACAAAAGTCTGACCTATAAAATACAAATAGCTGAATGTATAAAGACCAATAGAGGCTGGTTGATTTTTGATAAACCGCAATGGAAAGGATAAAGTGAATACAAATAATAATTGGGTAACAGCATACTGAAAATCGGGCAACAGCGAATCTGAAGAAATGTATACTAAATACTGGAAGAAAGATGAAAACAATTCATAGATTATTAATGTTATTTTCATTTGTAATGTTAGTAGTTGTCGCCAATGCACAGGGATTAAAAGGAGATAGGGATAAGAAAAAAGAAAAAAAGAGTGAAAGTATCTCTGCCCAGAAAATGAATGTAGGGACTAATTTTTTCAGTATTGGAATAGGTCCCAGGTCTTCGTATCATTCTTATCATACAAAAGGGACACCTGCCATAAGAATTTCTTTCGATCATGGTTTAAAGGAAATTGGACCCGGAGTATTGACTTTAGGAGGTACTTTTGGTTTTTTTGCCGATCATTACAGCAGTACATATGGCTGGTGGGACAACAACGGGTATCATACACAGGCATATAAGGAGAACTGGATGTATTTGCTGGGGGCAGTCAGGGTTGGATATTATTATAATTTTAAAGAACTCGGAATTCCAAAATTAAATGCATATGCAGGAATTGCCACAGGAGCAAGATTCAGAATCTACAGCGATAATTATAATGGGCCTTCCGGTTTTTCACCCTCAGGAAATTCCGGGGCAGAATTTCACATGGGCGCTTATGGAGGAGCGAATTATTTTGTAACAAAGAAAATTGCTTTTTTTACCGAATTCGGCTATGATTTTAGTCCTATTACAGCCGGGGTTACAATTCACCTGTAAACAATATTTTTAAATTGCCTGAGTTTCTTCGTTTGTTAAGAAAATAACACTTTTTCTTTATTATTTTCTAATTTTGGCAATTAGATTCATAAGGAATTGAAACTTTCTGTTATCATAGTAAACTACAACGTAAGGCATTTTCTTGAACAATGCCTTCATTCGGTAATTAATGCATCTCATAAAATTCCAGCGGAAATATTTGTTGTGGATAACCATTCGGTAGATGGTTCCTGTGCTATGGTCCAGGAAAGGTTTCCTGCGGTAAAGCTCATCGAGAATAAAGAAAATGCAGGTTTCGCGAAGGCAAATAATCAGGCCATCCGGATTTCCAAAGGGGAATATGTTTTGCTTCTCAATCCCGATACGGTTGTAGAGGAAGATACTTTCGAAAAAGTGGTTGAGTTTATGGATGCTCATCCCGGCGCAGGTGGCCTGGGAGTTAAAATGATTGACGGAAAAGGAAATTTTCTGCCCGAATCGAAACGTGGGCTTCCCACTCCTTCGGTTGCATTTTATAAAATTTTCGGACTGTCGAAACTTTTTCCTCACTCAAAAACATTTAACAAATATCACCTGGGGTATTTAAACAAAGAACAAATTCACGAGGTGGATGTTTTGTCAGGGGCTTTTATGCTACTTCGCAAAGAAGCTTTGGATAAATCCGGGTTACTCGACGAGAATTTTTTCATGTATGGCGAAGACATTGATCTTTCGTACCGGCTGATACAATCAGGATATGAAAATTTTTATTTCCCAAAAACGACTATCATTCATTATAAAGGCGAATGCACTAAAAAAGGAAGTATCAATTATGTAAGGATGTTTTATAATGCCATGGCCATTTTTGCCCGCAAACACTTTTCAAAAGGGAATGCCGATCTTTTTACTTTCTTCATTACCCTTGCCATATGGTTCAGGGCCTTCCTTGCTCTTTCTTCCCGGTTTTTTAAAAGTCTTGCCACACCTCTTTTTGACGGGGCCATTATATATTCTGGTTTTTATTTTATTACACGTTACTGGGAAACCTATCGTTATAATGGCGATGGAAGTTATCCGCGGATATTCCTGATGTATGTAGTGCCTGCGTATATGTTGTTGTGGCTGTTTTCCATTTATTACCTGGGAGGGTACTCCCGCCTGGTGAAAATTAAAAATGTGTTCCGCGGAATTGGCGCAGGAGCATTACTGGTACTGGTTTTTTATGCGCTGCTGAACGAAAACATGCGGTTTTCCAGAGCCATTGTATTAATAGGAACAGTATGGACGTTGTTTTCGGTTCCTTCGGGCCGGTTTTTATTGAATTATACAGGGATACCGCTTTTTAAAATTCATAAATACAGAAAGAAAAGAATAGTGCTTGCCGGAAGCCTGGAAGAATGTAAAAGAGTTGAAGGGATTATAAAAAAATCGGGAATTCAGTTTGAATTATCCGGGTATGTGTCTGTCAACGGAAAAGTAATACAAAATGAGTTTATCGGGAGACAGGAAGAATTGCCCGAAATAGTCAGGGTTCATAAAGTAGATGAGATTATTTTTTGCTCGCGCGACATTCCATCGGCAAGTGTTATCCAGACTATGGTTGCACTTTCTGCGCTGAATATTGATTATAAAATTGCAGGACCTGAAAGCATTGCCATTATTGGCAGTAATTCTATTGATACAGCCGGTGATCTGTATGAGATTCATTTAAATTCCATTGCCAGTGAAATTAATCGCCGGAACAAAAGACTTGTTGATATTGTTTTCTCTTTGTTATTATTTTTATTTTGGCCTTTGTGTATCTTTTTTGTAAAGAATCCATGGCAGTTTATAAAGAATATTTTTCTGGTACTTTCGGCTTCTTACACCTGGGTGGGGTATTTTCCAAATGAAAAAATAAATATGCTGCCCCCTTTAAAAAAAGGAATACTAAGCCCATATATAAAGCACAAACCGGAAGAAGTTACTTCGGAACTTTCGGTACGTTTAAACCTGATGTATGCCAAAGATTACAGGGTTACAATTGATCTGGCTACAGTTTTTAATAAATTTAAATATTTAGGTAATTGATTCTGTATTATCTTTGCCCGCTTAAACATGGGTAATTCATCATGAAAGTAGCTGATATATTAAAAAACACAAACAAGACACTGATCTCTTTTGAAATCCTTCCCCCGTTAAAAGGCGACAGTATAGAAGGGATTTACCGTACCATTGAACCTTTACTGGAATTTAAACCTCCTTACCTGAATGTTACATATCACCGCGAAGAAGTGGTTTACAAAAAACATCAGTCGGGTTTGCTGGAACGCAGGATTGTTCGCAAACGTCCGGGTACAGTTGCTATTTCGGCAGCCCTTCATTATAAATACGGAATCGAAGTGGTTCCTCATATTATATGTGGCGGGTTTTCGCGCGAAGAAACCGAGAATGCACTCCTGGAACTTCATTTCCTGGGTATAAGAAATGTGCTTGTGGTACGTGGCGATCCCGACAAATCGACAAAAACATTTATTCCCGAAGAAGGTGGAAATAATTACGCCATTGACCTGGTAAAACAGGTAACAGACCTTAACAGGGGAAAATACCTGGATGACGAATTGATGAACAGTACCAAAACCTGTTTTTCGATGGGAGTTGCCGGTTATCCCGAAAAGCATCCCGAAGCTCCCAATATGAGAAGCGACCTTGCATACCTGAAAGAAAAAATCGATGCCGGCGCAGAGTACGTTGTTACACAATTGTTTTTCGACAACCGGAAATTCTTCAGCTTTGTTGACGAATGCAGGAAAGCAGGAATAAGCGTTCCTATCGTGCCGGGAATCAAACCGATATCGGCATTAAGTCATCTTAATGGTCTTCCTAAAACATTTTACATAGAAATTCCCGAAGCCCTGGAAAAAGAAGCCAAAAAGTGCAAAACAAATGATGAAATAAAACAGGTTGGTATTGAATGGGCTATAATGCAATCGAAAGAACTGGTAGCTGCCGGTGTGCCTGTGGTGCATTATTACACGATGGGAAAATCAGACAACACCCGGAAAATTGTAGAAGCTGTTTTTTAAAGAAAATATATCCACACAAAGCTTACAGAAAATCCCACCAGAAATCCAATAATTATTTGCCATGGCGAATGGGCTTTCAATAACATTCTAGAGGTTGCAACAATACCCGTTAAAATTATAACGCCCATCAGGTAATTCTGAATTCCCGCATCGAGCCGGAGTGATAAAGCAATTAAAGATCCTGTTAAACCACCGGTTCCGATAAGGTGAAAACTGATTTTCCACCAGAGTGTGATTAACAATGTTATAGCTGCCAGTCCGGTAACGGATGCAACATACCCGGTTAAAACAACGGGCAGAGGCAGTTTGGACAGCATGTAATACCCGATAAAATAAAAAACAAGAATAACGGCCATGGGAATTACCCTTTCCGAACGGCTGTCCATTTCAACATTCCTTATCATCCGTCGATATACAAAAAAAGGTAAGGAAAGCAACGGCAGAATACAGGTACTGAAAGCAAGAATAGTATATAAAAAGTTTTTAGCTTCATCGTTCATGGTATCAAGATAAGTTCCCGAATGAAAAAAAAGATAAAGCCCAAGTGTTGGATATAAAACAGGGTGAAAAATATAGGAAATAACTTTTGCCGCGTTAATTTCTGATTTTGCTGGTTCGTGGTTCATTTTTTTAGTTGATAGTCATGGTTCCTGGTGAATTAGTAAAAAGTTTGGGATTGTGAGTTCGCTATAGGAGTCACTTTGGAAAAATTTGATAGTTCTGATGTTCTATTATTCATCAAAGTTCTTTGCGTAATCTGCCAACCGGGATATTCAGTTGTTCGCGGTATTTTGCAACGGTGCGGCGGGCAATAGGATAACCTCTTTGTTTAAGTACATCGGCCAGTTCTTCGTCGGTGAGGGGATTGTGTTTATCTTCTTTTTCCACTTCATCCTGCAATATTTTTTTTATCTCACGGGTTGATACTTCTTCGCCCATATCGTTTTGCATTGATTCGGAGAAAAAATATTTCAATGCAAAAATACCATGTTGTGTCTGAACATATTTGCTATTTGCTACACGGGAAACTGTGCTGATATCAAGCCCGGTAACATCTGAAATATCTTTCAGTATCATAGGTTTCATCATGGTTTCATCGCCCTCGCGGAAAAAATCTTTCTGATAATTCAGAATGGCTGTCATGGTGAGCATAAGGGTATTCTGTCGTTGTTGTAAAGCGTCGATAAACCACCGGGCTGCTTCGATTTTCTGGCGGGCAAAGGTAACAGCTTCTTTTTCGCGTTTGTTTTTTTTGTTTCCGTGCAGGGTTTCCACCATGTTGGTGTAGGCGCTACTTATGCGAAGTTCGGGAGCGTTGCGTGAGTTCAGTGAAATATAAAATTTTCCGTCACTTTGTTCAATAACAAAGTCGGGTGTAATCTGGTGAACATTTTTATTCTGAGGGTCAGAATATGAATTTCCCGGTCGCGGATTTAAATGTATTATCTCGTCGATAGCGCTTTTGAGCTCTGCTTCCGATAAACTCATCTTTTTCATGATTTTATCGTAATGCTTTTTTGTAAACTCCTCAAAGCTGTCTGACAGAATCAGATATGCGTTTTTAACGGAGGTTGATTTATTATCTTTACGACTGATTTGAATCAGCAGGCATTCCTGTAGGGTCCGGGCAGCAATGCCGGGAGGATCGAGTTGCTGAACAATTTCCAGGATCTCAGCCATTTCTTTGTCATTTGTTTCGATGTTCTGAATAAAAGCAAGATCATCGACTATGGCCGAAAGTTCACGGCGCAGATAACCGTCATCCTCGATATTTCCGATAAGATATTCGGCAAGTTTTGCCTGGCGTGGTGTTAAAAAGCGCAATCCCAACTGGGTAATCAGGCTTTCATGAAAAGTAGAGCCTGCCGAAAAAATAAATTCCCTTTTTTCGTCATCTTTAGAAAAATTATTGGTCGTTAAGTTATAATATGGCGTGTCGTCTTCATCTTCTTCGGAAATGTAATCTTCTAATGAAAATTCATCTTCTTTCTGCGGACTTTCTTCTTCGGAATCCTTTTCTTCATTATCCTCTTCATTCTCGTCCAGATCCGAAAGTTCATCTTCTATGGTTTCGTTTTCATCTTCGGGTTCGCCTTCTTCGAGGGCAGGATTTTCTTCGATCTCTTTCTTAATGCGTTGTTCCAGCTCGAGAGTAGGAATTTCGAGCAGTTTAATTAACTGTATCTGCTGGGGCGACAGTTTTTGTAAAAGCTTTTGTTGTAACTTCTGGTCTAACATATGCGGGTTTTCCTTACAAAGACTAAAACGGAAAAGTTTTTTTAAAGTTACAAATAAAATTTATCAGAACTCGGCATTTTTCGGAGTCCGCGGGAAAGGAATTACATCACGGATATTGGACATTCCTGTAACAAATAAAATTAATCTCTCGAATCCCAGTCCGAAACCACTGTGAGGAGCTGTTCCGAATTTCCTCGTTTCGAGATACCACCACATATCTTTATCGGGAATATGGAGTTCTTCTATACGTTGTTTTAACTTGTCATAATTTTCTTCACGCTGTGAACCACCGATGATTTCACCAATTTTAGGAAACAGAACATCCATGGCCCGTACAGTTTTTCCGTCGGTATTCTGTTTCATATAGAATGCCTTTATTTCTTTTGGATAATCAATCAGAATGACGGGCCGTTTAAAATGTTTTTCCACTAAATACCTTTCGTGTTCCGATTGAAGGTCGGTACCCCACGAAACGGGAAATTCAAATTTCTCACCGGATTTTATAAGAATATCTATAGCTTCGGTATAGGGTAACCGCTGGAATGAATTATTTACAACGAATTCGAGTCGTGATACCAGTTCATTATCATACATTTTATTAAGAAACTCAAGATCTTCTTTGCAATGATCCAGTGCATATTTAACGAGGTACTGAATAAAATCTTCAGCCAGGTTCATGTTGTCTTCCAGGTCGTAAAAGGCCATTTCAGGTTCAATCATCCAGAATTCGGCCAAGTGGCGGGGAGTATTTGAGTTTTCGGCACGGAAAGTAGGACCAAAAGTATAAATCTCGGATAACGCCATAGCACCAAGCTCACCTTCCAACTGGCCGGAAACGGTAAGATTGGTTTCTTTGCCGAAAAAATCCTGTTCGAAATCGATTTTATTCTCAGGTGTTTTCGGCAGGTTATGTAAATCGAGGGTCGTAACATGAAACATTTGTCCTGCTCCCTCTGCATCAGAGCCGGTAATGATGGGGGTATGAAGGTAGAAAAATCCTTTATCGTTAAAATATTTATGAATGGCAAATGCCATGTTGTGACGAATTCTTAACACAGCGCCAAAAGTATTGGTTCTCGGACGGAGATGCGCAATACTTCTAAGAAATTCAAGCGTATGGCCTTTTTTCTGCAAAGGAAAGGTTTCTGCATCGCAGGTTCCGTGAATATGAATTTCTTTGGCCTGCATTTCGACTGTTTGCCCCTGTCCCTGAGACTGAACCAAGATTCCTTTGATTCTTAAACAGGACCCGGTGGTTATATTTTTAAGAGTTTCTTCTCCAAATAAAGAAACATCTACAACAACTTGGATATTGTGAATAACAGAGCCGTCATTGATAGCAATAAAGTTTATGTTTTTATTTCCACGGCGGGTACGAACCCAGCCTTCAACCATAAATTCTTTTCCATAATCGGCAGATGCCAAAAGGTCAATAATCTTAGTGCGCTTCATCTTAAATTAATTTTGGGATACAAACCTACCAAATTTTTACAGGTCTTCAAAAAATAGAATTATCTGCAATAATTTTTAATGGTGAAGTTTTGACTTAAAATTGCAGTTGGAAGATTGAAAATCTTTGTTAGGAAATTCATCCTTTTTTTTTTTTAATTTTATTTATACCTTGTGCATTCAATTTTTAGTAAGAACCTAAGATAAACCAGAAAATATAAAATCATGAGAACTAAACGTTTATTACTTACTTTATCAATCATTTTTGTTGCATTTACTACGGTTACCTTTTTTTCTTCCATGAATTTTTCCACGGAATTTTTCATGAGAGGTAAAAGCGCGTTTCATTTTGCAATGGAAAACATGACCGGTTTAAATATGAATCAATTTATTCCCGGAAATCATGATCCTGTAAATCAGAATAGTTCTAAGGTAAAAAATAGCAAGGCCCTGGATATGACCTGGGAAGAAATGGGCCCTGATAATATTGCCGGACGTACCCGTGCTGTTTTAATAGATAAAGATAATGAATTGCGGATTTTTGCAGGATCAGTCGGGGGTGGTATTTGGAAATCAACAACAGGCGGTCTCTCATGGGAAAAAGTGACTGGTGGCGATATGTTTGATAATTTATGTGTTAGTTCCATATGCCAGGCTGCCAATGGCGATATTTATTTTGGTACTGGCGAATTTTTCGGATCAAATACAGCTACAGGATTTCGTGGTCAGGGAATTTTTAAATCTACCGATCATGGTGTTACCTGGACTCACCTGACATCTACATGGAATGATTCGGATAATTCAAAACAGATTTTCTATTATGTAAGTAAACTTGCTTCAGATCCTACCAATTCCAATAAAATTTATGCAGCAACGGCAATGGGTTTAAGGGCTTCTGCCGACGGTGGAAATTCATGGTCAAATCCTGTTACCGACAGTAATGCAGATATGGTATGTACCGATGTTCAGGTGAGTGCCGACGGGCAGGCGGTAATTATTTCACTTAATAATAAAGCCTACATTTCAGTAAATGGAGGTGGCAGTTTTGTAATGGTATCAGGTGTTTCTTCAAATCAAATTCCTTATTACGGTATTGGACGTCTTGAGTTTGCTATTGCACCATCCAATTCTAATTACATGTATTGTTTGGCAGCAGATTCTTTGGGCGGGTTAAAAAATGTTTACCGGTCTCTGGATAAAGGATTAACTTGGACAAATATGATTCAAGTTGTAAATGGTCAGTTTCTTCCTTTTGGATCATCGAAACTTGGAAAATATAACAATGTTATTAAAGTATATCCTGATAATCCGGAACATCTTTTATTAGGCGGTGATAATTTATTTTCCTGGACACCAGACGAACCATGGCAACAGGTTACAATCGGTTCTATGGTACAGTCAGGAATACATACAATTATATTTTCGCCCAGTTATTCTTCTACTAATGATGTAATATATGTTGGTACAGATGGTGGTGTATTTAGATCAGAAACAGCTGGTATGACCTGGTCACATGTGTACAAAAATTATAATGCTACCCAGTTTTATTCCGTTTCTTTTTCTGGTACAGGTAAAATAATTGGTGGTTCCAGAAATAACGGCACTTTGTTTATTCCACAGGATCTGACCAATGCTCAGGATGCAGTACAAATTCTTGACGGAGATGCCGGATATTGCGAGTTTTCACAACTTAATCCAAATTTTATTTTTGCAACCCAACCTTATGGAACTTTTGGAAGATCTTATGATGAAGGAAAAACAATTAATACTTTAACAGCAGATATTTATACTGCTTATGTTACAGGAGCAGTTCCCGGTATTGGCACAAGTACAAGCCACCCACTTGTAACGCCTATTCGTTTATGGGAAAGTTTTTATGATCCCAATAGTACACAATATATTTTAATTGAGGCTCCTAAAAAGCTTGTTTATGGAGATACGCTTGATGTAGTCAGCCCATGTCAGAGAGTAATTAAACATGTTATTGACAGTGTTGATTTGAATGGTAATGATACGATTCATAAATATGATACATTATTTGTTAAAGATACTTACCAGTCAATGATGGCAATTGGCTTTAACGGATCCGTTTGGATTTCCCGTCAGGCACATGACATGTCAAAAGTTCCGCCACTCTGGTATCGTCCATCAAATAAAGTGATGAACATGGTTCAGACAATTGAATTTTCTGCCGATGGAGATATTTTATACGTTGCTGATTATACTGCTGCCGGAGATTCCTCCAGAGTTTTCAGAATTTCAAATCTTATCAATGGAAGAGATAGTCTGACGGGTGATTGGCATTCAGCAAGTAATGTAGTAGTAACTCAATCAATAGGAACATTTCCTCATAAAGTTACCGGGATAGCAGTTGATCCCCAAAATTCAAATAATGTAATTGTTACTTTGGGCGGATATGGCAACACCAATTATGTTTATTATTCAACTGTTGCTGCAACCACCACATCTTCACTTATGGCTGATAACTTTGTTGTGAAACAAGGCGATTTAACAGCAATGCCGGTTTATAGTGCTGTTATTTTGTGGAATAGCTCACAGAAAGTTGTTTTAGGAACTGAATATGGAATTTATACTACAGAAGATATTACCGCAGGTTCACCAACCTGGACGGAGCAAAATGCAAACGGAATGGCTCGTGTTCCGGTTTTACAACTTCGTCAGCAAACTCACAGGAATGGATGGTTGCCAGCTCCGGTTGTAAATAATGGAATAAATACAGATGTAACGAATCACGGATATATTTATGCAGCTACATTTGGACGTGGAATATTTGTATGCGATGACTTTAAAGGGCCGGTTAATGTACCTGAAATTTCTTCCGGTAATATGAAAGCTTCTGAAATAAAAGTTTATCCCAACCCTGTGAAAGAGGTAGCAAATATTTCATTCAAACTGAACCAAAGAAGCGATGTTAAAGTAACTATTTATGATATTAATGGAAACATTGTAAAAACCATTCAACAAAAAAATATGAATGCAGGAAATCAAAGCGTTCAATTCTCAACCAGTGGCCTTTCAGCAGGTACTTATATAGCAGGTATGGAAATGAACGGAACAAGAAATACTGTAAAATTCGTAATTAATTAAATCCTCATAGCTTACTTAAAGGTCCTCGTCGTATGACGGGGATTTTTTATTTTCATTTTTGAAATGGTTTTGTGAATATCCTTATTATAATTAATTTTGAGTTCAGGATATTTTGTTTGTAAAAAATAATAAAACATTAAATATGACAACAATAAAAGTAGCCATTAACGGATTTGGACGAATTGGAAGAAACGTATTTAAAATTTCACTCGACCGTTCCGAAATAGAAATCGTTGGTATAAACGATTTAACAGATACCAAAACCCTGGCCCATTTATTAAAATATGATTCTACTCAGGGGAAATTCAATGGAGAAGTGTCATTTGATGCTGAAAACCTGGTTGTAAACGGTAAAAAAATTAAAGTAACTGCCGAGAAAAGTCCTGCCGCAATTAAATGGAGCACAACTCCCGATGTAGTGATTGAATCGACCGGAAAATTTGTTAGTAAAGAAAGTGAAAAAGGGGGCTATGGCGATCATTTAAAAGCAGGCGCTAAAAAAGTTATTTTAACCGTTCCTTCCAAAGATACAATTGACAGAATGATTGTGCTGGGCGTAAACAATAGCGATTTACAACCCGGCGACCAGTGTGTATCGAATGCCTCCTGTACAACCAACTGTCTTGCCCCAGTAGTTAAAGTATTAAACGATTCTTTTGGTATTGAGAGTGGCTTTATGACAACCATTCATGCCTACACAAATGATCAGATGATTCTCGATTCTCCTCATAAAGATCTTCGCCGTGCCAGGTCTTGTGCGGTTTCACAAATTCCAACAACAACGGGTGCTGCCAAGGCAGTAGGTAAAGTAATTCCCGAATTAAAAGGGAAATTAGATGGTTTAGCTGTTCGTGTACCTACACCTACCGGTTCATTAGTCGATTTTGTTGCAAACCTTAAAAAAGAAGCAACAAAGGAACAAGTAAATGAAGCTATGAAAAAGGCAGCAATTGGCCCCATGAAAGGCATTCTTGAATATACTGAAGATCCTATTGTTTCCGTAGATATTATTCATAATTCTCATTCCAGTATATTTGATGCATTAAGTACTATGGTTATTGGTAAAACGGTGAAAATACTTTCGTGGTACGATAACGAATGGGGATATTCGAACAGGGTAGTAGATTTAATTCCATTACTTTTTAAATAGTAAAATAGTAAAAATAACCCGGTTCGCCGGGTTTTATTTTCTTGTAAAAGTATATCAAATGAATTTTGATTCTTCCAGTTTGTTTAATATAAAATCATCGGACAATTTCGAAATACTTGCTCTTGATACATTCAGGTACCAGGCCGGAAATAATGAAGTATACAATAAATATCTTTCCCTTTTAAAAAAACAGGTTGAATCTGTAAACTCCATAGCAGAAATACCGTTTTTACCCATAAGTTTTTTTAAAACACATGAAATAAAAACCGGAAATGGGAAAGCAAGTATTGTTTTTTCCAGCAGTGGTACAACCGGAGAAATTAAATCCAAACATTATATACAAAAGGAACAATTGTATATTGATGTTCTTCAAAAAGGTTTTGAACTTAATTTCGGTAACATTAATGAATATTGCATTCTGGCACTTTTACCCTCCTATCTTGAAAGGGAAGATTCTTCGCTTGTGTTTATGGCAAATGAGTGGACAAAAAAATCAGGATGTTCTGACAGTGGTTTTTTTCTGAATAATTATAAAGATATGACCGATGTACTGAAAAAATATAACAATACATCAAAAAAATTAATATTGCTAGGTGTTAGCTTTGCCCTGCTGGATTTGTCCGAAATTTACCCGATGCCATTGTCGGATAATATTATTATTATGGAAACCGGCGGGATGAAGGGCAGAAGAAAAGAAATTACCCGTACAGAACTGCATAAGATTTTATGCGAAAGATTTGGGAAAAAGGAAATTCATAGTGAATATGGAATGACAGAGTTGTTATCGCAGGCTTACTCCAGGGGACATGGACTTTTTACATGCCCTCCGTGGATGAAAATAATTATCCGCGATCCGTATGATCCTTTTCAGACTCTTGAAAACGGAAAATCAGGAGGCATTAATATAATTGATCTGGCAAACCGTTATTCATGTTCCTTTATAGAAACGCAGGATATGGGGAAAAAACAGGATGACGGAACTTTTGAAGTGCTGGGCAGAATTGAAGACAGCCCGATGCGCGGGTGTAATTTAATGGTTGATTAGCTATGGCATTTCGCCTAATTCGTTTTTAAATAATCCGCACTTATTATTATACAATGTTTTTCCTTGTGACAAACCTAAAAGTGCAGCTTTTTTAACATCCATACATGACCCTTTTGTATAGGCAAATCTTGCCTTGGCAATTCCCCTGTTGTAGTATGCTTCTGCAATTGTCGAGTCGAGTTTTATAGCTTTGTTGTAATCGCCAATGGCATCCGGGTACAAACCTAATAATGCATATTGAACGCCCCGGTTTACGTAGAGTTTAGCGTCATCGGGCGTCGTGTGAATTTGTTGAGAATACTGGTAAATATTGTCTTTTATCTGAATCCTGTCGGCGTCTGTCAGGGTTCTGTTAAAATATAATTCCAGGTTAAATGGTTTTTTCTCCTGTGAAAAACCTTCTTTAACAATAGACAATAAGAACACGCTTACAAGAAGTAACTTATATTTCATTATTGTGAACAGGATTTGCAGTACGTATCTTTAACTGCGGAGTTTTCGAGAGCCTGAAAAGTAAGTTTATCTTTTTTAAACAATTTACAATATCTTTCTTTATCTAATTCTTTGGCTTTATTCATGGCCAGAGTGAACCTCGGTGATCCCATTTTATAAGGAAGATGACTGCAGATGGCAATATAGGTAAAGATTAATTCATCAAACGGATTTTTATCCGTAATGTAGGGTTCAATGAGTTTTGCAGCAAACTCATAATCTTTCTGGTTAATAAAAATATATGCCAGTTTTAATGAATTTTGCCAGTTTGCGTCGGTAAGTTTCGAGATGGCCCTGACGGTATCGAGGCTGGCCAGCATCAGGGGAAGTGGCTCTTCAGTGGTGTCGAGGTATTGAATTACTTTAAACTGGTATTCCATATTTAACAAATCAACGGTTTTCTTTTTTAAGTCGGTAGCATATAAATTGCTGATATCTTTTTGAAAATCCACAATCTGTTTTTCATTTGTTAATTCTTCGTGCAAAACGCGGCAATAATACCAATTATAGGTAATATAGAAATTCTCAGGAGCCATTTCGTGTAACTTTGTTATTTTTTCGCAGTATTCTTCACTGATTTCCTCGTTATTAATATATTTTTCAAGCCAGAGTTTATTCATGAGCAAACCCGATAGCCAAAGTTTATTTAACAATAACCCTGCAAATTCAGGAGTTTCGGGAATTTCCTGCCCGGTAACTGCTGCTGCCGTATATTCTTTTCTGAGTACTTTCTTAAAAATAAACTTCTGAATGGATAATGCACGGGTCAGGTTATTTTCTTTAATACTTTTGTTAAACCGGCTTAATACATATGCTTCTTCTTTTTTTCCGCCTATATCGTATGTGATTTTCATGGTAATTCTGGCATACCGGTGCTTCTGAAGAATGGGTTCGAGTTTTTTAGTAAGATTGTTTTTACTGATATATTCCTGTGCCTCTTTAGCCGTCATATTTGCCATGTTTGCAAACTCGGTTCCCTGAACATCCCGTTTGAAATCGTCTATGTTATCGCCGGTTGTTATATTGGAAATAAATTTTCCTTTCTGGCGGCTTTTTAAGGCATCGACAATACTCTCTGCCCTTTTTTTCTGAAGTTCTTTATTGGTTTCGTCAGATCCTTCAACGGATGAAAATGCTTCAATGTTCATATTGTCAATAATGAAATCGGGTTCTTTCAGCTTTGAAATCAAAGGCTCAATGTCCTCAGGTTTATAATCTGATTTATTTCTTTCGAAAGGAACAATAAATTCCAGGTTAGAGCTTTCAGCAGTAGGTATAAAGTCTGACTCACCAATTACAATAGTGTCCGCCAGCAATTCTATGGAATTGGCATATTCAACACCGGCATTTTCGTCAAAACCGGGCGAAATTGTTTTACAAACTTTTTTTCCGATGATAACCAAAAGGTTCATTTCGCAGGTAGAACTATATCCCTTAGGCAAAGGGCCGATCAATACGTCAACTTTCTTTTTGCTTTCTTTGGGATCGGTAACAAGGTTTTTCTTTTCGAATTTGGAAGGTTTGAAACGTTTTACCATCAATCCTTTATTAACAAGATTATGATTGATGATATTATCTCCTTCACAGGGATATTGTTCTTTCTGAACAAAGTCTACAACAAGTCCGTCGCTAGGATCTTTCAGAAGTTTTTTAAGCGCTTTTAAATTATCATATTTAAAGTATACGTTGTTGTCTTTTATATAAAGCCCTTTCTGAAGATCATCAATATTTCTGAATTTATTGCAACGGTTACAGGTTTTATCATCGAATTTTTTCAGACCGTATTTTTTTGTTGTAAAGGGAGTGGAAAGTTCTTTTGCACGTGTAGCGCCTGCATTAAACGATTGATAATTTCCAAAAACTGCCGAAACATATACTTTTTTACCGTCTTCATCAAGAGCCGAGCCGATACCGATAAAAACATATTGAGGATCATTCAGAACAATTATCCCTTTTTTGTCGGATAACCATTTAAACATAATATCGTCAACTACTTTTCCGTAAGTGAAAATTTCATTTCCCTTTTTAATGGGCATTTTTATTACCAGTTCATTGCCATTATTCGACCCTCCGTAAAATACAATTCTTTTACCGGTATCTTTTTTCTTTCCACCCTGATCGTAAGTTGCATTTGAAATACTTGCCATAAATTTAGCCTGATCGTCGGCAGCATTTACAAGGATGGTTTCTATGGAAAGAGTATCAGCTTTGAGTTTTATTTTATACTTATTTATTTCTTTATGTAACAGATCATTTAATATTTCAGGATGGAAATCTTCAGAATCGATATTACGGGTGTAATTGTTTACTGACGAGGTGTCGTGGGAGGGAGCCTCTAATTGCGCAATAGTCGGGTTATAAAGAAGAACTCCGAAGAGAATAAGAAACCATGTAACGATACTGTTTTTCATGTTGAGGGTTCTTTTTTTATGAGCACAAAGTAGTAATATTTAAACTTTTATAAAATATTAATTCGTGATTTTAGAAGCTTGTTTAGAGTTCTTTATTAACTGATGTATGTGGTTTATAGTTAGATTAATATTGAAAAACAATAAAAATCTTGTTGATAAATTCAAAAAGTAAAACAAGTTTTTTTAAATAAAAATCAGGCATAAATAAAGGGAATTATGCTAAAAACAGGGTAAATTTATGCCTTAATATCCACTTCCATTATTTCCATCCATAGCAGAGTACTGATTTATACATTTCAAAGTATATAGAAAAGAATGATAATTTTGAGCCGATAAAAATAAAAACAAATGTTTATTGCAAAAGAACTCAAAAAGACAAATATCTCTGAGTACCTTATCTATATGTTCCAGGTTGAAGATATGATAAGGTTTAATGAATGCGATTCCGGAAAAGTAGTGGAAAATATTGTTAACTCATTTTCAATTCCTGAAAATCAAAGGATAGAAACAAAAAAATGGTACGAAGCATTATGCAGAATGATGAATGAGGAAGGAATCCAGGAAAGCGGACATTTAAAGCATATATCGAACCAGATAAAGGAACTTACCGATTATCATTACAAGTTACTGGAACTTACCGATGATAATCAATATTCAGCTTTGTATAATCAAAGTAAAAATGACATAGAAATTTTCAGAAAGAAACTTCCTTCAAAACCTGAATCAGAAATAGAAGTTTGTTTGTATGCTTTATATTCACTAATGCTTATGCGATTGAGGAAAATGTCGATTTCAGCTGAAACCCACGAAGCAATGACGAATTTCAGCACCATGATGGCCTATCTGACTAAGAAGTATCATGAATTTGAGAAAGGGGAAATGGAACTCTAGAAAATTACTGAAGAACTACCAGCGGTGTTGATGCTATATTGCTTTTATGCAATGCCCTGTCATACATGAAAAAGTCGAATTTTATGGAGTCCCAGCTACTGGGAATATCAAAATCAAGATTTATATAAAAAGTGCATTTCAGGGTTTTGTTTTGCCCGGTGGGTTCTATGTATTTGGTTCTGAAATAAAAGTGGGTTCCGATTTCGGGTGTGTCAACTACCTGGTATACTCCGTCAACCATTTTGGACATTATTATCAAAACATTGTAATAATAATTTCCGCTAATTTCATAGGGAGGAAAAGTGTCCCCATCTTGAAAACCTATATCCCCATCCCCGTCAATTAAAGAATAGGTAAGAACACATCTTTTCAGGTGATTTCCGAAAACAGTAGTGTCTTTAATTGGGATCTCCTTAAACGTAATTTCAGGAGTCGTTGAATATTTTTCGGGTTTTTTACACGAAAGAATGAAAGATAAAATGAATAAAATGAGTATCAGCCTTTTCATCTTTTTATTTTATGATGGTTCAAAAATACAATAAAAACGAGATTCTTCAACATTAATTAATGTGAGTTCGACATAAAATATGTAATTATCATGAAAATAAAATCAACCCATATGTTATGTTGAGTTGCCCGTCCTGAGTTTATAGAAGGGGAGTTGAAACATCTATCAATTAACAAAGTAGATGTTTCGCTTGGATCAAGTATGACAAATTATCTCGAACTCACGTTAAACAGAATTATTTTTTTCTGAAGTAGATAGTAATAGGTACACCTGAAAAGTTAAAATGTTCACGTAATTTATTCTCCAGGTATCTTTTATAGGAATCTCTTATATATTGAGGCAGGTTGCAGAAAAATGCAAAACAGGGAAAGGGTGTTGGAAGTTGTGTGCAGTATTTAATTTTAACAAATTTACCTTTGGCCGATGGAGGCGGATAAGCAGAAATTATTTCGAGCATAATCTCATTGAGCTTGTGTGTTGGGATTTTAAATTTCCTGCTATTGAAAACCTCAAGGGCTGTTTCCAGAACTTTATGTACTCGTTGTTTCGTTATGGCAGAAGTAAAAATAATGGGGATGTCAACAAAGGGCTCCAGTCGTTTTTTTATGGCTTTGGTAAATTCATCAGTTGATTTATTGTCTTTCTCAATCAGGTCCCATTTGTTCACAAGTATAACAACTCCTTTATGATTAGTGTCAATCAACCGGAAAATGTTTATATCCTGGGCTTCAATTCCCCTGGTAGCATCGAGCATAAGCAGGCAAACATCAGAGCTTTCGATGGTTTTAACGGCACGCATAACGGAATAAAATTCGAGGTCTTCCGAAACTTTTCCTTTCTTTCTTAGTCCTGCCGTATCGATAAGATAAAAATCCATTCCGAATTTATTGTAACGGGTATATATAGAATCGCGGGTGGTTCCGGCAATAGGCGTAACAATGTGTCGATCCTCACCGATAAGTGAATTCAGAAGTGAAGATTTGCCTGCATTGGGACGTCCCACAATAGCAATTCTTGGTAGTTCCGAGTCATTGGTCTCGTTTTCCTGTTCCGGTAAAAAAGTAACCACCTGATCCAACAGTTCACCGGTTCCGCTTCCCGTCATGGCAGAAATGCAAAATACTTCACCCAGTCCGAGCTTATAAAAAACCTGTGCATCGGCAATCCTTTCATTGTTGTCAACTTTGTTTGCAACAAGTAATACTTTTTTCTTGTTTCTTCTGAGTATCGTTGCAACTGCTTCATCCAGATCGGTAATATCTCCATAAACATCAACCATAAAGAGGATTACGTGTGATTCTTCAATAGCCAAAAGCACCTGTTTCCGGATTTCGTTTTCAAAAATATCTTCAGAATTAACAACATACCCACCGGTATCGATTACTGAAAATTGCTTTCCGCACCATTCACTTTTACCATAGTGACGGTCGCGCGTAACCCCACTGGTTTCGTCAACAATGGCCTGACGCTCGCCAACCAGTCTGTTAAAAAAGGTTGATTTTCCCACATTAGGTCTTCCAACTATAGCAACAATTCCAGCCATAAAATTTATTATTATTTACTATTTACTTTTTGGCTGTTTTTTGTGAAGCAATAAAGTCGGTTTTTAATTTTAAAAATTCCTTAGTCATAATTAATTTAAAAATTTTCAATCGCCAAAAATAAATCGCTAATCATCAATTAATCGAGGTATCCGAATTTTTTCAACAACAATGTGTTGTCACGCCAGTTTTTTTGTACTTTAACAAATAGTTGAAGAAATACTTTTTTTCCTAAAAATTTTTCGATATCTTTTCTTGCTTCGGTTCCCAGTTTTTTAATGGCTTTTCCGCCATCGCCGATAATTATTCCTTTCTGGGAGTTTCGAACAACATGAATCAAGGCAGAGATATGAAAAATTTCTTCGGCTTCTTTAAATTCTTCCACTTCCACTTCCACGCAATACGGGATTTCTTTATGATAATATAACAAAACTTTTTCCCGGATAATTTCATTGACAAAGAAACGGGTACTTCTGTCGGTCAATGTATCTTTATCATAATAGGGAGGGTTTTCGGGAAGAAGTTTAACAATTAGTGAAATGATGGCATCCATATTGAAGTTATGTAAGGCGCTGATAGCAAGCTGTTCTGCTTTTGGCAGAATTTTTTTCCATCGGGTAAAACTGGCTTCAATTTCCTGCTGGTTTGTGGTATCAATTTTATTAATGGTGATAATAACAGGAACGTTAGTCTTTAAAAGGGCTTCAGGAATCCTGTCTTTTTCAGGATTCTCTGTTACATCCGTGAGGTAAATAATTACATCGGCATCTTTGAATGCATCATTTACGAATGCCATCATGCATTCCTGCATTTTATAACCAGGATCGATTATTCCGGGAGTATCGGAAAAAACGATCTGATAGTCATCTCCGTTTAAAATGCTTATTATCCTGTGCCGGGTAGTTTGAACTTTGGGTGTGACTATACTCAGTTTTTCACCTATTAAGGCATTCATCAAAGTAGACTTACCGGCATTTGGCTTTCCTATAATATTTACAAATCCTGCTCTAAACACGTAAATTATTTTATGCAAAGATAGTGTTTATGTTTGGTTGCTGAAAAACAGAAAAAAGTGATCGTACAAATCAAATAAATATTACTTTTAATAAAGTATAGTTGTGATTAATAAGGTTGTGGAAAATATTTCAGCAATTCTATATGTATTTCTCTGTTTTTGCTTTTGTGTTTTTAGCTGTAAGAAACACGAAGAAGGACTGCTTTTAGTTCTATTCCAAAGAAAAGCCGGTTACTTAATATTTGGCATCTTGAAAAAGTAATTGAAAATGATGTAGAGATGCTACGGTATAGAATATTTGTAATATTATATGGTTGAATTTAAAAGGGATAATACTTACTACTGTTTCTGTTGATCAATATAACCTTATAACCTTTGATTTTTAACTATACGATATAATATAAAACGATCATTAAATTTACTTTTTTTTTAATTTAATGAAATTTGCTTATTTTTACGGCCATCAACTAAAAAACCGGTAATTACTTATGAACCTAAAACTATCAGGAATAGTTCTGCTATTATTCATTTCTGTTTCATTTGCTTTTGGCCAGGCAAAGGATTATCAGAAAGGAGAAGAAGCATTTCAATATGGAGAATATTGGACTGCCATAGAACATTACAAAGTTGCTTATTCAAAATATACAGACCCTGTAAAAAAGGCCGAATTGATTTTTAAAATCGGACTTTGTTATAAATATTTACATGAATCAAAAGAATCAGAGCTTTGGTTTAAAAAAGCGATTAAAGTAAAATATCCTGATCCGTTAGCTGTTCTGTATTATGCCGATGCTCTCAAAATGAACGGGTCTTTTGAAGAAGCCGCCATAGAATACAATAATTTTGGAAAATTAGTTCCCGGCGACAAACGTGCCGAGATAGGTGTCAAATCGTCAGAATTGGCTGCTAAATGGGTCGAAAAACCAACCCGGTATGCCGTTGAAAATATGGCCTTTTTTAATTCAAAAGATCAGGATTTCAGCCCTGTTTATGCTAAAAAAGATTATAAAATTCTTTATTTTACTTCAAACAGGGCAGGCTCTGCCGGTGATGCCATTCATGCTGTTACCGGTAACGGATTTTTCGATTTATGGGAAACTTCTGTTGACCGTAAAGGTAAATGGAGCGAACCAAAAGTTCTTGAAGGAACTACTATCAACACACCCGATGATGAGGGTGCGTCATCGCTCAATTTAAAAGGTAACACTCTATATTTTACCCGATGTCGTGTTGACAAAAAATATATTCTGGGTTGTAAAATTTATTCATCAACCCGCAAAGGGTTAGCATGGGATGAAGCTATTGAAATAGCTATCAATGGTGCTGTAGATAGTACTGCCGTTGGACATCCTTCGATTTCCGATGATGAATTGTCATTATATTTTTCTGCAAATCTACCTGGCGGATATGGCTCACGTGATATCTGGATGATTAAAAGGGATAAGAAAAACGGACCCTGGAACCCCGAACCTATAAACCTGGGGCCTGAAATTAATACTCCCGGTTACGAGGCATTTCCATATATTCGTAACAATGGCAAATTATATTTTTCCAGCGACTATCTTGTAGGAATGGGTGGACTGGATATATTTGAAGCAGTTCTGAATACTAAAACCGGAAAATATAAAGTAACAAATCTTAAATCGCCTATCAATTCAAATGCAGATGATTTTGGGATTATTTTTGAAGGTGAAGCAGAACGTGGATTTTTCAGTTCCAGTCGTAAAGGTGGAAAAGGTGGCGATGATATTTACCAGTTCTCACTTCCTCCGTTACAATTTACTTTGTCGGGTATAATAAAAGATTGTAAAGGTGAAGAACCTGTTGTTGGTGCAAAGGTTATCCTTAAAGGAAGCGATGGAACATCGTTGGAAGTATTAAGCGAGGCAGATGGTTCTTATAAATTTTCACTCAATGCAAATACCGATTATCAGATTACCTGTTCTAAAGAAAAATATTTAAGCGGCAATGGAGGTGAATCAACCAAGGGTCTTGAAGAAAACAAAGATTTTAAAGTGGATCTTTGTATGGATGCTGTTCGCGAACCTATTGAATTGCAGAATATCGAATATGATCTTGGTAAATGGGACTTGCGACCGGAATCAATGGTTTCTCTTGATAAATTAGTAGAAACATTAAATAACAACCCAAATATTGTTATAGAATTAGGATCAAACACCGACTTCAGAGATACTGATCAAAAGAACGATACATTATCTCAACGAAGAGCCCAATCTGTTGTTAATTATCTTATTGAAAAAGGAATAGAATCGGATCGCTTGGTTGCCAAAGGGTATGGCGAAAGAAATCCTAAGAAAGTTGATAAAAAGTTAGCAGAACGATATGAAGGATTCCTGAAAGAAGGTGATATACTTAATGAGAAATTTATCAAAACGTTGTCAACAGTTGAAGAACAGGAAGTTTGTCATCAGGCAAACCGTCGTACAGAATTCAGAGTGATACGTGAGGATTATGTATCTAAAAAAACCAACGTGAATACTCCGAATATTACTCCTCCAAATCCGGAAAATAATAACGAAAACAATAACAACGAGTAGCTTTTGAGTATGATATCTTAACGTTCCGGCAATGCCGGAACGTTTTTTATATTTTAAAATGAACGAAAACAACAGATATAATCAGCGCGGGGTTTCTGCTTCAAAAGAAGATGTACACAATGCCATCAGAAATATTGATAAAGGATTGTTTCCCCATGCCTTTTGTAAAATTCTTCCGGATCATTTGAGTAACGATTCCGATTATTGTATAGCTATGCATGCCGATGGTGCCGGTACAAAGTCATCTCTGGCGTATCTGTACTGGAAAGAAACAGGTGATTTAACCGTATGGAAGGGGATAGCACAGGATGCTATTATAATGAATATTGATGATCTTTTGTGTGTTGGTTCTGTTGGGCCCTTTGTTGTTTCTTCTACCATCGGAAGAAATAAAAAGTGTATTCCGGGTGAAGTTATTTCATCGTTAATAAATGGTTTTGAGGAAGTGCTGGGAAATCTCAGGTCAATGGGAATAGAAGCGATTTCGGCCGGAGGTGAAACAGCAGATGTGGGAGATTTGGTTCGTACTTTAATTGTTGATTCTACAGTAACATGCAGGATGAAAAGATCAGAAGTCATTTCTAATAACATTCAATCAGATGATGTTATTGTAGGATTTGCTTCATTTGGGCAATCTGTGTACGAAAATGAATATAACAGCGGAATAGGAAGTAACGGACTTACTTCGGCCAGGCACGATGTTTTTTCCAAATACATGGCAGAAAAATACCCGGAAAGCTACAATACTGATCTTGATGAAGATGTTGTTTATACCGGAAAGTATAAAGTTACGGATGAAATTCCCGGTTATTCGTTAAATGCAGGAAAAATGGTATTGTCTCCAACCAGAACATATGCCCCTTTGGTAAAAGAAATTCTGAGAGAATTCAGAACAAAGATTCATGGAATGATTCATTGTACAGGGGGTGCCCAGACAAAAGTTCTGCACTTTACTGAAAATACTCATATTGTTAAAGATAATTTATTTTCTACTCCACCTGTTTTCAACATTATACAGGAATTGTCAGGAACAGATTGGAAAGAGATGTATCAGGTTTTTAATATGGGCCACAGACTCGAAATCTATACCGATAAATCCAGTGCCGAAAAAATGATAAAAATGTCACAATCATATGGTATTGAGGCGAAAATAATAGGTTATTGTGAACCATGCAATGAAAAAAAATTAACTATTAAAAGCCCTGTTGGAGAGTTTATTTATTAATAAGGAGGAAGCATGAGCGAAAATGCAATATTGGGAAAATTAGAATCGATTCGTATAAAATTTAATGAAATTGGCGAACAGCTTACCAATCCGGAAGTGATTTCGGACATGAAAAGATATATTTCATTAAACAAGGAATACCGTGTTCTTGAGCCATTGGTTGAAGCCTATAAGATTTATAAAGATACAATCAGTAACATTCAGAATGCGAAAGATATTCTGGCAACTGAAAAAGATGAAGAATTAAGGGAAATGGCCAAAATGGAACTTGACCATCTTTCTTCTAAGTCAGTTGAGTTGGAAGAGGAGATTAAAGTATTGTTATTGCCAAAAGATCCACAGGATTTAAAAAATGCCATCGTAGAAATTCGTGCTGGAACGGGTGGTGACGAAGCTTCCATATTTGCCGGTGATTTATTCAGAATGTATAACAAATATTGCGAAACCAAGCGGTGGAAAGTTGAGGTTACCAGTTTTTCAGAAGGGACTGTGGGTGGTTTTAAGGAAGTTATATGTAAAGTATCGGGCGACGGAGTGTATGGTATTTTAAAATATGAATCCGGGGTTCACCGTGTACAGCGGGTTCCGCAAACCGAAACACAGGGAAGGGTTCATACTTCAGCAGCTACTATTGCTGTACTTCCAGAAGCTGAAGAATTCGATGTTCAGATTAATAACAACGACATAAGAAAAGATACCTTTTGCTCCAGCGGCCCCGGCGGTCAATCAGTAAACACTACTTATTCTGCTGTCAGGTTAACACATATTCCAACAGGGATCGTTGTTAGCTGCCAGGATGAAAAATCGCAGATTAAAAACTACGAAAAAGCCTTGAATGAACTAAGAACCCGTATATATAATCTCGAATATCAGAAGTACATGGATAAAATAGCAGCAAAGAGAAAAACCATGGTGTCCACCGGTGATCGTTCTGCTAAAATCCGAACTTATAACTGGCCACAGAACAGGGTTACCGATCATAGAATAAATCTTACACTTTATAATCTCGATTCTGTAATTAATGGCGATTTGGATGAACTTATTAACAAATTACAGGTAGCCGAAAATGCCGAAAAAATGAAAGAAACGGAAATTTAATATTTTAAAAATGACAACAGAAGATATTTACAGGCAAATTGTCAAGAAAAAAAGTTTTTTATGTGTAGGACTTGATTCCGAATATGAAAAAATTCCTGCGTTTTTGAAAAATGATCCCGATCCCGTTTTTGCATTTAACAAAGCGATAGTTGATGCTACTGCTCCTTTTTCTGTATCGTATAAACCAAACCTTGCTTTTTATGAAAGTCGCGGATTAAAAGGTTGGGAAAGCCTCGAAAAAACGGTAAATTATATCAAAAAAAAATATCCCGAAATATTTGTTATAGCTGATGCCAAGCGGGGCGATATTGGTAATACATCAAAAATGTATGCACAGGCCTTTTTTGAAAATTTACCTTTCGATGCAGTAACTGTTGCTCCCTATATGGGCGAGGACAGTGTTAGTCCGTTTCTTTCGTATCCCGGAAAATTTGTTATTCTGCTTGCATTAACATCTAATAAAGGGGCAAATGATTTCCAGTTTTTTGAAAATCCGGGAAAAGAGAAACTTTTCGAAAAAGTATTAAAAACTTCACAAAACTGGGCTGGTTCTGATCGGATGATGTACGTTGTTGGAGCAACCCGGGCAGAAATGCTTACTGATGTGCGCACAATTGTTCCCCATCATTTTCTTCTGGTGCCGGGCGTTGGAGCCCAGGGTGGAAGCCTCAGCGAAGTGGCAAAATACGGAATGAACTCAAAGTGTGGGTTAATTGTTAATTCATCCCGTGCTATTATTTTTGCCGACACTACCGAAAAGTTTGCAGAACGCGCCTGGGAAGAAGCAAAGAAGGTACAAATGGAGATGGAGACCTTACTTATTGCAAGAAATATGTATTGATAATCAGCAAATAAGGAGTTGTTTTTAAAAATAAATTAATTTTTCAGGCAGCCTTTTTAGGATTTATTTGTCTTATTATTAAAACAAAAACCTAACAGCTATGAAAAAGATATTATTTCTTCTTGTTGTATCTTTTATTTTTGTAATCAGTTGCAAAAAAGATAAAGAACCTGCTACAACTTCTCAAACAGGAACAAATATTTCACAATTTAATTCAAAATATGCGGCCCCCAGTCAATTTTTTAATGTAACTGCAGGACAAGATTTTACTGTTTATGGGGAAAAAGGAACAAAGATTATTATTAACCAATATTCATTTTATCCGATAATGAGCGGTAATATAAAAATTGAATTAAAAGAGTATTATAGCCCTAAGGATATAATTTTAAACAGGTTACAGACTATAAGTTATGGACAACTTCTTTCTACCAGCGGAATGATCTATGTTGATGTTACCCAAAACGGAAATGCGGTAAATCATTGGAATTTTGAAATGTTAATGCCAGCCAATAGTTTTAATCCTGAAATGCAGATATTCTTTGGACAATGGAGAGACAGCACAGGGGTTAATGATTCTACTATTAACTGGATTACTCCCGACAGTAATTGGGTCTGGTATTGCGACACATGTCTTCCATCATCCCCAAATGGTGCTTATGACACATATGTAAACAGTAGCAATAGATTTCAATGGATAAACTGTGATTATTTTGTAAATCAAACACCACTTACATCTGTTTCTGCTTCGATAACCAATATGCCTCAGGCATCTTACTCTCCAAGAGTATACATGGTACTTGACATAAATGCAATTGCCGAGATATACCCTGTAAATAATAATTTATTTCAGATTAATAATATTCCCGAAGGTCTTACAGGAAAAATTGTTGCATATACTGTTGTTAACGGTACATACTATTTATGTAAAGAACCAATAACTGTTACAACTAACATTAACAAACTACTTACATTTCAGATAGTAACAGAACAAGAAATTATTACACAACTTGAAAATTTATAAAAAATGGTATTTACTTCATTTTTTTATAAATTTTTAGGGATTTTCAGGAGTAAGCAATAAAAATTATTTTTGGATAAAATCGTCTTTAGATTTTACCCTTTTTCTTGCGTTCTTTGTTCATAATCTCATTTTCACTGTTAATTTCACAGAAAATTTGTTTTATGCAGCCTTTTGCTTTCGGGCCGCCATCTTTTTATGGCTGTAGTTCATGTATTTTTCCCGTTGAACAATAAATTTGCTTCGGGGAGTTCGCATCTTTAAATATTTACACATTACAACCATTTGTCCGTAACACCAATCGACACTCTCCCATAGCAATTTCACATTGGTTGGATATCGTACCGAACTCTTGTAACAAGTAGCATCTGTCAACATTATGTTCGGCTGATTCAGGTATGGCTTCCAATGAAAAGCTAATATCTTCTGAACTTCTTCGATATTAAGCTTTGAAGATAACTGACCCCGGATTTCGCTTACTATCTTGTAATTCGTTATTCGTTTCCCACCCAAAAAATACCGCAAAACATCTGAAAATTGATATTACCATTCAGATATTCTAACAGTTTCCGATCAGAACAGTCGGTGTAAGATTTTAAAAACATTAAAGCCGGCATCCCCTGAGGACTGAATATCCGTTGAGGACCTTTTCGGGATTCTTTTAGTTTTAACCCCTTACAGAGCTCTTTCCATGGCACGGACTCGTAGATTCCTCCCAGCTCTGACTCAAGAAAAGAGTTCCAATAGATATGAAACTCACTTTGTGGAGAAATAAAATTTATTTCTGATGTCTTTTCAAAAATTCTTTGTATTTTCATATTGCGGTTATGAAAAATTACCCCGAATTTAAGCCTTTTTGGCTTTTTTCGGGGTAATTTTTTGAAATAATATCAACACATAACGTTGATATGAAATGTGTTATTTGACTGTTGGAAATCCCGGGTTAATAAGGTTAGAAAAAAACTGTCTCGCATTAGAGACAGCTTTTTTATTCAATCGTTTCTTTTTACCTGAAAAGAAATCTCACAATTTTAAACCTATTGGATAATGAGCTTTAAATGGCTGGTAAAAGTATCCTTATTGAAAATTACGAGGTATACCCCTTTTGCCAATTTCTGAGTATCAAAAACAAAGTGATTTATACCTGAAGAATATTCAATAATTCTGGTTTCGCATAGTCTTCCATCAATATTATATATGGATAAATTAATTTGCCCCTCAGTCTCGGAATTAAAGTCTAAATTATAAAAACTGGTGGCAGGATTTGGATAAATATTTGCATCTGTAATTGGCTCAAAAATAGCAGGTTCTGTAGCAATGGTGTTTTTGGCGAAAGCTGAAGTTGTAAAAGTAAGTACAGGAGAATAGGATGTATACATACCACCGGAATAAGTTCTAATTCTACAATTATAAGTTGTCCCAGGTAAAAGAGATTTCAAAGTAGCAGGACTGGATGTACATGTCAGAATTTTATATACGGTAGTTCCTGCTTTATAATATAAGATCTGATATGAAGTAGCTCCGCTGCCATCCCAGGTAAGAGTACAAGTTGTTGAAGCAGGTGTCCCCTGGACTGCAAGATTAGTTGCCAGAATCGAAGATCCGTTTGCCGTAGTAAAGGTAAGTATTGATGAATAGGAAGTATATATTCCACCTGAATAGGTTCTGATTCGACAGTTATAGGAGGTATTGGGCTGTAATGCATTGAGAGTAAATGGGGAACTTGTTGTGCTCTGAAAAAAGTAATTTGTAGTTCCATTAATATAATATTGAATCTGGTAAGCATCTGCTCCGCTCCCTGACCATGTTAATGTTGCAGTGTTAGCCGTAGGAGAACCTTGCAGAGCTAAGTTTGTGGCAAGGATAGAAGATCCGTTTGCAGTGGTAAAGTTAACAATTGAAGAGTAAGAGGTATAGGTTCCGTTTAAATTAGTTCTGATTCTGCAACAATATGTAGAATTTGGCTCTAGTGCTTGTAAAGTAAAAGGACTTGAAGTAGCTGTTTGAAAGAAATAAGATGTTGTGCCTTGAATGTAATACTGTATCTGATAATTTGTAGCTCCACTTCCAGACCATGTTAATATAGCGCTGTTTGCTGTTGGAGTTCCCTGAACTGCCAGATTTGTTGCTGTCTGGCTAACTAAGATTACATTTTCAGTAACATCCTGGTTTACCACATTCACTGTACTGTTAACGGTAGTATATCCTGTTTTTACAACGGAATATGCTAAATTATTACCTGTAGCTACACCTGTAAAAATAGTGCTTCCCGAAGCATTAGTTTGTTGGGTGCTTCCGTTAAAGGTTACATCTGCTGTTGCCACCGGAGTTGTTCCGTCTGTAACATTAAATGTAACATTATATCCGCTGGAGGGGAGTGTTACATCAAAAGAAATAGTAGAGCCAACTGCACCAACATTTGTAATGGAAACGCCACCCCATGTAGCATCATCGGAAAGAAGACAGGCGGGGTTTGAAGAACTTCCAAAAGAAGTTCTTCCTTGTGTCGAACTAAAAGTTGCATCACCCGGTGTTCCGTTATTATTGGTATCCCCGTTTGGCCTGTAAACCCATAACATATCGGGTGGCCCGTTCCGGTTGCCATCATTAATAGAAACACTGGTATTGACCCTGTAAATTAATAAACCTTCATCGGCAGATGACGGTAACTTTACTTCAACAGGGCCGGTTTTTTTTCTGAATTCCAGGACAAGAAACTCAGTTGTTGAATTTGGTAAAGCAATTTTGTAGGCATTATTAGTAGAGCCGGCCAAAGGACTTAAAGTATATGATCCGCTGGTTGTGATTTCAGGAATCGTAATCCATCCGCCAATTTGCTCTTTCATATAAGCAGTCATTGAACCCGAACCATATTCCATTAGATCCCAGTACCAGCATGGATTTACACCATTGTCGGTATAATGGTACAAATCAGGAGAGCCTATACAATGAAATAATTCATGGCAAGTAGTATGAGATGTACATTGGGTTTCGGGCTGCAAATTATAGTCCCAAACCCGTTTCCCATTGATATAAACAGTGTTTGAATATAATGCCCAGCGATGTGCCCATAACAAATCACTCCAGGTATCATTGTTCCCATAAATAATAAATGACATATTATCAACATACCCATCGCTATCCTGGTCAACTTCACCCGCTGTCATATTGGCTTCTACCTCTGTTTTAACATAGTTTACCGCATCCGCCAGTAACTGATGTTCTCTTAATCTTGATTCGGTATCATCCTGATAGCCGCCAGGGTTTGTACTTGCATTGTAAGGTTGAAAATATCCCCTGTTATGAGAATCCTGAAATGAAAGATTTGTTGTAGGTGCACATATCGGAAAATGTTCTGCCCCAACTGTTAATTGGTTGTATGAAACGGATGTAAAATATTCCTGTACGCTATATGTTGCACCTCCTGTACCGGTAAATAGATCAATATAGGTTTGACGATCATTTGAAAATGCAGGATCATCGGCAAAACGAATATATACTACAATATTGCTGAAAGAACCTGTGGCAGGAGCTTTGCTGTTTGCCGGTGCTCCCAATGCAGGATTATTAATTGGATCGAGGTATTTTTTAGATTTTACCTTATATTCTGCCTCACTGATTTTTATATATGGAACAAGATTGACTGATGAAGGATTTACAGTTCCTGCTTTATAGGTTGATGGAACAATTTTTCCTGAAAGATCCTTTTTAGCATAATAATACCATCCATCTTGTCCTTGGATGATGGTATAACCGTTAGCATCGTGAAGGTAATTGAAAAATTCATCTCCGGAAGCAAAACACTGAATAGTAGAACCATCAGGTTGTTTTATTGAAGTTGGTAAATCCTTAAAATTAGCTGAAAAAGAAAAGATGGAAGTTATATTCAGCAAAAGCATGAATAGTAATGGAAGTATAAATTTTTTCATATAAATGAGTTTTATGTTTTTATTAGGACTTATAATTACGTATAAACTATAAATAGAGTTTCAAATTATTATATAATTATTTTAGAAAATAAACTAAAATCATATTTTACCAATAACGTTTTATATTAATTATTAAAAAAACTGTTTCAAAACAAAGAATACTCATTGAATTTATCTCAGCATGTGTACAAATAAAAAAGGGCTGTTTCGACTTTTGAGACAGCCCCTTTTTATTTGGAATTATTGTATAATTAATTTTAGATGTCTTGTAAAAGTATCTTTAGTCAGAACTATGAGGTATACCCCTTTAGCTAGGTTTTGCGAATCAAAAACATAGTGATTTGAACCTGTAGAATGTTCTATGATTCTGGATCCGCAAAGTCTACCGTCAATATTATAAATGGATAAGTTGACCTGTCCTTCAGACCCCGCATTAAAATCTAAATTGTAAAAACTGGAGGCCGGATTGGGATAAATAATTGTTTCTGTAAAGGGTTCATAAACATTGAAATCCTGTTTATTTGCTTGTTTGGTACTTGCAGTGGTAAAAGTGAGTACTGGCGAATAGGAAGAGTATGTTCCACCTGAGTAGGTTCTTATTCTGCAGCTATAGTTTGTGTTGGGGTCAAGGTACCTCAGGGTAGCAGGACTGGCTGTACATGTCAGGATTTTATATGTAGTGGTTCCTGTTTTATAATATAAGATTTGATATGAAGTAGCTCCGCTACCATCCCATGTGAGCGTACAGGTAGTTGCAGTGGGCGCTCCCAGAACAGCAAGATTTGTAGCAAGAACAGAAGACCCGTTTGCTGTAGTAAAAGTAACAATTGACGAATAAGATGTATATATTCCTCCGGAATAGGTTCTGATTCTGCAGTTATATGTAGTGCTGGGCTCTAATGCATTAAGAGTTAAAGGAGAGCTTGTTGCATTCTGAATATAGTAATTTGTTGTACCATTTATATAATATTGTATCTGGTATAAATCAGCCCCGCTTCCGGACCATGTTAAAATAGCTGCGTTAGCTGTAGGTGTTCCCTGAACAGCTAGATTTGTTGCGAGGTAAGATCCATCAGAAGTAGTAAAAGTAACAATTGATGAATAATTGGAGTAAGTTCCTCCTGAATAAGTTCTGATTCTGCAATTATAAGTAGTATTGGATTGCAAAGAACTAAGAGTAACTGGCGAGTTGGTAGCATTTTGAAACAAGTAATTAGTTGTACCATTTATGTAATATTGTATCTGATATGAATCAGCTCCACTTCCGGACCATGTTAAAGTAGCTGTAGTCGCAGTAGGTGTTCCCTGAACAGCTAAATTTGTAGCAAGAATTGAAGATCCGTTTGCAGTCGTGAAGTATACAATGGGTGAATAGTTAGTGTAACTACCGTTAAGACTTGTTCTTATTCTGCAACAGTAAGTTGAATTAGGTTCTAAAGCATATATGGTATATGGGCTAGATGTTACATTTTGTATTTGATAATTTGTTGTACCTTGAATATAATATTGTATTTGATAATTTGTTGCTCCGCTTCCATTCCACGTTAATGTTGCAGTATTTGCAGTAGGAGTTCCCTGTACAGCTAAGTTTATAGCTGTTTTAAATGTATATGATCCTGAAGTAGTACATCCGTTTGCATCTGTAACGGTTACAGCAGTTACTCCACCACAAAAACCGGTTGCTGTACTCGTTGTTTGTACCGGTGAGGTATTCCATGAATAAGAATAAGGGCTTGTACCTCCGGAAGGCATTGCTGTAGCTGTACCATTACATTGATTAATGGTTGGTTCAACTTGTGAAGGAGTTAAAGTTAAAATAGCTGGTTCTGTAATAGTTACCGAATTGGTGGTTGTATTACTACATGCATCACTAACTGTTACTGAATAATTTCCAGCACATAATCCTGTTGCAGTAGCAGTAGTTTGAGCATCATTCCAAAGATAAGTAAATGGACTTGTCCCACCTGATGGAATAACTGTAGCTCTTTTATTACATATTCCATTACAACCACTGTTCTGGGATGTTGTAGAAGATAAGACAGCCGGTTCGGTAATTGTAACCGAATTGGTACTTGTACAATTATTTATATCTGTAACTGTCACTGTAAATGTACTGGCGCATAAATCTATTGCTGTAGCACTTGTTTGTTCCGGAATAGTACTCCAGGAATAAGTATATGGACTTGTTCCACCAGAAGGAGTCACAGAAGCTGTTCCTGTACACTGCCCATAACAATTTACGTTTGTTTGAGAGGATGTTGAAGTTAAAGCATTGGGTTGGCTAATAGTTACAGAGGATGTTGCAGTACAATTATTCGTTCCGGTAACAGTTACTATGTATGTTCCGGCAGCTAATCCGGTAACGGTTGCAGTAGTAGAGTCATTAGACCATAGATAGGTATAGGGTGCAGAACCCAGGGTCGGAGTGGCTGTAGCTGTTCCATTACTCAAACCATAACAACTTACATTGGCAGAAGAAATAGATACGCTGTCGAAACACCCATAACGGGCAATATAAGCATCACGTGTAGTAAAATCCTGAACCGAATTAGTAAACTGGTTAGAGCCAATAGTTAAACTAGTGGAATAAAATTCACCCGTAGTCACAAAATTTCTTCCGGTTGAGTTATAAACACATGATTTGCCGGCATCGTTCTGGGTTCCGGCGGCTTTATAAGCACCAGTAAATTGTCCCGAAGAGTTACATACAGCGGCAAAAGCATCACTGGCTCCATCATTTGTCAGAGAATAACTGTCAAACGATATTGCTCCGCCATAACTTCCCGTTATTATAATGGTTCCATTTATTTCATTTATATTATATGAGTAATCATTATTTGAAGAACCAACAGTTCTTGTCCATTGTAATGTGCCCGATGAATTATATTTGGTTAAAAATAAATCATAAGTGCCTGAACTAACATTATTCAATGATAGTAATGAAGTGTCAACCCCGGTAGAATCTATTTTTAGCCTTGTACTTTTAAAATATCCTGTTAAATACTGATTACCATTTTCGTCAGATTTATGTTTCCAGATATAATCATCATTATTACCTGTAATTTTTCTGACTAATAGACCATTTCCGTTAAGATCTGTTTTATATAAAAATCCATCATTTAACCCGGTACTGGTAATGGTATCAATATCAAGAAACAAATTTCCCTGGTAGTTTCCACTGATAAAATATCCATCTGAACAAGCAGTAACCGTTTTTGCAAAGGTGGAAGCGTTATCATCCTGTATTTGTTTTGTCCACAATAAATTTCCATCTGCATCATATTTTGCGATATAGTTTTGCCTGATTCCTGAAGCATCATTTAATGTAGTTGTTCCACCATAAAATGTAACGCTGGTTTTAAAAACGCCCAATTGAATGATATTGCCTGAAGCATCAAGAGTAAAACTTCCGTTTCCGTGGTTGCCAGTACCATAGGCTGTGTTATGAACCCATTGAAGAGTTCCGTCTAAAGCATACTTGGCTAAAAAAACATCAAGCCCCCCGGAAGAAGTAATATTATTTCCGTCAAAATTGGCTGTGCCGTTGGTTGTACCGGAAATATAAATATAATTACCATCGTTGCTTAATACAATACTTACTGCAGATTCTGTTGCTGTACCGCTTATTTGTTTTAGCCATATAATTTGCCCGTTTTTATTGTACTTGGCAATAAATACATCATACAAACCGGCACTGTTTAAGGTTATGGTATCCTGAGTAACCGTACCGGTAAAGCTACCATAAACATAATAGTTTCCTTGTTGATCCTGGATAACATCACTAGGGACATTTTGCCCGGTTCCGTTAAAGTGTTTTGCCCACATCCATCCTTGGGCATTGACTAAAAATGAAGAGATTACAAATGCAATAATCAGAGTAATGTGTTTCATATTTTAAAATTATTTTTCAGTTTTCACAATCGTTTGTTTCATAATTACAACGATATAATTTTACGACAAAAAAATGAATAAGTTCCAGGTATTTTTACTGTTTTTTTAAATTTAGCTAACATTTTTTTTTAATTAGAGAGGTTTCCTATTTAGTTATTAAATAATGAAGTAATATTCAGGTCACTTTTTTATTAACCAGTAAATAATGCCAGGTATTCTTGGGTTATTGTTTCCCATTGATAATGATTCCTGATTTTATTCAGATTATTTGAAATTGCGTTTTTATTATTTTCAAAATAATTAAGAAAATTATGTAAAATTGATGAAAGAGAATTTTCAGAGTGAAAGAAAACGGCATTATTTTCCAGTATTTCCCGATGAAAAAGATTATCGTGTGCGATAATATAAGACTGAGCAGCCATTGCTTCCAGTAATGATGGATTGGTTCCGCCCACGGTATGTCCGTGAATACATGCTAATGAGAAGTGACGAAGGTTTGATAATTGAGAGTATTCATAAAGCCTTGTAATGAAAATAATTCCTTTTTGCTTAGCATATTTTCGGGAGAGCCGGGGAAAATTTGTAACAATACATAGTTTATTTGTGGTTCCTGAATTTTTCCAGGCTGAGATGATGAATTCTATCTGATTTTCGGGCTCATCACGGGCGACAACTAAAAAATATTTGTTTTTAGTTAATCCAAAGGAAAGAATAGCAGATTCATCAGAATGTAGTGGAATTTCGGCGCCATAAGTAATCAGTGCCGGTTTTACATGATATTTTTCGTGGTAATATTTTTGAACCAGTGAATGGTCGGTTAAAATGTTATCAGACTTTGTTATAGCAATTCCTTCAAACCATTTAAGAATTTTTTTAGTCAGGAAATTGTATTTTGCCCTGTTCCATTCAAAACCATCCATGTTGGTAATTATTTTTGTCTGATGTTTTCTGAGAAATGCTAGGGCAGGCGCAGAAGTTCCATAGCCACAAACAAGAGCTATGTCGGCATGTTGTTTGATAGCGTGTTTAAAGCAATAATAATCATAAAAAAAATGTGCAAACCCTCCTAATAGCTTTTCATAACATGGAACCTTAACAATGTTTACATTTTTATATTTATTTTCAGGGTAGGGATGATATGAAGGGTTGAAAACAAAAATTTCATGGTTGTGTTCGGCTAAACGGATAGAAAGTTGTTCGGCAAACTGCTCAAATCCGCCATAATTGTTGGGAATACCGCGCGTTCCAATAATGGCAATCTTCATGCTGTATGGATTTTTTTTATAAAAACCGACCAGAACCATAGAAAAGGACGAAGCGGATAATACATAAAAAACAAACTATCCGGTAAAGGTAAAGTTTTCCAGTCAAGGTAATTTGTTCCTGGTGCTTTTATGCATGAAATAAAGTGGTTTATTCCGGATTTCAGCCGTATAACATATATCAATCTTCTTGCTCTTTCCAAAGTGCGTGCATGAAGTTTTTCTTCAGGGGTTTGGATAGATTTGAGTGCAACTGAAATTAACCTCACAGAATATTTTTTTGGTTTCAGAGAAGAGGGAATAGGAGTGTTGAAAAGTAATCCGGCAAGGGTAAGGCTCTGATTTACCATCCTTTCATCCCGAAACAGTAAAGTTAGCCTGTTAAAATATTCTATGTCAGTAATTAAACTACGTCGAAAAATTTCATCAATATCTTTTAACCAGAAAAGCTTATACCAGCGATGCATCGAACCGTGAACGATAAGATAATGTGCTAATAGTTCGGGTTTTATCCGGGAGAATGGTTCGGACGGCTGTAATGACTCAAAAAAAATCTTTTCTGAATGCAAAAATAAAGAAGGAGGGGTAATTAATTTCCAGTGGATTTCAACCAGTAATCCGGTTTTTATGTTTTTAAAATAGTAATGATGAATTAATGACTTGTGAACTTTTTTTTGCCGGGGACTAAGTTGGAAATCGGGTTTAATCTGTTTATATCCTTCGTTCGTCATTAAAGCAGATATCTTGTCCAGATTTTCCGGGAGAACGAGAAAATCAATATCCATGGAATGGCGCATGCCGGGATCGTTATATAGCTGATAAGCAAGGGCAGGCCCTTTGAGGGGAATGGCTTCTATTTCTTGTGAAGAAAATAGTTGCAGCAGCCTTAACATTTCAGATGATAATCCAAGCATCCGGATGGAGCTATTGTTGTGATTTTCGTGGATTTGCTTTTGTACTTCATCCGGAAAAATTCCTGGATTATGTATTGAAAATTGATAAGCCTGTGGGTAAATCCGATGACGTTTAACAAGTTTAGCAAAGCTTTTCCAATCGACTTCCCGGTTAAAGTCTTTTGTATTCCATCGCTCTCCACAACAGGCAATAAGCAGTTTAAGCTCCGGGGGATAATTTTCAATTATTTGCAAAAGCTTATTCATGTTACAAAAGTAGCAAGAAAAGTTTGAAGCGACTAATATGCCTTAGGTTCGATGTTGATGCAAGCGGACTTCGTTGATGTTATAGGTAAGTACGTATGACAAAATAGAAGTATTTCTCTACTATGTAATTATAGAGTTGCTTTTATTTATAAGGAGAAATAATTCCATAAATTTTTAATGGTAAGTTCATCCGAAGATATTAAATCAAAAAAATAAGTGAATTTTTCGGATATAACCGGAATTTTTATTTTAATTTGGCGAAAAGGTTTAATATTTGTTTTATACAATTAAGAAAACGGTTATTTATATAAATAATGAGATATTTCTTTTTAATTATTTTTTCATCTTTATTATCGTTTGCAGCATACTCTCAGGTTATTCCCGCTGCCGGATTAACCTCAGAATATTTTCCGTTACTTAAAAGCAAAAACATAGCCGTTGTTGCAAATCAGACTTCTTTAATTGAAAAAACACATTTAGTTGATACGTTACTATCATCAGGAATTTTTGTAAAGAAGATATTTTGCCCCGAACATGGTTTCCGTGGGACAGCAGATGCCGGGGAACAAATCAATACAACAACTGATAAAAAAACGGGTTTGCCGGTTATTTCTCTTTATGGAAAAAACAAGAAACCGTTGCCAGGTCAATTAGATAAGATCGATTATGTGATTTTCGATATTCAGGACGTGGGAGTAAGGTTTTACACCTACATCTCTACTCTGCACTATGTGATGGAAGCCTGTGCCGAAAACAATGTTCCATTAATTCTTCTCGACAGACCTAATCCCAATGCTCATTATGTTGATGGTCCGGTGTTAAAATTAAAATTTAGATCCTTTGTGGGAATGCACCAGGTTCCTATTGTTTATGGTATGACCATAGGAGAATATGCCCGGATGATAAATGGTGAGGCATGGCTGGCAAAGGGAATTAAATGTAATCTTAAAGTTATTTGCTGTAAAAATTATACCCATCATTCTGTTTATAATCTTCCTGTAAAACCATCTCCCAACCTTCCCTGCATGCGTTCAGTTTATTTATATCCCAGTCTGGGTTTATTCGAAGGAAGTAATATAAGCGTAGGACGTGGTACTGATTTCCCTTTCCAGGTTATCGGGAACCCGAAAATGGACTCAACCCTGTTCAGTTTTATTCCGGTTTCAAAACCAGGGGCAAAAAATCCTCTTTATGAAAACATGAAGTGTTATGGACTGGATCTTCGGAAATCGGCAGATACAACTTTTACTTTAAAATATTTACTCGAAATGTATAAATTGATTCCTCAGAAAGAATCTTTTTTTAACCCGTTCTTCAATAAATTAGCAGGTAATGATGAGCTTATAACACAGATTAAAGAAGGTAAATCAGAAAAAGAAATTAAAGAATCATGGAAAGTGGATCTTGAAAAATTCAGAGAAATCCGTAAAAAATACCTGCTTTATGATGAATAAATACATTAATTTTAAAATATTCTTGCTAATTTAGTTAAAACCGTTACCTTTGCACCGAAATATGGGGAAAGAGAATTACAGGGGACCGAAAGTCCCCTGTTTTATTCACCATCCACAAAATGATAGATAAAAATAAAATACAGAAAGTTGCCGAATCCACACTGCTGGAAAAGGAATTTGTTGTAGTTGAGGTTGAAGTTAAACCGGTAAATAAATTTACTGTTTATATTGAAAGTCTCGAAGGAATTACTATCGGAGATTGTGTGAAAGTGAGCCGGCATATTGAGCAACATTTTAACCGGGACGAAGAAAATTACGAATTGAATGTATCTTCTGCCGGGATCGACAGGCCTTTAAAAGTTCCAATACAGTTCATTAAGAATATGGGTCGTGTAGCTGAAGTTAAATTACTTGATGGAAATATGTTAAAGGGAATTTTAAAAGCCGGTAACGAAAACAGCATTACTTTACATTGCGTGGTAAAAGAAAAAGACGAAAAAACTAGGAAAACAAAGACCCTGGAGAAAGAATTTGAAATAGAATTAAATAAAATAAAAACAGTAACAATAGTTGTTTCTTTTAAATAAGATTCACCATGGAAAATTTAAATTTAATAGAGCATTTTGCAGAATTCAAAGACCTGAAAAACATCGACAGGGCAACCATGATGCGTGTACTCGAAGATGTATTCAGAAGTACGTTGAATAAACAGTTCGGCGAAACCGATAACTTTGATATTATCATTAACATCGATAAGGGTGACTTTGAAATCTGGCGTACCAGAACGGTGGTAACCGATGAAGAATTTACCGATCCTGTAACACAGATTCCATTATCTCAGGCCAAAAAAATTGATGATGATTATGAAGAAGGTGAAGATGTTTCCGACGAAGTAAAATTTGCCGATTTTGGCCGTCGTACCATCCTTGCATTGCGCCAGAATCTTTCTTCAAAAATTCTCGAACTCGAAAAAGACAGTATATTTAATAAGTATAAAGATCGTATCGGTGAAATTGTTTCAGGTGAAGTTTACCAGATATGGAAAAAGGAAATTCTTATTCTCGACGATGAAGGCAACGAGCTGATTATGCCGAAAGTGGAACAAATACCGTCCGATTTTTTCCGTAAAGGCGATAATGTTCGGGCTGCAGTTATTCGCGTTGAAATGAAAAACAACAATCCGCTCATTATTCTTTCACGTACATCACCTGTTTTCCTCGAAAGACTTTTTGAACTTGAGGTTCCCGAGATATTTGACGGATTAATTACTATAAAGAAAATAGTACGTGTCCCCGGCGAAAGAGCCAAAGTGGCTGTTGAATCGTACGATGATCGAATCGATCCGGTAGGAGCCTGCGTGGGAATGAAAGGAAGCCGTATTCATGGTATCGTTCGTGAACTCAGAAATGAGAATATTGACGTTATTAACTTTACAAATAACACGAATTTATTTATTCAAAGAGCACTAAGCCCTGCTAAAATAAGCGACATTAAACTCATTGAAACCGATAAAAAAGCAGAAGTTTTCCTCGATCCCGACCAGGTTTCATTAGCCATCGGAAAGGGCGGATTAAATATTCGCCTGGCCAGTCAGTTAACCGGGTATGAAATTGATGTTTACCGGAATGTTCCCGATGATGATGAAGATGTGGATATTGAAGAATTCTCCGATGAAATTGATGGCTGGGTTATCGATGAGTTTAAGAAAATTGGTTGCGATACTGCCAAAAGCATACTCAGTTATAGCGTTGAGGAGCTTGTTCGCAGAACCGATCTGGAGGAAGAAACAATTACAAATGTTGTAAATATTATAAAAGCTGAATTTGAGTAAAACTGATTTTTTATAAATTTAAACCCTGATAGGGACTAAAAGTGCCGGATATGACAGAAGAATTAAAGGCAATGAGATTAAACAAAGTAGCCAAGGAATTGAACGTTGGCATTCAGACCATTGTGGAATATTTGCAGAAAAAAGGCCACAAGGTTGAAACGAATCCCAATGCTAAAATTTCGCAGGAAATGTACGACGAACTTCTCGTTGAATTCAGTTCCGATAGCACCTTGAAGAAAAAATCTGCAGGAATTAATCTCAGAACAAATGAGCGTAATACTACCATTACCATTGAAGATATAAATAAAGAACCTGAGCCTGAAGTGGTAGAACAGGACGAGTTGATTATTAAAAATTTTAGCACAAAACCCCAGGAGCCGCAGATCAAGGTTGTCGGAAAAATTGATCTTGAAAAACCAAAACCTGCTACTCCTAAAACTCCGGCTGATAAACCTTTGGAAAAACCTAAAGAAGAGAAAGTCGTTTCAAAAGCCGCCGAAACTGAAAAACCTGCAAAAAAGACAGAAAAAAAAGCCGAAGAATTCTTAGAAACCAAAGTCGATAATTTAGAAGACAACATTAAAATTATAGGTAAACTGGATCTTGACAGTTTAAAGAAAAAGCCTTCAAAGAAAGAAAGTAAGAAGAAAGAGAAAGCTGAAAAGGGTAAAAAAGTTGACGAAGTTCCTGAAGAAATACCGGTTATTGAAGACCTTGTTGTAGAGCCTGAAGAAATTGAATCAAAGCCCATTGAAGAGATTTTCCGTACCGAAAGACAAAAACTTTCCGGACCAACGGTTGTTGGTAAAATTGAACTTGCGCAACCGGCACACAAACTCGAGAAAAAAAGACAACCCGAAGGATCTTCTGCAGATTACGAAAGTACCAGCGATCGTAAAAAGAAGAAACGAAAAAGAATTAAACCGGTTAAAATCAGCGAGATAAAAAACGAAGAAGGCAAAGCTCCTGCAAAAATACAACATCAGTTGATAAAAGCTGGTCCAAAGTCGTTTGTAAAAGGAGGAAAAAAGAAATCTCACCGGAATGAAGTGGATAGCGAAGAAGTAGAAAAAGCCGTAAAAGACACCATGGCCAGTTTATCTGCCAAAGGAAAAACTACTTCATCAAAATATCGTCGTGAAAAACGTGATGCTGTCAGCCAGAAGATGCAGGATGAAATGGAACGCCAGGAAGGTGAAAAGAATATTCTTAAGATTACCGAATTTGTTTCAGTAAACGAATTGGCTACCCTTATGAATGTTGCCGTAAATGAGGTAATAGCAACCTGTATGAACCTGGGGCTCTTTGTTTCAATAAATCAGAGGCTGGATGCCGAAACATTGTCGATTATTGCTGATGAATTTGGTTATAAAGTAGAATTTATTACTGTTGAGGTACAATCAGATATTGCCGAAGAAGTTGCCGATAAACCCGAAGACCTTTTGCCTCGTCCACCCATTGTTACAGTGATGGGACATGTCGATCACGGGAAAACAAAGTTGCTGGATTATATTCGTAACACAAATGTGGTAGCCGGAGAAGCCGGAGGTATAACACAACACATTGGAGCCTATAGCGTAAAGCATGAAAGTGGTCGTATGATTACTTTCCTTGATACACCGGGTCACGAAGCGTTTACAGCTATGCGTGCCCGTGGTGCCCAGTTAACAGATGTTTCCATTATAGTTGTTGCTGCTGATGATGGTGTAAAACCACAAACTATAGAAGCTATAAATCACGCACAGGCTGCAAATGTTCCGATGGTTTTTGCTATTAATAAAATAGATAAACCAGGAGCAAATCCTGAAAAAATACGCGAAGAACTTTCCAAGATGAATATTCTTGTTGAAGAGTGGGGCGGAAAATACCAATCGCAGGAAATTGCAGCAAAGCCCGGTACCAATGTCCATTTACTTCTCGATAAAGTTATGCTCGAAGCCGATATGCTCGATCTGAAAGCAAATCCAAATCGTGAAGCTTCGGGAGTTGTTATAGAATCTTCTCTCGATAAAGGAAGAGGGTTTATAACAAATATCCTGGTAAAAAATGGAACTTTACACGTAGGCGATGTTGTTCTTGCAGGTTCCTATTACGGAAAAGTAAAAGCGATGTTTAATGAACGTAATGTACGCCTGAAAGAAGCCGGACCTGCAACTCCTATCCAGATTCTCGGAATGAATGGTGCTCCCCAGGCCGGCGATAAATTCAATGTGTTTAAAACAGAACAGGAAGCCAAAGAGATTGCCAATAAACGAACACAGATACTACGTGAACAAGGTCTCAGAACCCAGAAACATATTACACTCGAAGAAATCGGACGCCGCCTGGCAATAGGTAACTTTAAAGAACTTAATGTTATTGTTAAAGGCGACGTGGATGGATCTATTGAAGCATTGAGCGATTCATTAATAAAGCTCAGCAACGAGGAAATTCAGGTAAATGTAATTCACAAAGCAGTCGGTCAGATTTCTGAATCGGATATTATGTTAGCTGCAGCTTCAAATGCAGTTATCATCGGATTCCAGGTTCGCCCTTCGGTAAGTGCACGTAAAATAGCGGAAAAAGAACAAATACAAATAAGGTTGTATTCTATCATTTACGATGCCATCGAAGAAATTAAACAGGCGATGGAAGGAATGTTATCACCGGTAATTAAAGAAGAAATTATTGGTTCGGCAGAAATTCGCCAGGTATTTAAAATTACTAAAGTGGGAACTATTGCCGGCTGTCTTGTAAATGAAGGAAGAATCTACAGAACATCAAAAGTTAGGGTAATTCGTGACGGAATAGTTGTTTATACAGGCGAACTGGGTTCACTCAAACGCTTTAAAGACGATGCAAAAGAAGTTACATCAGGACTTGAATGTGGTTTAAATATTGATCGTTTCAACGACATAAAAGTAGGCGATATAGTAGAAGCATTCAACGAGTTTGAAGTGAAAAAGAAATTATAATTTTTACCATAAAAAATAAGCCGCGAAAGCAGCTTATTTTTTTGTAGATTTTCAGAATATTATTTCACGTATTAGAAGCTAAAGTTATTTCTACCCTTCTGTTTAGCGCCCTGCCTTCTTTTGTACTATTTGTTGCAACAGGATTATCTTCACCGTTCCATTTTACCTGGATTGAATTTTCTTTTACTCCCAAAGCAATGAGTTGTTCTTTTACAAAAAGAGCCCTTCGTTTACTTAGCTGAAGATTATATTCAGAATCTCCAACAGCATCGGCAAAGCCTGTCAGGCAAATAATGGTATTGGGATGCTGTATTAAATAATCTGCAATGCTGTCGAAGCCTGACTGGTATCCCTGGGCCATATGTTTATCAAATGCAAATAAAACATTTCTTGCTTTCCATTTTCCTGCTAATGGTTGAGTTGTTAATGTATCATGGGGTTTTATAACGGAATCAGATTTTTGAATCTGTGCAACCAATTCTTCTGTGGGCTTGAATGATATGTCAACCGAAACATGATTATAACCATAAAGAGGAGGAAAATTGAAAGAATGAATAACAGGTTGATATCCTTTAAGGTTATATGTTATTTTATGCAAGCCCGAAGGAACAGTAATTTTATAATTGTTCCCGATGAGTTTAACTTCAACCGGGATGGAATGGCCTGAAGAAGAGGAATCTTCAATTGTAACAAAATATAAGTTGTTATTGTTGAAGTTTTTGAAATCTGAAGAAATACAGCCGGTAATTGAAAATGTAGAAATATTGTTTTTATTGGGAACTTGTCGGTAATATAGATCATTATCACTTCCTGACAATTCATGTAACCCGTACCTGTTTAAAGGAGCGAATGCAAATGCGGAATCTATTTTGGGTAGATATACCAGGTCGTTTCCCACAGTATTTAACGGAAAACCAATATTAAGAGGTTGCGACCATGAAGAATCATTTTTAACCGAACAAAAAACATCAAAACCTCCCATATTATAATGTCCCTGTGAACTGAAATATAGTGTTTTCCCGGAGTCTACAATAAAAGGAGTTTCTTCATCGTAGGGTGTATTTATTATATTTCCGAGATTTTTTGCAGGACTCCATTCTCCTTTGCTGTTTTTTTCGGAAACATAAATATCCAATCCTCCAAAACCACCTGGCCGGTCGCTTGTAAAATAAAGAGAATTTCCATCGTCGGAAATGGAAGCATGAGATTCCCAGAAACGTGAATTAATATTTTTCCCCATTTTTTTCATTTTTCCAAATCTGCCGTTACTGTATTGGCTTTCATAAATGTTCCCATTGTCGTTGTTATCTCTTACAAGGTATAATGTTTTTCCGTCAGGCGACAAGCTTGTTGGAATGGTTAGCTCTTTTGCATGCAATGAAGACATAATGTTTGCAGGTTTTTGCCAGATTCCATTTTCTTTAAATGATAAATATATTTTATCCATTTTATAGTCTGTAGTCGGAGTACCCAGGTGGAAATCAGGTGGAAAAACATTATTTTTTCCCATACAAAAAATCATAATTTTTCCGTCTTTAGAGATTACGGGACAACTTTGAATTTCATCAGTTCTTTCGAGTGTAACTATCAAAGAGTCTTTTTTTAGCTCTTTGGGATAAAGAAGTATTTCGCGTGCATTGTTAATAGAACTTTTTTCACGGCGCACGTATTCAAAATTCGGATTGTGTTTTTCTTTTGCATTATTTAAGTATTGTTGATAACATTTTTCAGCATTTTCAAAATCAAACTTTTGTTTATATGCATCTCCAAGAAAAATCCATGTGTCAAGCGGGGCATTTTTTTCTCTGTTGGAATTATAATTGTAATTTAATGTTAAATTTTGTAATGCTTTTTCAAGATAGGGAATTGACTTGAAATTCTCAGAACTGTTTTGTAAGTTTAAATAACAAAGTCCTATTTTATAATGCACATTTGCATTCAGGCTATCGTTAATCAACGCTTTAGAATATGCGTTTAATGCATTTTTAAAATCATCCTCGTTAAAGTAATAATTACCATCTTTTATTAAAGATATATTTCTTTTTTTTCCTTGTGCATCTGAAAACTGACAAGAATAAAACAAAGTAAAAATCATGAAAAAAACAAACAATTTCATTTCAATAATTTTTTTACGGAACAAAGATAATATTATTATAAAGAATTGATTCAAAAACGAATAATCATAATTCAAAAAAGTATTTTAAAAAAGCATATTTGTTTAAACGATTTGGAATATGTAGAAAAAAGTTTACTGAAAACTATTTAATAATCAGATATTTATTGAAAATTTGATGGAATGAAGATCCAATAATTAAAAATATGTGCCTGCGGGTAACCTGTTTTCAATACCAAGGGTAGTTATTGCATTTCCACATAAAAGGAAAAGTTATATATGATACATATCTATTCAATAAAGTTAAGAGAGTTTTATATGTTTAGGTATTTTACCTGTGATTTTTTTATAAAATTGATATTCCAGGCCAATAAACATAGTTAAATACCTTAACAAAAAGATTATTTTTACAAAAAAATTATATGACTGAAGATTTTCTTCACTTTATATGGCAATTCGGACTTTTCGAAAGAAACAACATGAAAGCTGTTTCTGGTGAAGAAATTGAAATTATTAGTATTGGCCAGTTAAATGCAGATGCCGGTCCCGATTTTTTTAATGCCCGGATAAAAATCAATGGAATAGAGTGGGCTGGGAATGTTGAAATTCATTTAAGGTCTTCAGATTGGACGAAACATAACCATCACCACGATGCAGCTTATAATAATGTAATTCTGCATGTAGTAGAAGAATACAATGGTGAGTCTTATACTGAGAAAGGCACTTTAATACCATCCGTGACTTTAAAATACGACCATAAGATTCTGGAGAATTATCTTCATCTCTATCGTTCAAATAACAGTATAGCCTGCTCAAGACATCTGCCTGGTTTCGACGCCGACATGTTTAATCTGTATCTTTCTTCAATTGCTATTGAGCGGTTGGAAAACAAGACCATAGAAATTAAAGAGAAGTTAATTTATAGCAGATATAGCTGGGAAGATGTTTTTTATAAATGCCTGGCGAAAAATTTTGGTTTCAGAGTGAACGGATTGCCATTTAGTATGCTGGCAGAGGCGGTGCCCCTGAAAGTACTGGCAAAGCAAAAAAATAACTTACTTCAGATAGAAGCCCTGCTTTTTGGACAATCCGGATTACTTCCGGCAAAATCGGATCAATCGTATGTTAAATCGCTTCAGGCAGAGTATGTGTTTTTAAAATCAAAATTCGACCTGAAACCCCTGCAAAAGGAAATCTGGAAATATTTAAGAGTTCGGCCGGTAAATTTCCCTTCTGTGCGTATTGCCCAGTTTGCAGTATTGATTCATCAGTCTTCGGCTTTGTTTTCCAAAGTTATTGAACAGGAAAATCTGGAATCTTTAATTCAGATGTTTTCTGTAAATGCAACCAAATATTGGGATTCTCATTACGATTTTGAAAAACCATCCCCTGTTGAAGTAAAAAACCTGGGGAGAGAATCGATATGGGCTTTAATTATTAATACGATTATTCCTTTCGTGTTTTTGTATGGACGCGAAAAGGGAAAATCAGAACTCACCGACCGGGCATTAAAATTTATGGAAATGATTCCCGCCGAAAAAAACAAAATAGTAAGATGTTGGGCAGAGGCAGGAAAAATTGCCGGAAATGCGCTTGAATCGCAGGCATTAATTCAGCTTTATAACTTTTATTGCCAACCCAGGAATTGCCTTCAGTGCCGTATAGGAACAACAATAATTAAATCGACAAAGCAACTGGTATGAATCGTGCAGTAAGTTTTAAATCTGTTTATTTGTTATTGGCGTTGGTCTTTGGTATTATTCTTATCGGAACGGTTGGATATATATTTATCGAAGGTTACCGTATACTGGATGCTTTTTACATGACCATTGAAACGATAGGAACAGTTGGTTTTCGTGAAATCAAGCCATTAACCGATGCCGGAAAAATATTTACAGCTATTTTAATTATATTAAGTTTCGGATGTTTCGGTTATGTTATTACTACCTTTACTAAGTTTATGGTGGAAGGCTTTTTTAAGAATTATTTTCAATTTACTAAAATGAAAAATAAAATTTCAAAATTAAATGGCCATATAATTGTTTGCGGATATGGTAACAACGGAACCGAAACGGTTCACGAATTACAGGAGCATAATGAAAAAGTGGTAATAGTAGAGAAAATGTCAGAAATTATTGAACAATTAAGGAAAAATCCTGACCTGCTTTTTATTGAGGGAGATGCAACAAATGAGAATGTACTTCGCGAAACAAATATTGAAAACGCAAAAGCCCTGATCACAACAATGCCAAATGACGCCGATAATCTGTACATTGTTTTAACAGCTAAAGAACTTAATAATAAAATAACCATTGTCTCCAGGGCGAGTGACGAACATTCTATAAAAAAATTAAAAAGAGCGGGTGCCAACAATGTAATTATGCCCGATAAAATAGGCGGGAACCGAATGGCGAAACTGGTTGTTCAGCCTGACATTGTTGAGTTTATGGAATTTATTTTCTTACAGCAGAGAAGAGATATTAAAGTTGAAGAAGTTTCGTGTTATCATTCTGTTTTTATCAATAAATCCATCCGTGATCTGGATGTAAGGAATGCTTCCGGTGCCAATATTCTGGGAATACGAACGGCTGACGGAAATTACCATATTAATCCCTCAGCAGATTCCATTATTCATAGCGATGATAAGCTTTTTGTCCTGGGAAGTCCTTCGCAGATCGAAAAACTCAGAACAGTAATAAAGGGTTCATAGTTCTTGCAAATAGTCATTAATTAATAGTCATACAATAATCTAGACAACAGTAGTGATCTGTAAATCAGTAATAATAACTCAAATAATCATAAATAAAAAATATCATTATTCATTTACACCTGACTTAACAATATAATGAATTACGTACGCCCCAAAAAAAGTCTCGGACAGCATTTCTTAACCGATAAAAATATCGCTAAAAAAATTGTTGATAGTTTGCACTATGAAGGCAATGTACTGGAAATTGGTCCGGGAAAAGGAATTCTTACTGAATTTTTAAATAAAAAGTATTTCGAAAAATTTAAGGTAGTTGAAATTGACAAAGAATCAATAGAATATTTGCATAAGAATTCAGGATTAAAACCCGAACAGATTTTTAATGCCGATTTCCTCGAATCAAAAATATCTGATTTTTTTCCAACAAATTTCTCAATTATTGGCAATTTCCCCTATAACATAGGCAGCCAGATATTTTTTAAAATACTCGAAAACAGGAACCAGGTTGATGAGGTAGTGTGCATGATTCAACGTGAGGTTGCACAACGAATAGCAGAAAAGCCCGGAAGCCGGGTTTATGGAATTTTAAGCGTATTGTTACAAGCTTTTTATAAAATCGAATATTTGTTCACAGTAAACGAACAGGTTTTTTTACCGCCTCCCAATGTGAAATCAGCTGTTATCAGGTTAACAAGAAACAACAGGACTCAGCTTGCTTGTGACGAGAAATTATTTTTTACTGTTATTAAGGTTGCTTTTAATCAACGAAGAAAAACACTTTCAAATAGCTTAAAACCGGTTTTGGGTGGAAGTAAAATAGAAGATCCGGTTTTTTCAAAACGTCCTGAACATCTTTCAGTTGAGGAGTTTGAAAAATTAACGAACCTGATTCAAAACAAAGAGAAAAAAATTACTGAACAGCGTTTCTGACTCTTTTTCTCTGGTTTTCATCAAGAATAATTTTCCGCATACGTAACGACTTTGGTGTAATTTCAACATACTCGTCGTCTTTAATATATTCCATATATTCTTCCAGGGAAAATTTGACAGCCGGGGTAATGAAAATTTTATCGTCCGATCCGCTTGCACGCATATTGGTGAGTTTTTTTGTTTTATAAACATTTACTACCATATCGTCTTCACGTGTGTTTTCTCCTATTACCTGGCCAGCATAGACTTCTTCGCCCGGATTAATAAAGAATCTGCCTCTGTCCTGCAGTTTATTAATAGAATATGCAATTGCCATACCGGTTTCCATTGCAATAAGTGACCCGTTTATGCGACTTTGAATGGGGCCTTTCCATGGTTCAAATCCTTTAAAACGATGGGCAATAATGGCTTCTCCTTCAGTAGCTGTGAGTATATTGTTAGTTAGTCCTATAAGGCCACGGGCAGGAATATTAAATTTTAAAACAACCCTGTCGTTTTTAGTATCAAACTTTGATAATTCTCCTTTGCGGCGAGCTACAATTTCGATAGCTTTTCCGGAGAAATTTTCAGGTACATGTATAGTGAGCCTTTCAATGGGTTCATATTTAACGCCATCAATGTGTTTAATTACAACATTGGGTTGTCCGAGTTGGAATTCATACCCTTCACGGCGCATGGTTTCTACTAAAATGGATAAATGAAGTATTCCACGGCCAAAGACCAGAAATTTGTCGGGAGTGTCGGTTTCTTCAACGCGTAATGCCAGGTTTTTTTCTGTTTCTTTAAATAACCTGTCGCGTAAATGTCGCGATGTTACAAAAGTTCCTTCCCTGCCGGCAAAGGGAGAATTGTTAATGGCGAAAACCATACTCAGTGTAGGTTCGTCAATTTGCATTGGGGTGAGGCCTTCAGGATTCTCAAAATCGGCAATGGTGTCACCGATATCAAAATTTTCAGGCCCTATTAATGCACAGATTTCGCCTGCTTCCACTTCATATTTTACTCTTTCTTTTCCTAATCCTTCAAAAAGATAAAGTTCTTTAATTACAGATTTAACTATGCTTCCATCGCGCTTTACCAGCGACACCTGCATTCCGGCTTTCATTTTTCCACGGGTAATACGTCCAACCGCTATACGCCCTACATAAGAAGAATAATCCAGCGAAGTAATCTGCATCTGTAATGTTCCCGGTTCAAAAACCGGAGGTTTAAGATATTCAATTATTGTATCGAGCAAAATACTAACATCAGTAGTAGGTTTTCTCCAGTCCGATGACATCCATCCCTGTTTTGAGGAACCGAAAATGGTTGGAAAATTTAATTGTTCGTCAGTAGCATCGAGGCTGAGCATGAGGTCGAAAACGGCTTCCTGAACAACATCGGGAGTGCAGTTTGGCTTATCTACTTTATTAATAACAACGATTGGATGAAGTCCTCTTTCCAGAGCTTTCTGAAGAACAAACCGGGTTTGGGGCATGGGACCTTCAAATGCATCAACCAGGAGCAGTACGCCATCAGCCATGTTTAAAACCCGTTCAACTTCGCCTCCGAAATCAGCGTGGCCGGGTGTGTCAATAATGTTAATTTTAGTTCCCTTGTACCGGACCGAAACATTCTTGGCAAGTATGGTAATTCCTCTTTCTCGTTCCAGTTCATTTGAATCTAGAATAAGTTCACCCATATCCTGGTTTTCCCTGAATAATTTTACCTGGTGAAGGATGCGATCAACCATAGTGGTTTTTCCGTGGTCGACATGGGCAATAATAGCTATGTTTCTGATTTCGGACATTATTTATTTTATTTATATAAACGTTTTTTAAATAAGCCCGCAAAGGTACACTAAATTTAATCTGAAAAAACAGATTCTTCTGAATCATTTATATAAAAAACCCGGAAGCACAAGTCTTCCGGGCTTATTGAAATGTGATATAGGACTACTTAATCACTTGTTTATGGGTCAACACTCCATTGTTTTCTAAATTCAGAATATAAACTCCAGAAGGAAGATTGGAAGTATTTATTTCTTTGTTAACTGCACCATTAGCAACAAAGGTTGATTCTATTAAAGCAATTCTGCCGGTAGCGTCTAAAAGAGTGATATTTATTTTACCATGTCCATAGAAAGTCAGGTTTAAATTATTTTTAAAAGGAACCGGGTAAACCAAAATATCGTTTTCAATACCAGAAATCGGAAGAATTCCGGTTGTTTCATAAATATGAATATAACTTAAATATGATGTTATTGTTTTTGTACCGCAGTTTATAGAAAGTACGATGGCATTGTTTCCGTAATAATTATAGACATAAGAAACAGTTAATGATGATGTCATTCCACTACCTGAAAATATCCATGTTACATTAACCATATTACTTATAGAATCGAAAACTACAGTTGAAATATAAAAACTGTCAGGAATAAAATTCAGACAGGTATCAAGAACATTTGTTATTAGTGTATCAACAATAGGTTCGCCAATTGTATCGTAAGGTTCATAAAGCATTGCAGTAAACGAACTTGCACATCCGTTCATGTCGCTTACATTTAATGTGTATATACCGCTGGTTAAATTATAAATATTGGGAGTTGTTGCACCATTATTCCAGGCATATGTGTATGGAGGATTACCTCCGGAAACGATTGATTCAATGTATCCGTTATTCCCACCAACAGTTGTCGGGTTTTGTGTTATTAAGTTTACATAAATCTGACAACCAGAATTACTGACAGTAATTGTCTGACAATAGCTACCTGAGCATCCACTGGAAGTGGCAATGGTTAAGCAAATGGAATAAGTACCATTGTTAAAGGTATGATTTGGATTAGAAACTGTAGAGGAACTTCCATCGCCAAAATTCCATAAATAACTTACAATGGAAGATGTACTGTCGGCAATACTATAATCTTCAAAATGATATGAGGATGATGTGATGTTGGATGAATCAAGTACAGAATAAAAATAGGATTGACAAGTTGTTTGATTGTTGTTTACAAAAATGGAATCACAAAAAGTACTTATACAGCCATCAGTTGTTAGAAGAGTTAAACAAACATTATATAAGCCGGTTGAATTAAATGAGTGTACAATTGATGAATCTGAAGTACTGCTTCCAGTTGTACCATCTCCAAAATCCCATGTGAAATTCTGTATAGGGGTGTTATTATAAGGCTGATAACCTGTAAAATTGATGATATTAGACAAAAAATATGTCGAATACATAAATGCAGCACTGCAGTTCGAATTAGAAGAGTAATAAAGCTGAACACTATAGAAAAAGTTACACCCATTTACATCAGTAATTGTTAATGTGTAAGTTCCGGTTGTAAGACTATAAATATTTGCAGTAGTTGAATTTGTATTCCAGGAATAGGTATATGGAGGTGTGCCACCTGATACGGTAGTTTCAATATATCCGTCATTACTATTACCGGAAGTTGGATTATGAGGAGTTATAGTTGCTATAATTGCAGTTGACTGTGAAATTGTTACAGACGCAGTGGCAGTATTTAAAGCGGCATCGGTAACTGTAACCACGTAATTTCCTGAACATAATTCTGTTATTGTTGTAGTTGTACTATATAAAGAATCATTCCATGCATACGAATAAGGTGCTGTTCCTCCCGAAACATTAGCAACAGCCATTCCATTACAATATCCGTTACATGTTATGTTTTGAGAGGTTATATTTACTATTAATACCTGACTAAAAAGTGTACTTCCTGAAATAGTCAGAAATGCGAATAATGATAAAAACTTTTTCATATGTTTTGATTTATGGGGTGTTCCTATTTAAAAACTCAATTACTTTAAAAGGTTGCCTGTAAAAGTACGATTTTTTAAAAGAAAATAAAATGTTTAAGATCAGCATGAGTGCTTTTATCTTTTTTGTAAATAATTAATAAAAAACCCGGAAGTATTATACTCCCGGGTTTCAAACCATGTGATTCTGGATTACTTGATAATCTGTTTGTGAATTACCGTTCCGTTATTTTCAATATTCAGAATATAAACTCCAGAAGGAAGATTGGAAGTATTTATTTCTTTGTTAACTGCACCATTAGCAACAAAGGTTGGCTCTATTAAAGCAATTCTGCCGGTAGCATCGTAAATAATAATATTAACGTTACCTGAACCGGCGAAGGCAATATTTAGTTTATCCATAAATGGAACAGGATAAGCAGCTATATCGTTGTCATTTCCATAAACCGGGAGAATACCGGCTGTTTCATAGATATGGATAAAACTCAGATAAGTTGCAAGGGCTTTTGTTCCACAATTAATTGTTAGTACAATGGCGTTGTTTCCTGTGTAAATATAAGTGTATTCTACTGTTAAGGAAGTTGTCATTCCGCCACCTGTAAATGTCCATATTATTGTTACAATGTTAGTATTGGGATCTGTAGTAACGGATGCAATATAAAAACTGTCGGGAATGAAATTCAGGCAGGTGTCAAGAATATTTGTTGTGAGGGTATCAATAATTTGTCCGCCGGTTGTATCGTATGGTTCATAAAGCATAGCAGTGAATGAATTTGCACATCCGTTGGCATCCCCTACATTTAATGTATAAATGCCACTGGTTAAATTATAAATGCCGGCGGTAGTTGCACCATTGCTCCATGCATAAGTATAGGGAGGCGTACCGCCATAAACGTTCGATTCAATGAAACCATCATTGCCCCCAATAGTTGTTGGGCTTTGAGCTGCCAGATTAGCATAGAGCTGGCAACCGGTATTGCCAACAACAATCATTTCACAATAATTGCTAGTGCAACCACCGGAAGTTGTTATTGAAAGGCAGATGTTATATGTGCCGGGATTTGGAAAAATAACACCATAAGGATTCTGTGTCGTTGAAGTTGCAGGTGTGCCACCCTGGAATGTCCATGTCCAGCTTACTATTGAATTACTGCTATCCGGAACAGACAAGTCTACAAAGTTATAAGAAGTCATCGGGGGAACCGTGATAGAATCAACATATGAATAAAAACCAGCCTGGCAGGTTGTGTTCTGACCTCCATTATTTACATAAACATACTGACAGGTTGAACTTGTACATCCACTTGAGGTATTGATAGTAAGACATACCATATAAGTTCCTGGTTGTGTATAATCATGTAATTCGTCTGCTGTAGTTGTTGTAGTTCCATCACCAAAATCCCAAAGATAGCTAACAATAGTAGCACCACTGTCGGGAACAGAATAATTAGTAAAATTGTACCAGGTTCCGCTTGGAACAACAGAATCTATCAATGCTGTAAAACTAGCAGAACAGGGAGTCATGTTTCCAACCAGTATACTATCGCAAAATGTACTTGAACATCCGTTGGCTGTCTGTATAGTAAGGCAAACAGTATGGAAACCCAAGGTATTAAATGAATGAGTAAGATATTGACCCGTTCCACTGCTACCATCACCAAACATCCATGTATAATTGATAGGAAATGCGTTACTGTCATTTGTGGTAACATAGCCATTTAATGAAGTTACACTGGTTATCGGATCGGTTTGATATCCGAAACCAGCCTGACACTGAGCATTCAACATGTAAGTTGAAGCAAGAAACGAAAGAAGAGTAATTAACTTTTTCATATAAATTGATTTTAGTTGGTTTCTGACATAAAAACACGGTTTATTTAAAAAGTTGCCTGAAGATTTATAAAAGTTTTCTGATACCTATTCTAAATCCATAAGAACCAAAATATTGATTAATTTTATTTGATTCATTATAGAGTTTGAATAAAGATTTTTTATAAAAAGGTTCAATTGACAACATCAGTTTTTCATTAATCTGGTATCCGATTTCAAGGTTTGCACCGGCTGAAATCATAAACTTTTGCAATGTATTTTTCTTATAGGGCTCAAGAGCCGGGTAATGGTCAATATTCATATCGGAGCCTTTAACTGCAATAAATAATCCGGGCGAGACACAGGCCGAAATTCCAATACTGAATTTTCCGTAAGGTTTTACAAAGCCTATACTGAGGGGAATTTCTATGTAACGGATATTATTATAAAAAGTGTTTTCAGGTAATGTGTCGAATTTGGTATATTGTGTAGTATCATACACATCAGCCGGCGTGTTTTGGGTATTCCATTCCCAGGTAGAATCACTTATAAAAATATGACTGGTTTGGGTATAAGTATAATGGTAATATCCCCCAAGCGTGTCAATATTAAAATAATTACCCCCAATTATTATGTCATAAGGAGCATTATTGTTAAATGTTATCTGGGTTTGATTTTGTGGATTAGTAAATAAAACATTTCCGGATAATTTTTCTCCATAAGAAACATAACTTAACCCGGCTTTAAACAACAGGTTCTTTTTCTGGTACACGACATTTAGCTGGTAATCGTTTCCGGGCGAGGCTTGCAACAGATTTTGTTTCGCGGCAACTGCTTTATCCCATTCACTTTCTCTGGCAGTAACTTTATAATTACTTATAAACGAACCGGCTTTAAATTCTGCAAACCAAAATCCTTTTACCACATAATCGGCTTCTTTTTTTGCTTGAAAAATTATGTCTGAAGTATTATTAAGATTATGAAGTTCGGGTTTCAAAGTCTCAATAAAATCAATAGATGTTCTGTCATCAGATATAACATTTGAAACCAGGGAAAACGAAGCAGAAATATGAGATTCTGAAAATTGATTGGCGTTTGCTTCAATAATCAGTGTCTGGGTATTTTCATTTAACTCAGTTTTTTTAACGACCTTGTTTTCCGATAAAAGATTTGAAGCAGCAATAGTATTGGTTATTGTTTCTTCCTTTTTTGCAGCAGTATTGTTTTTCTTAACTGGTGTTTCGATAGGATTTGCAGTGTGTGATGTAAGTGCATTATTATCATTTTGTTGGTCGGTTACTTGCTGTGGGTGTGTTTCATCAGAAGAATTTACCTGTTCGGTGTTTTTATTTATCGCCGGTTGATTTGAAAGTTCAGAAGAAATAAAATGAGGATTATTATGAGATTTGTTATATTTAATGGATATGTTATTAATCAAAGTGTTTTCTGAAGTTAAATCAGAAGAGGCAGAATTATTCTGAAAGAATATAAAGTAAGTCAGAACAGAAGTTATCAGAACAACAGAAGTAACAACGTATAGATATTTTGAAGCCATATACCAGGGTTTTTCCGGCTGAATGGCTTCCGGCGCAGCAAAGAGTTTTTTCTTTGCATTCATCGAAGGATTTACCTTGTAACCGGCAAGCCCTTTCGAGAAAATTTCGTCAACCGGATGATTTTTATTTGTCATTTAATTTTAAATATTTTTTGATTTTCGCTTAAACTGCTAACAAAAGTTTTTTTTTTGACTCATTTATTCCGTTCAGTTTCTTCTGAAGAAAAAGCCGGGCTTTGGAAAGTTGCGATTTCGAAGTACCTTCGTTGATGCCGAGTATTTGCGCAATTTCTTTATGTCCATAATCTTCCAGTACATAAAGGTTGAATACAAGACGGTAACCGTCAGGTAATTCACTTATCATTTTCATCAGTTGTTCGCTGTCCGGTTGGTTGTTTTCGACTATTTCATTTGTATCTCCTTCGTTTTCATATATATTTAGCGATTCAATGTTTTCAATAAACAATTGCTGTTTCTTTTTCCGCAGATATGAAATCGAAGTGTTTATCATAATTCTTTTTATCCAGGCTGCCAGCGAACCTTCGTTCCGGGCTTTAAATTCGTATATGTTTTTAAAAACCTTAATAAATCCTTCCTGTAACAAATCTTCTGCTTCCGCTTTGTTTCCGGTGTAGCGCATACAAATAGCCAACATAGCTGCGGAAAAGCGATCATACAACTCTTCCTGAGCCTGTTGCTTCCCTTTTTTGCACAACTCAATCAGTTTATCTTCCGGAAGCATTTGCTTTTGTTTCGTTATAAAAACACAAATATTTTAAAAGGTTGCCTGGGAAAATGAATCTTTTAAATTGATAATTTTAAAACATTTATTTTTATTGTCATGCTGAGGCACTCGAAGCATGACAGGTAAACACAATTATTCGCACTTTGAACCTCTTGGTGTGACTTAATTACAATTTTAAAGAACTCATTTAAGCAAATATACAAAATTCTGTGAAGGTGTGGATTAAGGAAAGGCTTTATAATTGAATTTTTATGATAAAATAGCATCTCTCTTTTAGATAAACTATGATTACTTTTGCAAAAAACATTTTTATGAGTCGTCCGGTTCGTGTTCGTTTTGCACCCAGTCCCACAGGGCCTTTACATATAGGCGGTGTGCGTACGGCGCTATTCAATTATTTATTTGCAAAAAAAAATAACGGAAAATTTATTTTACGGATTGAAGATACCGATCAGGGTCGTTTTGTGGCCGGGGCCGAGGAATATATTATTGAATCGCTCAAATGGTGTGGAATTAATTTTGACGAAGATGTGGTAAAAGGAGGAAATTATGGTCCGTACCGCCAGTCAGACAGGAAAGATATTTATAAACAATATGCCGATCAGCTGATAGCCAGCGGCAATGCTTATTTTGCTTTTGACACATCTGAAGAACTGGATGCATTGAGAAAAAAACACGAAACAGAAAAACTTCCTGCATTTCAGTACGATGTTCATACCCGTGGAAAATTAAGGAACAGTTTAACCTTAAACGAAGCAGAAGTTAAAAATCTGCTTTCTTCCGGGACCCATTATGTTATTCGTTTTAAAATGCCTGAGAACATTACCGTAACCATGAATGATATTATTCGTGGCGAGGTAAAAGTAAATACCAATACTCTTGACGACAAGGTGCTTTTTAAGTCGGATGGAATGCCCACCTATCACCTGGCCAATATTGCGGATGATCACCTGATGGAAATATCTCATGTCATTCGCGGTGAAGAATGGCTTCCTTCATTACCTTTACATACGTTGTTATACCGTGCTTTCGGATGGGAAGAAACGATGCCTGAATTTGCCCACTTGCCACTGATTTTAAAACCTGATGGGAAAGGCAAACTTAGTAAACGGGATGGCGACAAAATGGGATTTCCTGTATTTCCTATAAACTGGAATAATCCTGATGGAGAAATTTATTCGGGCTACCGGGAGTGGGGCTATTTTCCCGAAGCATTTGTAAACATGCTGGCATTGTTAGGCTGGAACCCGGGAACAGAACAGGAAATATTTTCCATCGAACAGCTTTGTGAAATTTTTACCCTCGACAGGGTGGGAAAATCCGGTTCCCGGTTTGATCCGGAAAAAACAAAATGGTTCAACCAACAATATGTAAGAAATAAAAGCAACGGAGAACTGGCAGATTTGTTATTACCTCTGCTGGCAAAAGAAGGTGTAACGATCAATCATGATTTTGTTTCAAAAATTTGCGGCCTGATGAAGGAAAGGGCAACCTTTGTTAAAGATATTATCCAGAACAGTAAATTCTTTTTTATTTCACCGGATTCATATGATGAGAATGCTGTTAGAAAACATTGGAAACCCGAAACCCCGCAGATTTTAAATGAACTGGCTGAAATTCTTAAAAGTTCCGATGATTTTACGGTTCATCCGCTGGAAGAAAAAGTAAAAGCCCATTTTGAAGCAAAAGATATAAAATTAGGAATGGTGATGACTCCTTTCCGCATAGCAGTTGTTGGAACTACCAATGGCCCGGGAATGTTTGAAATAGCCGAACTAATAGGTAAAAATGAGGTGATTAAAAGGATTGAAAATGCTATTAGAAAAATAACGATCAGCCAGGAGTTGCCTTAAAATATTTTGGTATCAATACAAACAATTACTAATCCCAGACAAGTTTCCAGTCCCCATTGGGTTGTTTTTTCCAGACTGTATGAAACACACCTTTATTTACTATTTCTTTTCCGGTTGAGTCTTTGTGAGTGTAAGTATATTTTCCATAAGTATATGCCATGTCGCCTGATGAAGAAACATCCACGTAATCGGGAGTCCACTTTAACTGGGCATCGTTCATTTTAACATAATCAAAGTATAATGTAACCTGTTTTTTGCCTTTATAAATCAGGTTAAAACGATTAATGGCAACATTATCTGCGGCATAGTAAAGGAACGCTTCTTTAATTCCTTTCTCGGCAGCCATTTTTTCAAAATCTTTTTCTGTCTGAAGAATCTCTTTTTTGCATTTTTCAATATCAGTGGTAACTTTTGGTTTCGATTGGCATGCTATAATTGCAATGCAAATAAGGATAAATAATATAGGTTTCATATCTGGCATATTTTAATTCCGCTAAATTATTTAAAATTCAGATTGTTTTATACAACATTACAGGAAAATAAATAACAGATTTGTTAAAAAACCTTTTCTAAAACAGCTTTAAATACTTTTTAAAGTATTGTGTTTATCTTTATGAATTATAATTTTCGCTTTATGCGTATTGTCAAGACATTAAGTTTTTTATTGATAATTATCTGCTTCACCAATGCTGGAGCACAGGAAAAATGGTCGCTTGAGGAGTGTATTAACTATGCCTTAGAAAAAAATATCCAGGTTAAAATGCAGGATTTATCTGTAAGTAATTCCAATGCAAGTTACCTAAAAAGTAAAATGACATTTTTGCCGAATTTAAACGGATCAGCCAGCCAGAATTATGCTTTAGGCCGGTCACTGGACCCTCTTACCAATGAATTTTCTGAAAGTACCGTTCGGTCTAATAATTTTTCATTGTCAAGTTCGCTTACTCTTTTTAATGGTTTTCAGACGGTTAATGCATTAAAACAAAGTTGTCTGAATTTTCAGGCCAGCCTTGAAGATCTTCAAAAAGCCAAAAATGATTTATCGCTGAATATTGCCTCTGCATTTCTCCAGATATTGTTTAACCAGGAACTTGTTTATGTTGCACAAAACCAGGTTGAACTTTCAAAACAACAGGTAGAAAGAAACCGCAAATTATATGAAGCCGGAAGTATTGCACAGGGAAATTATCTTGAGATGCAGTCGCAGGAGGCATCAGATGAAATGCAACTGGTGAATACCGAGAATCAACTGGAGTTATCGTATCTGACATTAAGCCAGCTTCTTGATTTGGGATTCAATGACAGTATTGAAATTGAAAAACCTATTATACCCGATCCTGAATTGTCTTTTCAGCTTCAAGCCCCTGAGGAAATATACAACGAAGCGCTTCAAAAATTACCCCAGATACGAAGCGCTGAATTAAAAATGAAAAGTACAGAAAAGGGGCTGGCAATTGTACAAGGGTATAGAAGTCCGAAATTGACCATGAGTGGAGTATATTCAACCGGATATTCATCGCAACGACAGAATGTTTCCGGTTATTCTTTGGGCGATCCGGTAGTTTCAGGATACTTTGTTGATGGATCAGGACAGACAGTAGAAGTTTATTCACCCAGTTATAAATATAATTATGTAACTCCTTCTTTTAACAACCAGCTTAATGATAACCAAAGCAAGAGCCTTTCACTGAGTCTTTCGATACCGTTATTTAACAACTGGCAGGCGAATTATGCTATCAGTTCTGCAAAAATAAACGCGTTGAATTCAAAATATGCATATGAGTTAGCAGAACAACAACTTCAAAAAGAAATTCAGCAGGCATATACCGATGCCACGGCATCTTTTAAGAAATATGTGGCCGCTAAAAAATCAGTTACAGCTTCACAGGAATCCTTTAAATATATTCAGCAAAAATTTGATGTGGGTATGGTTACTTCGGTTGATTTTAACCTTGCTAAGAACAATATGGCAAAGGCCCGCTCTGAACTTATTAAAGCTAAATATGAATATATTTTCAGGATGAAAATCCTTGATTTTTATCGTGGAGTTCCTATTAAACTTTAATGTTATGATGAATCGTAAAAAAACATTCAGATACCTTTTAATTGCTACAATATTATTAATAGTACTGGCTTTTATTGGTAAACGTGCAGGATGGTTTGGCAGGGGCGTAGAATATGATGTTACAACGGATAAGGTATCTAAAAGGAGCATTGTTGAAATAATTACAGCCAATGGAAAAATCCAGCCCGAAACCGAAGTAAAAATCAGTTCGGATGTATCAGGTGAAATTGTAGAATTGAATATTAAAGAAGGAGACGAAGTAAAAAAAGGAGACTTGTTGTTAAAAATCAAACCAGACACTTATATTTCTACTCTTGAAAGAATGGAAGCCTCATTGAATTCTTCCAAAGCGAACCTGGCAAACAGCAAAGCCCGTCTTGCACAGACCGAAGCACAACTGTCGCAGACAGAATTGACATTTAACAGAAACAAGAAATTATTTGAACAGGGTGCCATTTCTCAGGCAGATTACGACAATGCTTTGTCGGCTTATAATATGGGAAAAGCAGATGCAGAAGCGGCAAAACAAACAGTTGTTGCGGCTGATTTCACAGTAAAAAGTTCTGAGGCTGCCCTTAAAGAAGCAAACGAAAACCTGGTAAAAACCAGTGTTTATGCACCAATGAACGGAACCGTATCCAAATTAAACGTTGAACTGGGCGAAAGAGTAGTAGGAACCATGCAGTTTACAGGAACAGAATTATTGCGCATTGCCGACCTGAATATTATGGAAGTCAAAGTAGATGTGAACGAAAATGATATTGTTCATGTCAAATTGCACGATACTTCAACAATCGAAATCGATGCTTATCCTGATAATAAATTCAAGGGAATTGTTACACTTATTGCCAATTCATCCAATTCTACAGGTACTGCCGCTCTTACAACCGACCAGGTGACGAGTTTTGAGGTTCGTATCAGAATATTGCAGGATTCATATAAAATGCTGAATAAAACAAATAATCCAAAATTTTATCCTTTCCGCCCGGGGATGTCTGCAACAGTGGATATCCAGACCCAGGTTGAACGAAATATACTGTCGGTTCCGATTCAATCCGTAACTACAAGAATCGATTCGTCAATGGAAAAAATGAACATGAAGCCAAAAACTAATAACAATAGTGAAGAAAAAGAGGTGAAAAACACGGATGATTTTAAAGAATATGCCTTTAAATATGATAATGGAACCGTCTCCATGGTAGAGGTAAAAACAGGGATCCAGGATAATAATTTTATTCAGATTTTAAGCGGACTAAAAGAAAACGATGAAGTGATCTCTGCACCTTATAGTGTCATCAGTAAAAAGCTGAAAGATAAAGACAGGGTAAATAAGGTTCCTCCCGAAGCATTATTCTCAGGCGAATAAAATATTTCAAGTGGCCACAATTTTAGCAATTGAAACTTCTACTCATGTCTGTTCTGTTGCTCTTTGGAAAGACGGAAAAGAACTTGCCTTAAAAGAGAGTACAGAGCAGAATGCTCATTCTAAAATGCTGACAATAATGATTCTTGACATGCTCAAAGAATCGAGACTTTCCGGTAACAATATCGATGCTGTTGCTGTAAGTAAAGGACCGGGCTCATATACCGGGCTCAGAATAGGAGTTTCTGTTGCTAAAGGAATTTGTTATGGTTGGTCGAAACCCATGATAGCAGTTGATACAGTAAAAGCACAGGCCACTTGTTTTATAAGAAAACATCCTGATTTTAAAAACAATTTGTTATGTCCGCTTTTTGATGCCCGGAGAATGGAAGTTTATACAGCGCTTTATAAAAATGATTTAATTGAAATTCTACCTGTTCAGGCAATGGTTATTGACGAGACTTCTTTTGATACCTTTCTGCAAAAAAATAAAATTATTTTTTTTGGAACCGGCGCTGAAAAGTGTAAAAAAATATTACCTCATCCCAATGCAATCTTTATCAGCGAAATATATCCGTCCTCTTTGGGAGTAGCATCCCTGGCTGAAGAAATGTTCCGGCAAAGAAAGTTTGTAAATGTTGCTTATTTTGAGCCTTATTATTTAAAAGAATTTATTGCCGGAAAACCCTCAAAGAAAGTTATTTAAGTCTTTAATGATAAATAGGTTTTTAGCCATTAGTCAATGGTCAGATAATGAAAATAATAATCAGGTAGTAGTAATATAATGGTCAACGATATAACTAAATCCTAATCCGATAGCTATCGGATCGTAATACCTGTATCCGAAATAAAAATTTTGGTATATTTACGGCATACGATTTGAAATTGAATTTCACAATTCAAAAGAAATGAGAAATAGTATTTATTTATTCTTTTTTTTGCTTCCTCTTGTATTTCAGGCTCAGGAAAAAAAGGTGGAAATTCCGAATACCTCTTACAAGCCCGGCGAACAACTTAAATATCTTGTTCACTTTGGTTTTGTTGATGGTGGCGTGGCCGGATTGTTTATTGAAGAACTGGATGTGAATGGCCGGAAAATACATCATGCGAAAGCTACCGGAAAATCGGTGGGTGTTGCAGAAAAATTATTTAAAGTTCGGGATGTTTATGAAACATTTATGGATGCAGAAACAGGTCTTCCTGTAAAAGCTATTCGCGATATCTCTGAGGATACTTATAAATATTATGATGAGGTTCTTTTCAACAGAAACGAAAATTTTGTTGTTACAAAAAGAAAAGGCAAAGTAAAAGTTCCTGAAAACACTCTCGATATTTTGTCATCCTTTTATTATGCGCGAAGGGCATTGTTTAATAATCTGAAACAAGGAGATGTACTTACATTGGATACCTATTTCGATGATGGAATTTTTACTCTTCAGATCAGGTACAAAGGAACAGAAACGATAAAAACCAAGTTTGGAAAAGTAAACTGCCTGAAATTTTCCCCTGTAGTAGAACCCGGGCGTATATTCGATTCAGAGGATGATGTAACAATATGGATTTCCAATGACAAAAATTATCTTCCTCTTCGTATTCAGTTCGACTTATTGGTTGGAAGTCTGAAATGCGACCTGATTGAATACCAGAATATCCGGAATAATTTTGCTGCAAGCAAATAACAATAACTTCATCTGAATTTAAAAACTCTATATGTTGTTATTTTGAAGCTGAAAGGTGATAAAAAGACTGTAATACACCTCCTCAATCAAAATAAGGATAATCCTTATCGAAATAATTAATTATTACAATGAAATGATATTCTCCCTTACCTCCAAAAAAGGTGAATTCAACTTTGACTTTCATCCCGTTGAAATTATTCCATCGGGCTTCAATAACATCATATCCGTAATGATGTTTTTTATACGGATCCACAAAAGAAGTATCACCAATTATCGTGGTGTCGGGCTTTCCAAAAGTTTTAGTGTAGTCTTTAATTAAATTTTTTGTAACCCTGAGGCATTTGTCGAAATTCGGTTTTTCTATTTCGTCAATGTATTTATCAAAGTGAATCCAGTTTAGCTTGTTGTTCATTCACCGGGTAAACCATAAAGAGTATCGTTAAATGAAAGCGTAATGGTGTTCTCATAAGCTGAAGATTGGGTCTGGGAATACAGTTTTTTTACTTCTTCCATACTCATGCCGGTGATTGCTTTGGATTGGGCAAAAATTCCATTAAAAAATATTACGAATAAAGCGGTGAACAGTATAACTTTCATAATTTACTTATTTTAATTATTGCACCCATGCTTTGTTTTGATAATTCTGGCCTGATCAAAGCCCCGATTGACCAGGTCGTCAATAATTTTCTGATAAACAACAGGATCCATCTTCGGAGTTCGGGAAAGTATCCACAAATAATTTTTATCGGGACTGCTGACAACAGCCCATGTATAATCTTTATCCAGGTTAATAATCCAGTAATCGCCCCTAAAGGGCCAGAAAAACTGAACTTTTAGTTTGGCATTACCACTATTAGGAACCACGAAAGCTTTTCCTTTCACCTTTTTTTCTTTACCGTTTTTCATGCATGTGTTTCTCACCTCCACATAAGTTGAATGCATGTAGTATTCAGCAGTTGTGCATTCACAGTCTTTTTCGAATCGCTGGGGATACAAAGAGATTTCGTACCATTTCCCCATATATCTTAAAAGATCGACTGATGCTACAGTTTGCAAAGAATCCGATTTTTGTTTTATTTTTTCCTGGCAATTAACAGGTAAAGAAAAAACATAAAATAATATAAAAATTTTTAATCCTTTCATGGCATTCAGGTTCCAAAATACCTTGCTTCAGGATGTGCAAAATAAAACCCTGAAACAGTAGCTGCCGGTATCATAGAATAACTTTCAGTTAGCGATGCCCCGATATTGTTTGTAACATTTAGTTCGTTAAAAATAATAGATTTCAACTTGTGTTCCGGGCAGCTCGGATAACCAGGTGCAGGTCTTATTCCACGATACTTTTCTTTCAGCATATCTTCAATATTTATGTTTTCGGCCGGAGAATATGCCCAGAATTCTTTCCGGATTTTTTTATGAAGATATTCTGCAAGAGCTTCAGCAAGCCTGTCAGCCAGAATTCTTACCATAAGTGCAGAATATTCATCGCCGGCATCCTTAAATTGTTTTTCGATTTTTCCGGCACCCATACCTGTCGTTGTTACAAACATTCCTATGTAGTCTGTTGTGTTCAATTCTTTGGGTGCAATAAAATCAGACAGGCAAAGATTGGACTGGTTATTTTCTTTCTGTTCATGGTTTCTTGGGAATTCAATTTTTTTAAAGCCATTTGCAGAAGCGTTGTAATAAATGTTATTTCCGTCAGAATATGCCGGGAATATTCCAAAAACAGCATCAGCTGTTAATAAGTTTTCATCAGCTATTTTATCAAGCAGATGACGGGCATCTTTTAAAAGTTGTTTTGCTTCTTTTCCTTTCTCCGGATCGTCGAACAATGCAGGGTAAGCTCCTTTGAACTGCCACTGATGAAAAAAATAAGCCCAGCTGATTAAAGGTATAAGCTCTTTTACAGGAATATTTTTAATGACTTTAGTTCCTAAAACAGCTGGTTTTATTATATCTGCTTTGGAAACATCAAATTTAAAACGGTTCGCAAAGGCTTCCTTTTCAGATATTTCTTTTTTATTTTCAACTCTCTTCAGATGGTTGTTTTTTAATTCTTCATATTCGGAATATAGTTTTTTCAGATATTCGTTTTTTTTCTCAGAATTAAGTAAATCCGAAACAATTCCGGCGCTTAATGAAGCATCTTTGACATGAACAACAGCTCCCGAATAAGCCTGTGCAATTTTTACTGCAGTATGTATTTTCGAAGTGGTTGCACCTCCGATTAAAAGCGGAATTTTCATTCCCCGTTCTTCCATTCCTTTGGCCACATAAATCATTTCATCCAACGAGGGAGTAATCAGCCCGCTTAATCCAACCAGATTGACATTCAGTCTCTCCGCCTCATTTAATATAGTCTCGCGTGGAACCATAATTCCCAGATCAATAATTTCGTAGTTGTTACAAGCCAGGATAATGCCTGCTATATTTTTACCAATATCGTGAACATCACCTTTTACGGTTGCAATAAGAATTTTTCCTGCTTTTGAACTATTAGCCGAGAAACTCTGTTGTTCTAACAACGGTTGTAATAACGCCACCGCTTTTTTCATTACCCGGGCACTTTTCATTACCTGTGGAAGAAACATCTGTCCCGAACCAAAAAGATCGCCCACTTTGCTCATTCCTGTCATGAGAGGCCCCTCAATTATATCAATAGGCTGAGGCAGAACCTTCAGCATTTCTGCTATATCTTCATCAATAAAATCAGCAATTCCTTTAACGAGTGCATGTGCCAGTCTTTCCTGTACGGGAAGCGTTCTCCATTCATTTATACCCGTGTCTGAAACAAGTTCGCTTTTCAGATTCAGTGCAGCTTCCAGTATTCGTTCCGTGGCATCTGCCCTGCGGTTAAAAATCAGGTCTTCGGCAAGAGTTTTAATTTTTTCGTCAATCTGATCATAAACGGGGAGGGCGCCTGCATTAACAATTCCCATATCGAGACCGGCTTTTATTGCATGATACAGGAATACCGAATGAAGAACCTGCCTGATGGCCTCGTTTCCACGGAATGAGAACGAAAGATTGCTTATACCGCCACTTGTTTTGGCATAGGGAAGATTTTCTTTGATCCATTTAATGGCATCAAGAAATTCAATGGCAAAATTGTTATGTTCGGCTAATCCGGTACCTATTGTTAAAATGTTAGCGTCAAAAATAATATCTTCGGGAGGAAAATTAATTTTTTGAGCAAGCAGGTCGTATGCCCGTTTACAAACATCAATCTTTCTTTGATACGTTGTTGCCTGGCCATCTTCATCAAAAGCCATTACTATTGCAGCAGCGCCATATTGACGAATCTTTTTTGCTCTTTCCAAAAAAACTTCCTCGCCTTCCTTTAAACTTATTGAATTTACAATAACTTTACCCTGCACAGATTTTAAGCTGCTTTCCAAAACACTCCACCTGGAGGAATCAATCATAATCGGAACTTTTGCAACATCGGGATCTGAACTGATCCAGCGGAGAAACAGAGGCATTTCGGTTTCGGCATCAATCATTCCATCGTCTAAACTTACATCAAAAATCTGCGCACCATTTTCAATTTGTTGACGGGCGACTAAAAGCGCTTCTTCATATTTGTGTTCGCGAATCAGTTTGGCAAATTTCATGGAACCTGAAACATTGGTGCGTTCGCCAATATTTATAAAATTGGATTCTTTTCTGATAACAAGAGATTCCAGCCCACTTAACCTGGTAAGAGGTTCTAAAACAGGAGCTATACGTGGCGAATATGCTTTAACTTCATTAGCGATTGCGTTTATGTGCCGGGGGGTAGTTCCGCAACAACCGCCAACAATGTTAACCAGTCCTTTTTTAGCAAAAGTTGACACTGTTTTTGCCATTTCTTCAGCACTTTCGTCGTATTCGCCAAATTGGTTTGGCAGACCTGCGTTAGGATAAACGCTTACATAACAGGGAGCTTTTCGTGAAAGTTCTTCCAGGTAAGGTTCTATCTGTTTGGCGCCAAAAGCACAATTCAAACCAATGGAAAACAAATCTGCATGTGAAAAAGAGATTAAAAAGGCTTCCAGTGTTTGACCTGACAGCGTTCGTCCGGCATTATCTGTAATGGTTACGGAAATCATTATGGGCAAACGGATATTTTTTTCATTGAAAACTTCTTCAGTTGCGTAAAGCGCAGCTTTGGCATTAAGAGTGTCAAAAATGGTTTCGATTAAAATAATATCTGCTCCGCCATCAATTAGCCCTTTGATTTGTTCGGAATAGGCAATTACCAGTTCGTCATAATTTACATTTCTGGCAGCCGGGTTATTTACATCGGGCGAAAGAGATGCTGTTTTGTTGGTAGGACCGATAGAACCGGCAACAAATCTTGGTTTTTCGGGAGTGCTGAATTTTGCAATAGCTTGTTTTGCAATTTTAGCAGCTTCGAAATTTATTTCATATGCAAGGCTTTCCATTTTGTAATCGGAAAGTGAAACACGCTGGGCATTAAATGTGTTGGTCTCAATAATGTCGGCTCCTGATTCGAGGTATTTTTTATGAATCTCGCGTATTACATCCGGTTTTGTCAGTACAAGCAGATCATTATTGCCTTTTAGTGATGATGAATGATCTCTGAACCGGGTTCCACGGTAATCTTCTTCTGCCAGTTTATAACGCTGAATCATTGTACCCATAGCTCCATCGAGTATGAGTATTCGATCTTTAATAATTTCTTGTACGTTTTTTTTCATTTTTTTACCGTTTAAATTATTATTCCCTTAGGGCAGGTTTTGGCACCTTTTCCTTTGCAGGACGGTTGCCAGAGGTTCACAGAGCCTGATCTCTTGCCTCATTCTTTATAATTCAAACATCCTTTATGGTGAGAGGAGATTTGATTCGACAAAATTAAATTAAATCAATGGTTCTGCAAAATCATTTTTTCTGAAAAAAATAACAATGATGAATTCATGTCGTATAAATGAATTGTTTTAACTTTAACCAAAAAATACTTTTGAAAATTGCTGATAACATATTAAAATATATTCTTTTTTTCTATATTGTTTTTTATCCTGGTTTTTCTTATTCTCAAGACCTGTCGGAGCTTGGAACCAAAAGAGTAAAATATTTTTCGGCGGAAGATTATAATGGACATTCGCAAAACTGGTCGGTTTTTCAGGATAAACGGGGGATGTTATATTTTGGGAATAATGATGGCATTTTAGAATATGACGGGGTATCGTGGCGAAGAATTGCCGCCTTCTCGGTTCGATGTTTTAAACAGGGAAAAGGACAAAGAATTTATTCCGGTGGGGATAACGAGTTTGGTTATTTTTATCGGGACTCTTCCGGTGCAACAAACTGGGTTTCCTACTCCAAAAAACTTCCTGAAGAAAAAAGAAATTACTTTTCAATGCTAAGCATCCAGCAGAGTGGCGATAAAACAATTTTTGTCGGTTTCCGTGGAATATATATATACGAAAAGGATTCTCTGGTTAAAATTATAAGACCACAGACCGATTTCAGGTTTTCGTTTGAATATAAAAACCGTATTTTTTTACGTCAGACAGATGTCGGTCTGATGGAATTTAAAAACGACAGTGTTTATTTATGTTCTCACGGAGATTTCTTTGCCGATAAGCCCATTTATATGCTCGAACCGTTTGATGAAAATCATGCAATTGTTGCAACAAAACTCAATGGACTATTTCTTATCAATATAAAAAACCTGGAAAATAAAAATTTCCCGGTCGATTCTATTTATAAACACTTTAAAACCGAAGCCGATAAGTTTTTTGAAACAAATAATATATATCACGGAACTTCCTTGGAAAATGGCGACCTGGCGATAGGTTCAACAGTTGCCGGGGTAATTATAATCGATTCCAAAGGACGAATCAAAAGGATTTTTAATAAGCAAAGCGGCCTTCCTGTAAACAATGTTAATTATGTTTTTTACGACCGTGAAAAAAATATCTGGCTTGCGCTCAATAATGGTATTGCTTACATTGAAATGAACAGCCCGATGAATTATTTTGGCGAAGAAACGGGTTACCAGGGACTGGTAGTAGGCGCTACTAATTTCAAGGGTAAATTTTATATCGGAACGCTGGAAGGATTATATGTTCTTACTCTTAACCCCGATATTACTTCGGACGGCTCTTCGTTTTACAAGTTTAAACGATTAACTTCCGAGTACAATAGTTTTATGCAGCTTGATACTATCAATGGAAAATTATATGCAGCTGCCCGTTATGGTTTTTATGAGATTGATGATGAGAAAATTAAAACCATAAAAAAAATGGAGTTTTCTTATTCTCTTTTACATTCGCAGAAAAATCCGTCCATTGTATATGTAAATAATTCTGAAGGGTTGGCTGTTTTCAGGATGATAAACGGGGAACTGAAATTTTTTGAACAGATAAGGGGAATAGAACATGAAATCCGTTATATGTATGAAGACAAAGAAGGTTCTTTGTGGATCAATGGTAACGACAATGATATTTTAAAACTAACATTTAAAAACGGGAATATTATTCATCCCCAGGTTACAGTATACGATGTTTCAAAAGGCCTCCCAAATTCATCGGCTCCGGCAATCTTAAAAAACAGCGATTATTTATCTGTATTGATACCCGGAATGGGTTATTATAAATATTATTCAGAAAAATCCCCTGTCGGAAAACAAAACTATTTTTATCCTGATCCGTTGTTTCCCGTTAAAATGCCGGGAACCAATGATTCCATACAGTATTACCTGGCTGCCCGTTATAACGACTCAACCTGGTATTCATTTACCGTAAAACAGGGACTCATAAAAATTACTACAGATCAATCTGAACATTCCCTGATTAAAGTTGTGTCTTCCTCACTGGGACAGGCAAATGTGACATTTTTCTTATATCCTGATAAGGATCATGATTTGTTATGGTACTCAACCAATAAAGGTTTGTTTTCCTATAATTTAAATGAAGATATTATTGAGAAAGAAAATTATTCAACAATTATCAGGGATATAATAGTTGGGAAAGATTCTATACTGTATACAGGAAATGATAGTTTACTGGTTGCACAAATTCCATTTAATAAAAACTCCCTGACATTTAATTTTTCTTCCTTGTTTTACCAGAGCAGCGAAAATAATTCATATCAGTATTATCTCGAAGGACTTGATGAATCGTGGCTTGACTGGACAAAAGAAAAATACATAGCATATAACTTTTTGCCCGATGGAGATTATGTCTTTCATGTAAAAGGTAAAAATGCTTTTGGAGTTGAAAGTAAAGAGGCGGTATTCCGGTTCACCATATTACCTCCCTGGTACAAAACCTGGTGGGCTATTTTAATCTATATCGGCGGTTTTATTTTAACAGTCATTTTATCCGTTGTAATATATAGTAAAAGATTAAAATTACAGAATGAGAAACTGGAAGAGATAATAGATAGCAGAACGGCTGAAATTAAAAGACAACATTTTGAAATTGAGCAAAAAAATCAGCAACTTAATGAAGTTAACAAACAACTCGAAAAACTTTCCATAGTTGCCCGTGAAACCGAGAATTCGGTGATGATAATGAATGCCAAAGCAGATTTTGAATGGGTTAATGATGGTTTTGTAAAATTATATGGATATACTCTTGATGAGTTGGTGAAGGAACATGGTAACAACTTAAAAGGATATAGTAAAAATCCTGAAATAGAGTCGCTTATTAATAGTTGCGTTAGCCAAAAGAACTCGGTTCAGTACGAAACAATTATTTATACTCATGACAACAGGGAATTATGGGCACATACAACGCTTACTCCCATTCTTGATAAAGATGGAAATGTACAGAAAATAGTAGCCATCGATTCGGATATAACAAAATTAAAAACTATTGAAAAAAAATTAACTGAACAAAATGAAGAGATTCAGTCACAGAATGACTTACTGGAAGAAATTAACAAGGAGCTTGAAAAATTATCAATTGTAGCCAGTCAGACTGATAATACCGTAATGATAATGGACAAGGATGCAAACTTTATATGGATTAATGAAAGTTTGCTGAACAGGTACAATAAGACTTTTGATGAGTTTGTGAAAACCCGCGGGAAAAGCCTGTTGGAAGCATCTTATAACCCGGGCATAAAAAAGATTCTAAACAAATGTATCATTGAAAAGAAAACTGTTTTTTATGAATCCGAATACAAATCCATGGACGGGAAATGGAAGTGGACCCAAACCACGCTTACGCCTATTTTTGATGAACAAGGTGAGATAAAAAATCTGGTGGCCATCGATTCGGATATAACAAAAATCAAAAAAGCCGAAGAAAAAATCAAGCTACAGAGCGAAGAGCTGGAATCAAACCTGGCCGAACTGTCAAAAAAGAACCAGCTTATTACAAACAGTATCGATTACGCAAGAAAAATTCAGGAGGCAATTCTTCCTTCAGGTGTAGATTTTAAAAATATTTTTCCTGAATCATTTGTTTTTTTCAGACCACGTGATGTGGTAAGTGGCGACTTTTTCTGGGTACATTCACAGGATGATCTTCATTTTGCTGCTGTAGCCGATTGCACCGGACATGGTGTTCCCGGTGCATTTATGTCCATTATCGGTAATACTTTATTAAATGAAATCGTCAGAGAGAAGAAAGTATACAGACCTTCGAAAGTTCTGGAAATGTTAAACCGTGGAGTTGTCCGGGCTTTACACCAGAAGGAAGTATCACAAAGTTCACAGGATGACGGAATGGATATTTCATTTTTTGTTTACGATTCTAAAAAGAAAAAATTATCGATAGCTTTAGCCGGGCAAATAGCTTTACTTAAAACAGACAATAGTATCAAGCGAATCGAAGGCGATATGTTTTCTATCGGAGGAGCCTTTAATAACCGATGGGATGTATCGTTTACACAGCATGAGTTTTGTGTTGATAAAGATACTGTAATATATTTGTATTCTGATGGATATCAGGATCAATTTGGAGGCAGTTCGGATACCAAATACATGGCTGATGCTTTTGAAAAATTCCTTGAAGCAATCAGTTTATTTTCCATTGATAAACAAATGAAACAGGTGGAGCAGAATTTTAATGAATGGAAAGGGAAAAATAAACAAATTGACGATGTTCTTGTAATTGGTGTAAAATTTTCTGATATTTAGGGCTTAAAGTCCTGTATGACATATTTAAAATTTAGCAGTTTTTTTTCTTTTTTCTTTTTTGCCCTGTTAATAACGGTATCGGGGATAGAAAAGAAAAATCCTTTTTCTGTTAACAAGGAAGCATATTCTGATTCTGCCCTTACAGACTATTATATTAAAGAAGGTTTTAAATTAAAAGGAAATTCACCTAAAATATCGTACGATTTGGCTGCCAAAGCCCTGAACCTGGCAGAACACTCAAATAATATTACAGGCCTGATAGATGCACATAACCTTATTGGTTCTATAAAAAATGACCTTGGAGAATTTGAAACAGCCCTCATAAGCCATATGATTGCTCTTGAAAAAGCAGAATTCATAAAAGATAACGTTCGAATTTCCATTACTTTAAACTATATAGGGAATGTGTATTTTTCGCAAAATCAAACCGAACAGGCTATAAATTATTACAACCAGTCGCTTAAATATGCCGAAGATTCTAAAACAAGTAACCAGATTCTGAATAATTTATACAAGCTGGGGTTGATATATGAATCGCTTAATAATTACCAGGAAGCATATAAGTTTTATAAACGTAGTCTTTTAATCGAAGAAGAGACCAAAAATAAAGAAGGGATGTTTTACAGTCTTGTTGGAATTGGTTCTATCAGCACAAAAAGACAAAATTTTTACCAGGCATTTGTTATTTATAACAAAGCACTGAATATTGCCAATGAATTAAATGTGTTGTCATATCGTTCACTTTGTTATTCCCATCTTGGCGACTTAATGCGTGAGCAGAAGGAATACGTAAAAGCAAGGGAATATTATTTAAAAGCATTAGATATTGCCGATTCGCTCGAATATAAAAAAGAAAGGAGAGACTGTTATCTTAGCCTGGCTCAGACCAACGAAAATTTACAGTTTTACAACGATGCTTATTATTATCTGGCAAGGTATGTAGAAGTTAATGATACTCTTTTTAATATAGAAGCGAACGAACGAAAAATGAGAATGCAGATTCGATTTGATCTGAAAAATAAAGAAAAAGAAATAGAACTATTAAAACAAAAGGATCAACAAAGTGCAATCGTAAAAAATTTCCTTATCGGGGGTTTTGCATTAATCAGCTTTGTTGCATTTTTATTATTTTACTTAAACCGGATAAAACAAAGGTCAAATAAGTTATTAAAAGAAAGAAACTCTGAAATAGAGCAACAAAAAGAAGAAATCAGTACAAATCTTGAGCAACTGGCCTTTGTTAACAGCGAACTGGCAAAAAAGAACCAGCAGATTACCGATAGTATTGTATATGCCAGCACTATTCAGGAAACAATACTTCCTCAACCTTCCGTTTTCAGTACGCATTTTCCTAAATCCTTTATATTCTTTAAACCACGGGACATTGTTAGCGGTGACTTTTATTGGCTACACTACAGGGGAAATAAGGTTTTCCTTGCCCTTGCCGATTGCACAGGACATGGTGTTGCAGGTGCTTTTATGAGTATGATCGGATATACTTTATTAAATAGTATTGTTGAGGAGAACAAGGAGTTAACTCCGGCCGGTATACTGGGGCATTTAAATCAAAAGGTGCTGATGGCATTACGCCAGCATGAATTAAGCGAAAAATCTCATGACGACGGCATGGATATCTCTGTTTGCTCTTATAATCCATCTGAAAACGCTATTGAATTTGCTGCTGCAAATCATTCTATTGCTGTTGCTCAGAACGGGAAGTTAGAAGTTCACTCCGGCGATATTTTTTCAATAGGCGGAACATTTGCCATTAAGGATAACAAAGAGTTTACAAATCATAAAATTCTGCTTCAGTCACCTGCCACCGTATATTTATTTAGTGATGGTTTTCAGGATCAGTTTGGAGGAAATGAGAATCAAAAATTTATGCATAATAAATTTATTGCGTTACTCGAAACCATTTGTAATAATCCTATTGAGGAGCAACATAAAATGCTAGCTACAGCATTTGAAGAATGGAAGGGAATCGGAAAACAAACCGATGATGTTTTGGTTATCGGGCTTGGATTTTAATATTCAATAAGATTGAAGTTCAGATCAATTAATTTCGAGAAACGGGTTCCGGAGGCAAGCATATCAGCATCTTCTTTTTTGTAAAACCAGTTGATAACAACCTTATTTTTTTTAGCCATATTTTCCAAAACGAGTAATATTTTTGCCAATTGTTTAGCAGAAGAAGTATTGAAATATTCCAGTTTAAATTCAAAAACAGTCAGGTCAATTGGCGATTGTGTATAATTGTTAAGCCAGATTAAAACGGGTTCGTAAAATCCAATGGCATTTTCGGGAAGAGAGCGGGCTGAGATTTCAAAGATTCTGGAAGCCGGGTCGAAGATTACTTTTGGAGTGTCTTCCTTTGAGTCAATGATGAGCTTTTCTAACATGTTATTCCGTAATTATAACGGTTTGTAAAGAAAAGAAATCACATGTAGAATCAATATCAGTAAAACTATAGGTTAAAGGGCTGCCGCTTTTGATTCTTAAATCAATAATTCCTAAACCTGCTTTTTTGGAACTGTCAAATTCAAAATCAAACAGACATTTATTAAAATACTCATCGAGTTTATCCTGGGTTAATGAGTTAACATTATCCAATTTGTTTTTCAGGTTGTCAGATTTTGTTTTGTCGGTAAAATTACCGGTAGTAATAGTATAGACACCCTGATTTTCCCCGATAATGAATATACCGGGTATTCCGGATGCATTTGGATCGGGGGAATAGCCATGTTTTACAATGTTCTGAAGCATTTCAACAACAATATAAAATACTTTTTTCTTATGGCTGATAGTACCGGTCATCTGGCCTTCCAGCGAAGCCAATAATATCATCAGGCTTTCCTGGTTAAAGGGGCCGTTTGAAACCAGCAAAATATTTTGAATATTCAGTGTATTGTGAATATCTATTATATTGTTCAGACTTTCTACTTTGCTGATATTGACTTCTTCAACATTTTCAAGGGAAGGTATAGTATGAAGATAAAAGAAGGACATGTTGTTTTCGACCGGTCTGAACTGATACAATAATTTATTTCCTGATTTGCGGGCCATATCAATAAGCCCTAAGCCAGCGCCACCTTTTGCCGATAAAGAACCATCCTCCAGAACCATTTTATAATAGTTTTTCAGCTCTTCTTTTTCAAGGCTGTTAATGGTTTCGATGAGGTTTTTAATGTAATCGATATTATGATTCATTACCATATTTCCTGTGGTAATGAAATATTTTTCGTCTTGTTTCTGAATTACGAAAAGACCCATACTGTCGGGGAGGTCATTTTTAGCATCATCCTGATGGCGGGTAATATTCTGAAGGCATTCAACCAGGATGCTGTAAACCCTTTTTTTTATTTTAGATGATTGCTCTTCTTTTTCGAGTTTATTTTCGGTAAGAGCTAAAATATTGTCGGTAATTTCCTGATTGAACCTTCCACGGTAAACATAGCCAAGGTTATCCTTTTGCATAGCTTTGAATAAAGTCAACACAAAGTTCAGAAAATCAATACTTCCCGATCGCATATCAAAAATTTCAATCAATAAAAATAATACTTTAAAACAATTCTGCAAAAATGAATTAATAAATGTATGATGATAATTTCATTAATGGTGCTTTATTACTAGGATATAAAGGTTAATATTTTTTGGAATCGGATAATTTGTATTTTCTGAAGAAAGAGTTTACTTTTGGAAAAATGATGAATTTATGAATTACAGGAGATTATTCTTCCTTTTGATGTTCACAATAATAATTTTTATTTCGTCATGTGCTATGCGTGCTGGCAGTGGTTCCATGCCCGGTTCCGCTCCTAAGCAGGAAGCAAAGCCCGATAAAAGTGAACCTGTTCCCGGAGCGGAGATTCTTATTGAACAGGAACCAAATGATATTCAACAACCAAAAAAATAAACTATTCGTAACGTAATGCATTAATGGGATCGAGGCGTGATGCCTTAATGGCCGGGGCCAATCCGGAAACTAATCCGACCACAAAGCATAAAAAAACTCCTCCGATTATCCAGACCCATGGAATTACAAACGGGCCATCAGTGAGGAGAGAAATAAGGTTTCCAACAATAATTCCGAATATAATTCCGAAAAAACCACCTAATTGTCCGATAAAAACTGCTTCAAAAAGAAATTGTTGTTTAATAACCGATGAATTTGCTCCCAGCGCTTTACGCGTACCTATTTCCCGTGTTCTTTCCGAAACCGACACCAACATAATGTTCATTAGTCCGATGGAAGCACCTATCAGGGTTATTATTCCAATTAGCGTAGCGGCAATGGTTACATAACTGATATTTTCCATCAGCATATTGGCCAGGCTGTCGCTTTTTGAAATTTCAAAATTGTTTTCTTCCGATAATCGTAATTTTCTTATCATTCTGAATAACCCTTCGGCTTCACTTATGGCAATATCGAGAAGAAAAGACGAAGTGGGCATAATGTTAATAGTGAAATTTGAGGTGCCCTGGGAAAAATTCTGACGCGCATTTGTTAACGGAATAAAACAAATTTTATCGCCGGCGCCACCCATACTGGTTCCTTTCGGTTTCAGTACCCCGATAATTTTATACCGGCCCCCTCCCAGCATCATGTATTCGTCAATCGGGTTTTTGGAACCGAATAAGTTTTTTACCAGTTCCTGGCCAATTACTATTGAAAACATGCCTTGCTGTACTTCGGTGGGAGAAAAATTTCTTCCTTTTTCAATTTCGAATCCCGATACAACAAAATAATTTTCATCAATACCGAAAACAGCAATGTTGGGATTCGTTTTTTTCGATTTATATTTTGCTGTTCCCTGTTGCGATGCCCGTGTAGAAATAGATACGATAGCAGGGAAATCGAAACGTTTTTTAAAAGCCAAAGCTTCCCGGTAATTAATATCTTTATACTCAATCCTGTCGTGGTTGCCGGGTTTATGCGCCATCATTTTCCAACTGGTAATCCGAAAAGTATTAGCTCCCAGGCTGGTGAAATTTGAATTCAGCGAACTTTTAATAGAGTCAATGGCTGTTAAAATACCAACAAGAGCCATAATTCCAAAGGCAATTATCAGAACAGTAAGTATGGTTCGAAGACGGTTTGACCTGATGCTGTCAAGGGCAATCCGGAAATTTTCCCTGAAAAGAAGATTTAATTTAAATGTCTGCATCAAATTGTATTAAGTGCTTGTTCAATATCCCAGATAATATCGTTATAGTTTTCCACTCCAACCGATAATCTAACCATTTTTTCGGTTATGGATAATTCTTTTCTTCTTTTACAATCCACATCCACATGGGTCATTGTTGCAGGATGTTCTGCAAGGCTTTCGGTACTGCCAAGACTCACGGCAAGTTTAATTAATTTTAATGAATTCAGAAACTTAAATGCTTCCTTTTCTCCTCCTTTAATATCAAACGATATCATGGCCCCGTTGGAAAGGCATTGTTTTTTCAGAGTTTTATACTGTAATCCGTCTTTTTCACTAATGTTTCCGAGATAATATACTTTTTCTACTTTAGGGTGCTGGTTTAAATATTCTGCTACTTTTTCAGCATTTAAAGCCTGAACATCCATTCTTGCTTTGAGTGTTTCAAGGCTTCTTAATAATAACCAGCCAGTCCACGGACCGGCCATGTTTCCCAAAAATGTTCTGAGCCCTTTAACTCTTTTAATCAGGTTCTGAGAACCAAGGCAGGCCCCGGCAATAACATCGCTGTGTCCGCCGATGTATTTTGTGCAGGAATACAGAACAAGATCAGCACCGTGTTTCAAAGGATGCTGCCAGAGTGGCCCCATATAGGTATTATCAACTGCAAGAACAACTTCTCTTTCAGGAGTGGAGTATTTTTTTGCTATTTCTTTACTTTCGGAAATGTCGAATAAATGATTGGTGGGATTCGCCGGTGTTTCAATATAAATCAAGGCGAGTTTATCGGCCATTCCTGTTGATTCCAGCAAAGCAAATAATTCTTCTTTGGACTGTTTAACACTAAAGTCTATGGCGTGAATTCCAAAAGCAGGAAGAATTTTTTTAATGAAATGATCGGTTCCTCCATATAAAGGGGAGCTGTATAACAAAAGGTCGCCGGGTTTTAAAAATTCCAGTAACACAGTGGTAATGGCCGATAAACCGCTTTCAAAAACCGCACATTCTTCTGCCTCATCCCATAATGTGAGACGATTTTCAAGTATTTCAAGATCAGGATTGTTTATTCTACTGTAGATCAGTCCAAGTTCTTCGCCCGGATTTGCTTGTCTTATTCCGTAAGCCATTTCGAAAAAAGCCTTTCCTTCTTCGGCACTTTTAAAAACAAAAGTTGATGTTTGAAAAATCGGACTTTTAATGGCACCTTCCGAAAGTTCAGGCTTATATCCATACGACATCATCAGGCTCTCTGGTCTCATGTTTTTTTTGTCATTCATAATGAATTGAAATTTAAAACAAATCGTAATTAATGAAAGATTTAATAAATGTTTAAAGTTAAAATTTATTTCAGAAAGAAAAAGAAAGAAAAATCATGGAATAGGTATAAAAAAAAGCGACGTATTGTCGCTTTCTCATTAGCATTATTAAGAGTTTTAGAATTCAGAATAAGTTAGCCAGTTATCTGAAGTACCATACTGATCTACTGTATGTATGGTTGCCACTCGTCCGTTTGAATAAGTATATGTCTTGGTAACAAAAACAGTATTCGGAACAGTGTCAAGTCTTGCCAGGGTTAAATTGTTTTTATTGAACATAAGATCTAAATTATCGGTATAAACATTCATGCCAAGATAAGGGTTAGCTGCAGTAAGATCAGTTGTTGCAACTGCTGGACCAAAACCTTCCAGTCTGGCATTGGTTAAATTCCCATTTGCATAAACTAAATTTGTAAATGTCTCAGGTTCACCTGTTCCGCTTCCGGTAGTATAAGTAACCGTCATGGATGAAGGATATCCGGAAGTTGAATAAATATATGCCCGGGTTCTTGTGTATGCGCTGCCGTTATTACCAGTTTCGACAATGGAAGTTATTTTGCCGGATGTCCAGGTATATGTTTTTGTGGCATATGGATAAGCAGGAAAAGCAGCAAGACAAGTGTTTACTATATGAAGGGTTCCGTCTGTATTATAAATCAGGGTATCAAATTGACTATATGCGGTTTGTGGAGGAGTGGTATACTCGATTTTAACAAGTTTTTTAGAACTGTTATAAATGAATTGCCTTACATTTTTAGAACTGTAAGTCTGGTTAACAATTGAGTCTTCGGTTAATAAATAAACTTTAGCAGGTACCGTGTTAGTTGTTTCATTTTTGTCCTTTTTACAACTGAATATAGCCAGTGTCAGTACTGCAATAATAAAAACCGGAAATAAAAATGTTCGTGATTTCATATGGGTTAGTTTTAATTTTGATTCAAAGATATAAATACTTAAATTAATGGCCATTATTTTTTTAATTTTTTCCTTTCTGCCTCAAACCGGTATTTGTCAACAAAGTGCATTATGCCCAGGTAGGGGTGCCTGTATATCATTCTTTGCCCTGCAAAACGCATAATGGTTTTAATCTTTTCCCGTTTTTCCTTAGCATAGCAATGAACCAGGCATTCCGAACAGGCTGGTTTTCCGGCTCCAAAAATACACCGGTCAATTTTTGTAAGTGCGTAATTTAAAAGATTCTGGCACTCGTTACAGGGAATCTGCCGGGAAGCATGCACTGAACCGCAGTACATTTTGACCATTATTTTAATAGTCTTACGTTCGCGCTGTAATCGTTTGTTTTTTTTCATTCCTGGCAAAGGTAAAAAGAAATGAAAGAAGTGATTTTTTCCAGAATCATTAAATTATTTTATCTTTAACTCGGAGATATTAAAAAAAACAGTTATGAAAAGATATCAGTTATTTATATTTTGTTTTTTATTTTTAATTACAGGAGAAGTATCTGGGCAAAGTGTTATTAATGCATATATGCCTTTCAGAACAGGTTTAAAGTGGGGAATAAAAGATCCGGCAGGAAATATATCCTTACCTCCGGTTTTTGATTTTATACTAAAACCAAATAAAACAGATTTTTTTACCGCGCTTACTTCAAAAGAAATTCAGAAATTATCAAGAAACGATTCGTTAAGTCAGGTTCTGGATAATAACCGGGATTATTATGGCCTTTATTTGAAAAATGAAAGTAATATAGAATCTGTTGACACACTGGTTTATTTGTATAAACCGGAGTTTGCACTTATTGATAAAACAGGTAAAAAAATTACTCCTGAGTTTTATAACGATATATTTATTCTGGACAGTTGTTATATCTGTAAAAAATCAAATCAGTATTATTTTGTGTCAGGAGATGGAAAACCAAAGGGTCCCTGGGATTACTATTATCCTCTTTATGACAGTAAAGGGAATAAGGATTATCCCGATTTTTTTCTTGTTAACAAGAACGGCGAAAGCAAGGAATTTCATCAGTTCGATTCAGTGATGGTAGAAGATCCTATCACTTATGAATTTACAACAAAAGTATATGATAATCTGATTAATTACCGGAAAGGGGGCATTTATTCTATTCTAAATAATGTCGGCGATAAGATATTAATACCTGATTTTGACGATATTAAAATTTCCACCAGTGGAAAAAAAATGGATGATAACTCAATTGGCGAAAATACAGGCTATTTAAGCGTATCTGATAGTTTATCATGGGCTTATCTTTCCGACGACATTTATTCTTCAATGCCGGTAATCGGAAAAGTAAATCACTGGTGGGGTGTTTTTATGTTGAATGGACAGATTTCAATTCCTTTTGAATATGATAGCCTTGAATTATTCAAATATTATCCCGATTATATTTATAAAGGATATAAAAACGGGAAATATTACTTTATTAAACCCGGGAAAAATCCATCGCCAGCATTTGATAACTTTTTAGAATTACAAAAACTGGATTCATTACAACATCTTCAATCTGCCTATTATTTGATTCAGAACGGGGGTATTCTGAAGAGTGTTCTGACAAAGTTGGATAGTATTTATATTGAAAATTGGGAAACTGGCGGGATGGAATTGAGAATAGACGAAGATCATACTCCATGTTTTGTGGGAGGGAAATTTAAAATTTTAAATGAAAATATAGAACAAGTTTCGGATAAAGAATACGATTCTTTACAATTCTTTGTTAATGATTATGTTGAAGAAGGACTTAGAAAAGTTAATCTTCGAAATTATTCTGATAGCACAACTAAAAATACAAGTGTTGAAGTTGCTGATGACTATCCTTTTTTGACCTTTAAGAATGGATTGTGGGGAGCCATTAAACCAACCGGGGAATTACTTTTGCCGAATAAATATAATTCACTTAAATTAACAAATTTCAATGGAAATCCGGTAATCGAAACTATATGTGATGGACTTACCGGGGCCGTTTCAAAAGAGGGAAAGGTTTTAATTAAACCTGATTACAGTAATTTTATTTTTTTGTTTACGGATGTTTCTGAAAATAACTGGTCTAATTCTCAGGCTCTTTTTTATCAGAATGACAAAATGGGTGTTATAAATATGGACGGTAAAGAAATTTTACCGGCAATTTACGATTCAATATATTATAACAATGGTTATTATTTTGTCAATAAGGGAGGCAAAAGAAAACATCTTAATATGGAAATAGCACATCAGGATTTGGAACATGAGGGGGATGCCGCATCTTTGTTAATGACCGTTTCTGATTATGTTTTTTTACTTCAGGGGAAATGGGGAGTCTTCGATACTCTTGGGAAACCGGTACTGGAAATTAAATATGATCAATTGTCCGCTCTTGGTTTTACCTATATTGATGAATTAGGAAATAACAGCAGTGTTCCAGATCCTTTGTTTTTGTTTACTTCCGGTGGCAAGAACGAATTAGAAAAGCTGAAAGAAAACGATACGCTAATTGATTTAAATTCTTACCAGGAATATCCCGATTTTTTTTATGATCGTGATACTAGAATAATGTGTGATCCCGAAAGTCCTATGAAGAATGTAAAATATGGTTTATTGGACAAAACCGGAAAAGAAATTATTTCACAATGTGATACCATTGTACCGATAAATTGGGGAATTACTGATGTGAATAACGGGTATTATTCTTTAAATTATATCGCAGTCAGGGATACAAACTATACGGTTTTTACAAATTCAGGTAAGGAGGTACTGCCGAATAAGAATTTCTTTCAGACATTAAATGAAACTCATGCATACTCTTCTTATAGCAATGGTATAAGGCTATTTGGTTTAAAGAATAAAATTGATAGAGTTATTTTGTCCCCGGCATATAACGAAATTGGTTTTTGTCATGAAAATTTAGCATCTGCCCTGAAAGGAAATAAATACGGATTCATAAACGATAAAGGAAACGTTGTTATACCATTTGAATACGATGAGGCTTCTCCCTTCTGGTCCGGCAAAGCGAAAGTGAAACAGAACGGAAAGAGTTTTTATATTGATAAAACAGGAAAGGTTGTAAAATAATTTTCAGTTTTTCAAAGAATACACTTCTTTTCCGGCAATAAGCGTTTTCAAAATACTTGTATTCAGTATTTCAGACGGTTCAATTTCCATAATGTTTTTATTCAGAACAACAAAATCGGCAAATTTACCGGGCTCAATACTGCCTTTTTCGTTTTCCTCAAAAGCTGCCCTGGCAGCCCAAATAGTCATTCCTTTTAAGGCCTGTTCGCGGGTGAGGGCATTATTAAACTGAAAACCTTTATCGGGAAATCCGCTTTTGTCTTTTCTCGAAACAGCTGCATAAAACCCGAACAATGGATTTATGCTTTCAATGGGGAAATCACTGCCACAGGCAATCCATCCGTTTTGTTCCATGAGTTGCTTGTATGCGTATGCATTTTTGATGCGTTTTTTTCCTAACCTGTTTTCGGCCCAGTACATATCCGATGTGGCATGGGTGGGTTGTACGGATGGAATGACAGAATATTTTTCAAAAAGAGAAAAATCATTTTGGTCAACTACCTGGCAGTGCTCAATTCTCCACCGTCGGTTATTGCTTCCTTTTAAAACCGAAGAGAAAACCTGTAAAACCATACGGTTGGCGGAATCGCCGATGGCATGAACACACACCTGAAAATGGTTATTATAAGCCAGGTTACAGATTTCTTTCATTGAATCGGGCGAAATAGTTATTAATCCGGAATGTCCGGGTTGGTCGGAATAAGGTTCGAGCAGGCAGGCGCCTCTTGAACCCAATGCCCCGTCGGCATATAGTTTTAAGGAATTTACATTCAGGAGATCGGTTTTTATTTTTTGCCCGGTTTTAATAAAATCAAGGCTTTTTTCATCGGGCGTGAGCATCGCATTTATTCTCATTTTCAGTGTACCTGTCTTTTGAAGAGAATCTATCAGGTCAATTGTTCTGATATCGAGACCGGCATCGGTAACAGATGTCAGTCCCACTGCAAAGCAATTTCTTTGTGCTGTTGTTAGCATTTCAGCCAGTTTCTCGTCTGGTGAGACCGGGATTAGTCCCAGGTATAGGTTCATGGCATTATCAGTTAAAATGCCGGTGAGGTCGCCATTTTTCAATACAATTTCACCACCCTCAACCTTTGTTTTTGAAGTAATGCCTGCGCGTTTTAAAACTTCAGAATTGACAAGAGCGGCATGGCCATCGATACGAGTCATAACAACAGGTCTGCCGGGAAACAATTCATCGAGTTTTTCCTTTGTTGGAAATGTTTTATCTTCCCAATCATTCTGATCCCAGCCACGGCCAGTAAGCCATTCCTGCGTGTGATTCCTGCCGAATTCTTTTATCCTTGCTAATGCTTCTTCAAACGATTTTGTGCCGGTTAAATCGGCGATATCCAGATTTGTGGCATAACCTACAAAATGACAATGGGCATCAATAAAACCGGGGAAAACAAATTTCCCATTCAAATCAACAGACGAATCGGTAGTATATTTTAAGTTGATTTCTTCCGCCGAACCAACAGCTACGAATTTTCCTTTATCAATGGCGAAACATTCTGCTATGGAAAAATTACTATCAACAGTATATGCTTTTGCATTAAAATAAATGGCGTCAATATGAACTTTGTTTTGTACACATCCTGACATAAAAACTGCGGTTATGATGAGTAAAGAAAAAGAGTCAAAAGACTTTTTCATTAATTGTTTATAGTTATATGACGATTTGTAATAAACATAAAACTATGCTGATATCCCTTATAATTGTTGTAGATCAAAATGTTGTTTATGATTTCAGGAACATTTCCGGATTTTAACATATGTCCGGGTACAGATTGAGTTTGAAAAATATAATTGCTTAACCAAAGTGATACAGCAGAAGCGGTAGGAAATTCTCCTGTAAAATGTTTATATCTTGCAACAGGCGATTTTAGAACCTGTTCGCAGGCATTGTAAAATTCTTCATAGCGGCAATCTCCGTTTTCACCTGAAAGAAATAAATCTGTTTTTTCGTTTAGTGGAAGCTGTTGTTCTATAAAATCTGCAAATTGTTTTGAAACTTCATTCACGTCAGTAGTGTGCAAGGTTTTTAATGCTTTCATTTGAGAAACAGAACCTTCTTTCCGGCCATTTACAATAAACATTGCACCTCCTTCGCCGGCTATACTTCCGGGATTACCCAGGGTATATAAATTTCCGGGAACAACTTCTTCGGCTTTATATAAACCCTCGAGAAATGCGATGTTGTAATTATAACTGGATATTTCATCAACTCCCCCAAGCAGGAAATTAAATCCGGGATTTTCTGTAACCAGCATTTCAATATCAATCATGGCATTTTCAAAAGCCAGTCCCCGGTGAACATGTGTAATGTTATACCCAATGTTTGCAGACATTAACCCGGTTTGTGACGCAATGTTATTGGCTGTGCTCTGGACAAAATTTGTAGGGGTGAGTGTGCCTTCCCCGTACTGGATAATCTGGTTCAGAAATTTGATACAATCTTCCATACCGCCGTTTGCGGTTCCAATAACAATACCTTTTAATTCGGGAACTTTGTGAATTAACGGAATCGCCGTACCAATCCCGATTCTGACGGCTTTGCCCATACGACGCAGGACAGAAGCAGGGATTTCTTTGTGCGAAGGCTCAATAACTTTAAATTTTTTATCTACAGGAGAGTTGATTTTGGTCAGGTCAATGTCTATAAATGTCTGTTGTGCCGAAATACAGGATGTGTGGTGTATATAAAACATAGACTATACTTTTGAAAAAATAAGTGAGCTGCAATTACCGCCAAAACCAAATGAATTGGAAAGAACATGCTGAACCGGTTTTTTCTGATAGGCCAGTACAGGCGTTAGTCCGGTTGATGTAATGGATTCGGAAAAATTCAGGCTGGGAAAGACTTCTTGGTGAATCAGGCTTAATAAACTATAAACAGCTTCGATTGCACCTGCAGCCCCCAATGTGTGCCCTATATTGGACTTTGTTGATGCAAAATCAGGAACATTTTGAAAAATACGAAGCATGGCTTTGCTTTCCACTTCATCGTTATTTTCAGTTCCTGTTCCATGAGCATTGATAAAATCTATTTTATCAGGTGTCAGGTTTGCTTTTTCCAAAGCTCCTTTCATAGCCAGGTAAGGGCCGGTGCCATCATCGGAAAGGGATGAGGGATGAAAAGCATCGTTGGCATTACAATAACCTGTTAGTTCGGCATATACTTTTTTCCCGCTACAGGTTTTTTCGCCTTCCAGAACGAGAAAAGCAGCCCCTTCACCGAGGTTTAATCCATTTCTTTTATTATCAAATGGTCTGCAGATACGGGGAGCTAAAATCATCAACGAGTTAAAACCATTGATAGTGAATTTGGCAAGGCTGTCGGTACCTCCAACAATGACTCTTTCAGCCATTCCGTACTTTATAAGCCTGGCGCCGTACATAATCGCATTTGCCGACGAGGAACAAGCGGTATTTATAGTATTAACAATTCCTTGAATATTATATTTTTGTTGCAGGTATATGGAAACGGACCCGAAATCGTAGGAAGATAAATAAGCAGATCCTTCTGTTGTGTTGTTAGCATCGTTGTATAATTCATCGGTAAGGCACATTCCTCCCACGGTCGTTGCTCCGACAAGGGCCGTGCCGTATGATTTTAATTGTTCAGAAGTAAGACGGCTGTCCTCAATAGCTTTTTTACAGGCATGAAGGGCTAAAAGAGTGGTTCGGGTCAGTCCGGGTTCATATGCTTTAAGTTTTTCCTGCAGAATTTTATTTTCTGTTTTTATTTCAGCAAAAGGCAATATATCTGAGTAACGTGTAGAGAATAATTCAAGATTTGTAATGCCGCATTTACCTTCTTTCAGCGCCTGGTGATTTTGCTCAGGTGTATCGCCCAGGGGGCTGATGATTCCGATTCCCGTAACGAAAATACGTTCCACAGGCAGAATTATTTTGTCCGGTGTTGTTCAATATAATCGACCATAGTATTTATATCAACCAGCACTTTTCTGCCTTCTTTAGGGTCGGTAATTTTAATACCGTAGTTTCTTTCGAGTAAAACAATCAGTTCGATGGAATCAATGGAATCTAACCCCAATCCTTCACCAAACAATGGTTTATCATCTTCAATATCGGACGGTTTAACATCAATTAAATTCAGGAATTCAATAATTTGTTCTTTCAGTTGCTGTTTCAGTTCTTCTCTTTCCATTTAAATAAAGTTTTTCTTTTTAAGTCCGGCAAAAGCGATAAATTGGAGAAATACAATAATTCCAATCAAAGGTAAAAGATTATTTAATATGTCTTTAAATTTTCCTCCTTCCAAAAATAATCCGTAATACGATTCTAGGCACCAGTGTAATGGAGATATTTTTAAAAATATATGAAAGGAATCGGGCATGGCAAAACTGGGAATAAGTATTCCTCCCAGGGCAGCTAAAATAACTATTGAAATTGCACCAAAACCATTGGCTTGTTCCTGAGTTTGGGAAAAAACTCCTACGGCAATGGCATAACTTACAGCGCACCATCCGCAAACAAGGGAAATGATAATTAAAGCGGTAAAATCGGAAGGCATATTTAATTTAGGAAGACCGATGTGAGGAAAAAGCCATACGCCTATGGAAAAAATAACGATTACCTGTAACATGCAAACTACCAGATAAACAAGTTGTTTGGAAACAATGGCCAGAAGATAGTTTGTCGGAAGTGTTTTAAGCCGAAGACTGCTGCCGCTTATTTTTTCTTTAACAACGGAACTTCCCAGGGAAGCAACAATGAAAAACATGGCGAATATAGTCCAGGCAGGAATATTGTGTTGAGAAGCATTAGGGATGGATTTATTTCCGTTTTTGGATACTGGAATTTCGTTTATTAAAATTTGGTTTTTCATAAAAATACTTTCCAGGGAGTCGGGTAAATTTTTCTGGTTTAATGAAAAATAAATGGATTGAAGAACCTGTTTATTCTCGATTATCTGAATGGCACTTCTTAAAGCTCCCCGGATGGATTGTCTGTACGAATCCTGTAGTACCGGGCTATAATAAAACGTTAATGAATTTACCGGATCGGGAGAGTTGTCTTTTTTTTGTTCGGAGAACCCGAGATCAATTAACGTATTATTTGTTATCTTATCGGCCTTTTTTATTACAAGCTCTGAAAAACCTGACGGTACAACCAGTACAAGAAGGGCATTGTGACTTTCCAGTTCTTCATTTATTTGTGTAACGGAAAGTCCCGGAGGAATTTCGGCCAGGTCAAACATCCCTATATGATTCAAGGTGTTTTTAAGTTCTTTACTAACGTTTCCGTTATCGGAAGAACTCCATAACACGGATATTTTTTTTCCGTTCAACATGCGGAAAGTGCCGGCCTGAAGACTTGTAATAACAATGACCAGAAGTATGGGCATGCCAAACATCAGCGACATGCCAACCCAGTCGCGGAGCAATAACTTAATATCTTTTTGAACACATGCCAGGAATTTAAACATACTAATTTTGGTTTTCAAAACTGGTGGTTAGGGTAAGAAATAACTTTTCAAGACTGGTTTCGTTATTTTTCTTTAACAATAATGAAAGATAATCCTGTGCAATGATACGACCTTCGCTGATGAGGGCTACTTTTTCGCAAAGTTCCTGCGCTTCGCTTAACTGGTGCGAAGTATAAATTATCGTTGTTCCTGAAGAATTTAATTTTTTCAGGTATTCCAGAATGGCTCTTCGGGAGTGAACATCAACGCCAACCGTTGGTTCGTCAAGAAAAATAATTTCCGGGTTATGAATGATTCCTATGGCCAGGTTTACTTTTCGTTTCATTCCTCCTGAGAATTTTGCCACGGGTTTGTTTCCTGCATCGCTTAACGAAAATACGTCCAGAAGTTCTTCTGTTCTGTTCTTCGCCTCTTTTTTTGTAAGTCCTGCCCATGCGCCGAAAAACATAAGATTTTCAACGGGACTAAGTTCCTGGTAAAAAGAAAAATCCTGGGGAACAAAACCAAAAAGTTTATTTATTTCTTTATGATGTTTTTTTACAGGTTTATTAAACATTGTTATTGTTCCCTGATTACTGTGCAGGATTCCTGTCATTAAATGCATAAGGGTGGTTTTTCCGGCTCCGTTGGGCCCGAATAATCCTATTCTTTTTCCCTTGGGAACCTGGAAGCTGATATCGGTAAGGCATGGCAATAACTGTCCCGGGTAGCGGAAGCTGAGGTTTTTAATATCAACGGCAATTTCTGCTAACGGTTCCATTTGATTTTTGAAAGATTACGGAAAGCAGTTTTTTCTACTTCTGCAATTTTGTGCAAATGATCACCCATAACATTAAAATCGGACTGCGACGACAAACGTCCTTTGTATATTCCTGATGCCTGAATTGCGGCAGAGCGCCATAAATCGCCTGATTTTGTAAATTGTTCTGATACTTTCAGTAAAGTGTCATCCGGAAAATAATGATGGGCTTCCTGTAAAAATGCAGCATAAATAAACCTGAAACCGCCGCCGCCGGTTCCGATTTCTTCCTGCATCCTGACTAACTGGGCAAGGTAAATCCCTGCGGTTTTTAACCCTAACTTTTCGCGCCATTTTTTAATTTTATTCCCGGTGTATTTTATGCCATTAACTCCGGCAATATTTCCCGGAATGTGTAGCATATCCCTTACATTTCTTTTTATTCCCTTTTGAATGGCTTTGCGGAAAATGTCATTTGTAACAATGTTCCCTTTTGTCGGGAAGTAAAGCTGACCTTTGGGTGCAAGCATTCCTTTGGCGAAACGGACTCTTTCCAGTTCGTAGGATGAAAGGGTTGTTACTGTTTCCATCACCGGATCTGAAATTAAATAGTTGTCTTCTTCTTTTCCGAAAACAATAATGTTATGGGCATTGAAATGAAAACGGTATTCTTTCGGAAAATATGTTAAATAGTAGACGCCAACCTGGCACCCTGCAGGAATACCTGACGATAAGCATTTATCAAGGGCTATCCTGGCATCCTCTTTTGATCTGAATTTTTTTCTTTCAACCGGAATTTCCAGGGCTTTACAGGTTCTTTTAAAAACATAACCGGGCATAGTACGAAAAGAAATGGCCGGACCGTTATTTATTTTAACAAAGGGTATATGAATATAAAACAAGCCCGAGCCTATGCCAAACGCCAGTGGTTCGGTAATTTGTGAAACACCTAAATGGTGGAGAAGATTCACAGTTACACCGTTTTCGCAGTGTGCGGTCTGAATATGGTTAAAATCAAGCTTCATGAACCTCCATATTTTTCAGAACTTCAACAGAGACATCGAAAACTTCAGCATATTTTTTAAGGGTCTTTTCGGGCAATGTATAAAAAACTTCCGGTTTTAAATGGTTTTTTATTTTCCATTTCCAGAAGCCGGTATAGGCAGCAAGTATTTTAATGTCCATCAGTTTTAATTCCATAAAAAAAAGCAGGGGACTTGCTTCGCCTTTTAAAACTTTCTGTTTTGTCTGTTCAATTCTGGCCTGAATATCTTCCCAGGTAATATCAAGGGCAGTAGCTTTTACCTCCCATCCGCGACTCTTTGTTGTAACATAGTGTCCATTTTCATCAACGGCATAACAGATATCTTTTGTGAACTTATCCAGCACACTGGGATCTTGCGGGATATCTTTCTTTTGCATATTAACAAACGGTTAACAATGCGAATCCGTAGGAAAAACGGGAACTTTCAGGAACAACGAGCAGTATTTTGTCGTCCGGTTTCAGTTTATTGCTGTTAAATAATTCGTCAACCATTAAATAAATTGAACCGGCCCCGACATTACCAACAGAGGTAAGATTTGTGAACCATTTTTCCCGGGGCACATACATGCCATTTTCTTCTAATTTTTCTGCAATCTTTGAACGGAAAAACTCACTGGAGATGTGAGGCAGAAAGTATTGAATATCATTGATGTTAAAATTACGTTTGGCACAGATTTCTTTCAGCTTGCCGTAACCATATAAAACCATATATTTGCTGAGCATTTTCACATCCTGCTTCATGCTTAGTATTGATTGTGAGACGATTTCTTCGGGACTGTAATCCATATAGCTTTTTAACGTTCCGTCTTCCATCTTTTCGCTTGCCATAAACATGCAGGGTTCAAGTAAATGTGCATACGAAACTCCCTCAATCCATTCAATCCTGAGATTTAACCCGGTTTCGTTTTTCTTATTGGAAAGTAAAAAGGCTCCTGCGCCATCAGAAAGCATCCAGCGAAGAAATTCCTTTTCAAAACTTATATACGGGTTTTTTTCAAGCTGGGCCAGCTTTTGTATTTCTTCTTCAAAAACGTTGGAGCGAAGAACCCGTGATAATCTTTCAGAGCCTGTGGCAACGGCTAACTGAACTTCTCCGGATTTAACCGACAGGTAAGCATATTTTAATGCATGCATACCTGAACAACATACACCCGATGGAGAAGTTACTTCCATGGCCGGTGCTTCGGGGAGCCAGCCATGAACCATTACTCCATGCGATGGCATCATCTGGTCAGGTGATGATGTGCCACAGCTAAGCAACTGAACAGACCCGAGTTCGCCGGGATTGTTTTTAAACAATTCTTTTACGGCAAGGGCGGTCATCTGAGAGTTTGTATGAGTGGCAGTTCCATCTTTACGGATGGCATAAAAGCGTTGTTTAATTCCGTTGTTACGTAGTACGATATTTTTTGATTTGGAATGGCGCCCCTGGATAAATCCTAAATACTCTTCCATTTCATCATTAGAAACGGGATTGTTAGGAAGAAATTTAGAAGTTCTGGAAATATATACCTGATTTGTTAAGTTTTCCACAATTATTGGTTTATGCTTAAAAAATAATTCTTTTTACGTTTAATACTTCTCAAGAAAAAAGGTCTAAAAATAAGGATATTTATTATCAAAACAATGGGTGCTACTATAAATAAGGCTATCAGTAAGTAATACTTAAATATACGCAACCAGGGAGTTCTGTTTTTCCTTTTGATGATAAAATTTGCCCATATCTTAAAAAGCCTGGCCCCTTTTGTTTCTATAAACATAAGATTGGGCTTTACCTCAATGGCTTTTGTTTTTATTAATTCGGACTGAAGGTCAGACCATTTTTCTGTTTTAAATGAATGTTTAACAATGTTCCCGAATTCAGATGCTTTTGCAATATCTTCGCCGGAGACACCCGGTCTAGGAAATATTCCGAGATATTTGTCACGTTTTCCGGTTAGCATCCAATAGAGAATGGTTATAAGGCTTGTAAGATTCCCATGTCTATCTACAAATACCATATTTCCCACAAGTTTTGCACCTGAATTTCCCAATAATTTTTTTATCCTCTCCTGGGCAGATATCCACATATTTCTTGCGCCAATAATAGTTACTACCGGAGTATTTTTCAATATATTCTGAAAAGAAGGGTGGAAAAGCAGTGTATTTGCCGGGATGCTGGGCGATAAAAACCACGGCTGGTAAGCAAAAACAATCAGATCGTACCGGGACTCTTTTAATTCAAAGGGTTTTAATTTACCGGGTATTCCAAGTACGCTCTCCGGCATGGTTTCAAAAAAACAGTCCATTTCCCACGGAAATCCGTACTCTTTTTCAGGCAAAATCCGGACTATTTCAATGGTATATTCAGGAGAATTAAAAGACGCGGAGAACCTTTCAACAATTTCGCCTAACTGTCCTGTCTGAGAATAATAAATAAAAAGTATTTTTTTAGTCATGCAGGGTTAATACTTTCGATTTTTTAATGTATTCGCTTATAGCAGCTTTGATTCCGGCAGAAAGCGATGTTACGTTTTTGCTTATAAAATGGCTGTCTTCATCAAGATTTTCATAATACCCCAGAAAATGCGGAGCATTTTCCTGGATGATAAGCCTGAGAAACCTGTATTCGGCATTGGTGGGATATTTAACAATGGCATTATCGAGTAAAGTCCGGCCATTTTTAAAAAACGAAAGTTTTTCTCCGGGCCTGGAAACCAGTCCGGCTTTCTTCATGAGTAAAGTACCCTCATATGCTTCCTTCTCTGGAATAGAACTGTTATTAATATTTGTTAGTTGTTCATCAATTAAAGTAAGATTATCTGAAGAAATAGCTTTGTAAAAGTCTGATATTTCAGATTTTACCTCCTGGGATTGCAAATAAGATGAAAACCCTGTAAGGAAAAATATAATAATGTAAATGGATTTCATAGATGGCAAAGATACAAAAACCCTGAAAGATAGATTTTAAAAGATAATTATACTTTTAATGGCATAAATTCATGCTATTTATTATTTTATAAATGTAATTAATAATCAGTTTAAAACCGTCGATTAATAATACCTGTCTTTGATTACAAAAGGTACAATTTTATCCGGTTTTCAGCAGAAGTTTTGGTGATTGAATTTTGGTTATACATCGATGATTATACATTGTTAGTATAATAGATGTTTTTTTTCAATAAAAAACCGGAACTTTTTTTCTTATTTCAAAAGCCATTTGCCAAATTTGCATCCAGAATTTTAAAAACAGATGCAATGAAAAAACTAACCGGTATTTTAATTTCAGTTTTTGTATTAATGTTTATAATAAGTTGCGAAAATAAAAATCAAACAACCGAAACAGATATGAATAAGGTATATGATTCGTTAGTTAAAACTTTTGAGGGAAGAATAATTCCCTTATTTAAAGAAACCAATCTTGCTTACTGGAATGCTTCCATTTCAGGCAAGGATGAGGATTATCAGAAATCGATGGAAGCCGAAATGGCTGCCAATAAAATTCTGTCCGATACCGCTTTGTTTGCATCTTTTAAGAAGGTAAAAGAATCCGGACAGATTACCGATTCTATTAAGAAACGCGAACTGGACATGATTTATAACACTATGCTGACAAAACAGATTGACAGTTCAAAGATGAAAGCCATGGTGGAATTGGGAAACCTGATTGAACAGAAATATTCCACTTTCCGTGCGGAAGTTGATGGGAAAAAATTAAGTGATAATGACATAGAAGATATTTTGTCGAATTCAACCGACAACAAAGAACTCGAAAAGGCATGGACTGCCTGTAAACAAATAGGGCCTGTTGTTTCTGAAGATATTATAAAACTGGTAAAACTTCGTAATGAAGTGGCAAAATCCCTTGGATTTAACAATTATCACGAGATGAAACTTACTCTCGACGACCAGGACCCAAAAGAAGTTGAACAGATTTTTGAAGAACTTGACAATCTTACCCGCGATGCTTTTTCCAAACTGAAAGGCGAAATGGATGACGTTCTTGCAAAAAGGTTGAAAATTAAAAAGGAAGATTTAATGCCCTGGGACTACCAGAACCGTTTTTTCCAGGAAGCGCCGAAGATTTATAATGTTGACCTTGACAGTTATTTTAAGGATAAAGATGTTGTAGCCATTACAAAAGAATTTTATAACGGGATAGGACTTGATATCAGCGATATTTTAGCCCACAGCGACTTATACGAAAAAGAAGGAAAGAATCAGCATGCCTATTGCACCGATATTGATAACGAAGGAGATGTCAGGGTTCTCTGCAATGTAAAACAAAATCATCAATGGATGAGTACCATGTTGCACGAATTCGGTCATGCAGCTTACGACAAGTATATTGATCCGAAACTTCCTTACACTCTTCGCGAACCTGCCCACACTTTTACCACCGAAGCTATTGCCATGCTTATGGGGCGTTTGGCATCCAATGCTACCTTTCTGCAGGAAATGTTAAAGATTGACGATAAAGAAAAACAGAAAATTGTTGAGGAAAGTTTCAAGATGTTACGCCTCGAACAATTGGTTTTCAGCCGCTGGGCACAGGTCATGTATCATTTCGAAAAAGAAATGTATGCTAACCCCGACCAGGATTTAAATAAACTGTGGTGGGACCTGGTTGAAAAATACCAGATGATTAAAAGGCCTGCCGACAGAAATATGCCTGACTGGGCTACCAAAATTCACATTGCCACATCTCCTTGTTATTATCACAATTATTTGTTAGGAGAATTGCTTGCTTCGCAACTCAATGCTTATATGGTAAATAATATTATCAAGTCTGACGACATTAAAAATCCTTCTTATGTTGGAAATAAAGAAATCGGAAATTACCTGATGGAAAAAGTTTTTAAACCCGGTCGTAAATATTACTGGAATGATATGATTGAAAAAGCCACCGGCGAAAAACTTACAGCAAAATATTACGCAAAACAGTTTGTAGAGTAATATCTGACTTTACACCTGATTCCCGGCGCAGACAAAAGGTTACTCTGAAACAAGAATCAATTTCAGGCTGGGTGAAAATCCGGCCTGAATTTTTTATAGCCTTCCCAAGTCCAATCGTCTTTTTCTATTCAAAATTTTTGAAACCCTGCTCCTATAACCCATTATTTCTGCTAATTCGCCATTGACTATTTGTTCCATTTTTTCTGCATTATTTGATTTCTTTTATAATACCTATACAATCTTATATTCATATTATTTATTGCTCTATCGTAATCCCAGGTATTTTGTGACAGATATTTCTTTATTTTAAAATCGAAATTGGATTCAAAACCTGACCAGGATAAATGCCTGATATTATTTTCAGAAATTTCTCCAAACTCTGCTAAAAATATTTCCTTTGTAGTATCTATACTTCTTGATAAGTCAATTTCAAGATTATCATTAAGAAAAATTTTATCAAATTTACTTTTCAGTATTTTTTCGGAATGGGAACTATAAAAGAATTCAACTTTACAAAAATTAAATTTAGTACGAAATGCGCTGATAATTTTGATGTTTTCATCTTTCTGTTCGTTTTCAACATTAGTCGCAAGTTCAAATTTTCCTTTTTCCTGTAATGAAGATATTTTATTTTCAGAAGTTTTTAAGCGAACTAACAATGTCCCTTCTTTTAGTTGAACTATTTGTTTTCTCTTTTCATTCCGCTTATTTTCTATATAATTATGCGTTTTGAATATGGAATTCAATGTAATAAATAAAGAGATACTAAAATTTTTATTACCTGAACCTGAAGTGATATTGTAGCTTAAATCAACATTTATATTTTTTTGTAATTTAAATTCTATACCTATAGGATAACTTATTTCAGATGAATAACCTCCTACATGTATTCTTTTACTGCCTAACCATGATTGGCCATCATTTATAAGCTGATTAGAGGAAACCAGATAGGAATAAATTAATCCAGCATGGATATTAAAGTCATTAGATAATAGTATGCCTAATTTAAGACCTGGTTCAAAATACTGATTTTCTATTTTAAAATATGGTGAAACTGAATTTGAGCCTTTCAAAGAGTAAGAAATAGAGCCTAAGAAAAAAAATCGATTATTTATCTTTTGTTTAGCAAAAATTCCAACAAAAGGTTTTGTTCCATAATCAAAATTGTAAACATTACTATATAAATCAGTTAAATTTAAACCAGTTTTAACGCCGTATAATAATTTTTGTATTCCTGTACTGTCAATTTGAGATATGCTGATTTTTGAAACAACAATGAGTAAAATAATTATATTAATTCTCATTTTATAATATTTTGTAAAGAATCTATGCGTTACCGCTAACGAGTGGAACGACAAAACGACGAACTCCCCATGGTCTTAGAATACTATCAGGAGCACATGTCCGCCTGCTTTTTGCTGCCGTGTGTTAACCATTCGTAGGCTTTGTTGTTGTCGAATTAAGTTCCTGTCAACGGGCTGCAAGTTAATGAATCTGTACTGCATTTTCAACGAGTGATAATATATTAATTTTCTTTTCCATGTAGCTCATTACAGCGTAAACTCCTTTATCATCTTAGAAATAGATTTCTTTACAGCTGAAGACAATGAATCCAAATATTGAATTTGTGTAAGAAAAATAATCTCATGGTATAATTCAGGATGTTTTTTTGCTATCTTAGCTATCATCTTAAAAGCATTATATCGAACAGATGGCTTTTTACTTATTTTTTCCCAAATTGAAACACAATGATTAAAAAGTAAACCTTCAAGTTCTTCATTTATCTCCATTTGATGAAGAATTATTAATAGTTCCCGCTGTTGATTATCATTCCTGAACGATAATATGCCAATTATGCTTTTAACATAACCTTGTATTCGCTGGTCATTTTTTTCCATACAACTCCACAATAACCAGGCTGCCCGCCAGGAATATGGTTGCTTATCTGAAACAGCCAATGTAATTGCCTCCTCAAAATCTTCAGGATGGGCAGCCATATAGGAAATCATATCAGCTTTATAAGAGCTTGTTAAAATGTGTTCTAATGTTGTTTCCATGAGATTAAAATTATTGCTATAACGTTCGTGTGTAGATTTTCGAAGTGGATTTCGGTGAGCGTCAGCGTCCGAATGGACGTGACGGTCATGCGATAATCCACAGCTGATGGTTGGACAAACCCCACTTTGAAATTTACACGGTGTTAGCATGCATTATTGTTTGTTTTTCTTATATAACAAGTCTATATATTTTTGTGATGAAAGAAGTAATTGCCCTTCTTTTGATTGTGAGTCAAAATACATTTCGTTAGGTAATATTTGTTGTTGTCCACTTGTTAGTGTATTAATTACTTTGTCATTGTTAAAATAGTATCGTCCCTCAAAGTCAAATCCGGTTTTTTTATGGTCAACTGTCCCTGTACTGTCAATTGAAATGTCTGGGCCGTATTTTTCATATTCATAAATAAAAATTAGTTTTCCGTCCGAGAAGTAATATTCGGTTGTAGCAATGTCATGTAAAAGTTTTACACCAATAATCTCAAGTATTTTATAAATTTTGTTGTTTTTAAAGTAGCCTGTCAACTGTCCGTATCCTTTGCCTGGTTGTTTTATAAACCCTGTATCTAAGAATGCTTCATTGTCAACAGTTACAATTTGGTAGTTGGTGTCCTGATTGATAGACTGGATTTTTTGTTTTATATCCTTGATGGTGTTTTCTTTGTCCTGACCCGAAACATAAGTAAAAGCCAGTGCCATAAAAATTGCTAAAATTGTTGTTCTCAAGTTTTTTTGAATTAATTATTATAATGCATTACATATCGGTTGAAGCTAAGCCCAAAGCAGGCAATGTATTTGCACTTTGCTGTCAAACCGCTGGAAAGTTTCAAATTGTAATATTGTGTCATAATGTTACTACTGCCTGCTTGGGTTTAGGTGGTGTTAGCAGCTTGGGCAACTTTGTTTTACTGCTTTTTCAGTAGAAAACAAAAGTGCTGTGTCAGGCTTGCACAACCCTGTCAAATTGCTTTTTCTAGTAGTCAACATGTGCAGAAGTGTCAACAGGGCAAATTATTTTGTTGCTTTTTTAGCAGTTGCTTTTTTGTTAGTTGTGACTTTCTTTTTTATTGGCGCTACTTTTTTCTTTACAGTTGTTGTCTTTTTAGCCACGACAGCTTTCTTTGTTGTAGTTTTCTTTTTAACAGAAGATGTCTTATTACTTACAACTTTCTTATTTTTAGCTGGTGTTATTTTCTTTGAAGTAGTAGTTTTTTGAGGGAAGATTTTATCTTGATGTTTTAAACAAAAATCAACAAAAGTCTTTTCCTCTACAAGCGGAATACTAGATGGTAATTTTGCGTATAGTTTTTTTGCAAGAACTTTTACGTCTTTTTTGTCAACGCCTTTCCCATTTAAACTTGGTATAATATGTTTTACCAGAAGGTCTTTTAATATGGGGATAAATGGAATCAATAATAATGGTAGCATAAATTTTTGTTTTTAGTTAATAAATTATTGTTACAATTGTTTTTAATTTTCAATGATTAAAGGTAATTATTATTTTGGTTCTTTGTTTGCCTTGCCGTTAACGGTTTGGGCTTGACTGTCGCGCAGACAAGTCCGCAGGATTTGTCATGCCGATAGTCAAACAGCGTGCAGTTAAGCCTGTGTTAGCAAGTCGTAGGTTTTTTCTTTCTTGTCCACGAGGTGCAATTTATCAAACTTTTTTGAATGTATCAACGAGAAATAGTTTTCTTTTGTTTTTGAGTCAGGGTAGGAGAAGCGCCGGGAAAAATATTGCGTGTCGGAAAAGTCATAGCGAAATGCATTGAGTTTCGGTTGTGTGTTGGCATATATTTTCAAACTATCCGTGCGGTCAGGAAGAAATATTTTTTTAGCGTCAGGAAAGTGCGGAGTCATTTTAGTCAAAACGAAAAACATAGTTTTATTTAATTGCACATTTTTTATTTTACCTATGCTTGCTAACACAATAATACTCCCATATAGTTGGGAGTATATATATTATAATTACTTAGACTACTTTCCCGCAATGCGCAGATAATACTTTCGTTCCCGTTAATTCTTATCCGGATAATGTTTTTCATTATAGTTGCGTATATTTTTAAATTTCAATAAATAAACGTAATTGCCTGTCAATACTTTTTAAAAATACTATATTTTCAAGGAATTAACAAATAATTCATTTCTCAATATTTAATTGGCTTTGGTATAAACCAACAACCAAACCCGGAAATTTTAAGGTAAAACAAAAAACCGCAACAAATGTCGCGGGTTTTCTTTTATATGTCTTAATGATTATTCTTTAATCGTAGCGCAAAGATATTCCCGGTTCATTCGTGCAATATTCGAAATAGAAATATCTTTCGGACATTCCGCTTCGCAGGCGCCAGTGTTGGTGCAACCGCCAAAGCCCAGTTCGTCCATTTTTGCAATCATAGCTTTTACCCGCTGGGTTGCCTCGGCTCTTCCCTGGGGCAATAATGCGAAATGGGAAACTTTCGCAGAAACAAATAACATGGCAGATGAGTTTTTGCACGCTGCTACACAGGCTCCGCAACCGATACATGCAGCTGCATCCATGGCCAGTTCGGCTTTATCGCGGGGAACTATTATGGCATTTCCATCGGGAGCTGAACCGGTATTTACAGAAATAAATCCGCCTTCATACAGAATTTTATCAAATGCATTACGGTCAACCACCAGGTCTCTTACCACGGGAAAAGCGCCTGCTCTCCAGGGTTCAATGGTAATGGTATCGCCATGTCTGAATTTACGCATGTGCAACTGGCATGTGGTAATATCATCATCGGGCCCGTGGGGACGACCGTTGATATAAAGGCTGCACATTCCGCAGATGCCTTCGCGGCAGTCGTGGTCAAAAGCAACAGGGTCTTTCCCTTCCCGAACCAGTTTTTCGTTCAGGATGTCGAGCATTTCAAGGAAAGAGCAGTCGGGCGAAATGTCTGAAATTTTATAGGTTTCAAAATTACCCTTTGCTTTGGGCGAGGCCTGACGCCATATTTTTAATGTAAGATCCATATGTTTCTCCATAACGGGTATGTCTTCGTTATTTATAATTTCTTTGAACTAATTTAACTTCTTTGTATTCGAGCGGCTCTTTGTTAAGAATGGGGTCGCCTGAAGGGTTGTACTGCCATGCGGCAACATAAGCGAAGTTTTCGTCATCGCGTTTGGCTTCGCCGTCTTCGGTCTGCATTTCTTCACGGAAATGTCCGCCGCAGGATTCTCTCCTGTTAAGCGCATCACGTGCAATAAGTTCGCCCAGTTCCAGGAAATCGGCGATTCTTCCGGCTTTTTCGAGTTCCACATTAAATTCGGAAGGGGTTCCAGGGAGCTTAAGATTAGTCCAGAATTCTTCACGGATTTTCGGAATGATATCAAGCGCTTTTTTCAGACGCTCTTCGGTACGGCCCATTCCTACATTTTCCCACATGGTTTGTCCGAGTTTTTTGTGGAAATAATCAGCAGGTTCGGTACCTTTTATCGAATACAGTTTTTCAATTCTGTCGGTTACTTCTTTTTCAGCTTCGGTAAATTCTTTTGTATCAGTTGGGATTCTTGGAGTTCTGATTTCAGTTGATAAGTAATCTCCGATGGTATATGGCAATACAAAGTAACCATCAGCTAATCCCTGCATCAGTGCCGAAGCTCCCAGGCGGTTTGCCCCGTGATCGCTGAAGTTGGCTTCGCCAATGGCAAACAAACCGGGAACAGTAGTCATTAAATGATAATCGACCCACAACCCGCCCATGGCATAGTGAACGGCAGGGTAAATCATCATTGGGGTTTCATAAGGATTTTCATCTACAATTTTTTCGTACATCTGGAACAGGTTACCGTATCTTTCTTCGATAACTTTTTTTCCAAGACGTTTGATGGCATCAGAGAAATCAAGGAAAACCGCAAGACCGGTATTATTTACGCCATAACCGGCATCGCATCTTTCTTTGGCTGCTCTTGAAGCAACATCGCGGGGAACAAGGTTTCCGAAAGCTGGGTAACGGCGTTCGAGATAATAATCGCGGTCTTCTTCGGGAATCTGGCTACCTTTAATTTCGCCTTTCTGTAAACGTTTGGCATCTTCGAGTTTTTTGGGAACCCATATACGTCCATCGTTACGTAAACTTTCACTCATCAGGGTAAGTTTCGACTGGTAGTCGCCGTGAACGGGAATACAGGTAGGGTGAATCTGGGTAAAGCAGGGATTGGCAAAGAAAGCTCCTTTTTTATACACCTGCCATGCAGCCGAGGCATTTGAACCCATAGCATTGGTCGAAAGAAACCATGTGTTTCCGTAACCGCCGGTGGCTAATACCACAGCATGTCCGAAATGACGTTCAATTTCTCCGGTAACTAAATTACGTGTGATAATTCCGCGTGCTTTTCCATCAACAACAACGAGATTGAGCATATCGCGGCGCTGGAAAAGTTTTACCGTACCTTTTTTTATCTGGCGGTTCATGGAGTTATAAGCACCTAACAATAATTGCTGTCCTGTTTGTCCGCGTGCATAAAATGTACGGGATACCTGTGCTCCTCCGAACGAACGGTTATCGAGTGTTCCGCCGTAATCGCGTGCAAAAGGTACTCCCTGTGCAACGCAATGGTCAATAATTAAATTACTGACTTCGGCCAAACGGTAAACATTGGATTCACGGGCACGATAATCGCCTCCCTTAATGGTATCGTAGAATAAACGATAAATACTATCACCATCGTTCTGGTAGTTTTTTGCAGCATTAATTCCGCCTTGTGCGGCAATACTGTGTGCACGACGCGGGCTGTCCTGGTAACAGAATATTTTAACATTGTATCCCATTTCACCCAGCGCTGATGCAGCCGAAGCGCCGGCCAAACCGGTTCCCACAACAATGATATCTATTTTTCTTTTGTTGGCAGGATTAACCAGTTTACAGGTTGATTTGAATTTAGACCACTGCTGGTTTAATGGTCCGTCAGGTACTCTTGAATTTAAGTTTCCCATAATTTTTCGGGATTATTTTTATTAAAGAATTGCTTTCATTAAAAAGAACACAGGAATTATTGCAAAACCTACGGCTATTATTATAGCATAAAGGGTTCCGATAAATTTTAAACGGGGAAGCCAGGTAGTATTATTTATACCCAGGGTTTGGAATGAACTCTGGAAAGAGTGGTTCAGATGCAGGCCAAGTAAAATAAAGGCTGCAACATAAATGGCAGAATAGTACCAGTTTCCAGGCTGGAAGATTCCTTTTACCAGTTCGAATTCCGACATCCGGCCGCTTTCAATAAGGTCGGTAAATTTTATTTTATAGAAATAATTGATGAGGTGTAATACCAGGAAAGCAAAAACGGTTCCTCCGGTAATAAACATATTTTGTGCTGACCATGAGGTGTCGCTTTTTGTGCTGACTGCATATTTAACCGGACGTGCCGATTGATTTTTCAAAGTAAGTATGCTTGCATAAATCATGTGAAAAATAAATCCTGCTGCAAGCACCCATTGCATTACCGACATAATAGGGTTGGTTCCCATAAAATGAGCTGCTACATTAAAAGTACTTCCGTCTTCATCAACCATCACAAGAAGGTTGAGAAATAAATGGACAAGGAGAAATACAATAAGAAATAAACCGGTTAAGCTCATGATAACCTTTTTTCCGATGGATGATGTTAAAAAGCCGCTCATATTTAGATTAATTTGTAAGATTTGTTTTAAAATACATGTTTTATAACATATTTTTTCTTCAAAAAATAAATCATCATTGCGAATGTAGTAAGTTTGAAAATTGATTGTCATCAATCATTGTTTATTTTTTGTAATTTAAAAACATTCTAAAGAATTTACATATAATAATGCCAAACGAACTCTTTGTTAAAAACAGGAAAAAACTGGTTGATTGTTTTAATCCGGATGAGATGGCCGTTATTTGTCCGGCCGGAATATCTCCTCGTAACGGGAATCAGCCTTACAGATACCGGCAAAGTTCGAATCTTTTATATCTAACCGGAGTTCAGCAGGAGGATACCTATTTATTATTATACCCGGGAAGTTCGAAAAAGGAATGGCGCGAAATACTTTTTATCCGTTATGTAAGTGAAGAGGAAATTACCTGGGAAGGTCCCAAACTTTCTAAAAAGGAAGCGTCAGAATTAACCGGGATAAAAAATGTGCAGTGGACAAAAGATATCTGGGATATTATTCATGAAATAATTTGTACTCCCACCGGAATTTATCTCGAAATGGGAGAGGAGTGGCCTCCTAAAAAATCTCCTTCTTCTTTATCTTACACTTTTGCAAGAGAAATGGAAGAAAAATTTCCATCCAAGCGTTATGAAAAAGTGGTTCCTCTTATTTACAGGTTGCGTACGGTAAAAGAAAAAGAGGAAATTGCCATGATGAAAGAAGCTGTTGAAGTGACAAATAAAGCTTTCCGGCATATTCTCACGGTTGTTGAACCCGGCCTTTTTGAATATGACATTGAGGCAGAAATCACAGGATATTTTACAAAGAACAAGCGCAGTCCGCATTCTTATTTGCCAATTGTTGCAGGAGGAAATAATGCAAATGTACTACATTATAACAATAACGAATCTGTTTTGAAAAAAGGCGATCTTCTGTTGCTTGATTTTGGAGCAGAAAACAACGGATATGCTTCTGACCTTTCCCGTACCATTCCCGTTTCAGGAAAGTTTTCAAAGCGCCAGAAAGAAGTATATTCTTCAGTGTTACGGATACTTAAACAGGCAAAGATGCTGATGATACCCGGAAATACTATCGAAAAACTGAATCTCGAAGTGGGTAAAATGATGGAGGAAGAAATGGTGAGATTAAAACTTCTGAAGTTATCTGACATAAAAAAACAGGACAATATCAGACCCCTGTATAAAAAATATTATCCGCATGGAATATCACATTTTATGGGGCTTGATGTTCATGATTGCGGAACCCGCGAAACTCCCTTTGAAAAGGGTATGGTGTTAAGTTGTGAGCCGGGTATTTATATTCCCGAAGAAGGTTTTGGTATCCGCCTTGAGAATGATATCCTGGTTGATAAAAAACCGGTTGACCTGATGGAGAAAATTCCGATAGAAATGGAGGAGATTGAAGAGCTGATGAAATAGAAAAATACTTTTGCCGAATCATGTATTCATATGGAATGGTTTTATTTAACACTAATTTTTGTACTTGGAATTCTTGTATTATATCTTTTATACAGGTTAAAAATAAAAAACAGTAAACCTGAAAAAAAGGCTGCAAAAGAAGAAAAAACCGAAGAAGTAATTCCTGCAACTTCCAAAGAATTTTCTGACCGGTTAAACAGGCAGGTTATGGAAATGATATCTGAAATTTCCGGAATATATTCCGGAACCATTCGTTGCCTGGAAGAAGAAGACAGGTTACTGTTAAAAAAACGGGTGAAAGAAGTAAAACAACTCAGCAAATTAACAAAGATACAAAAAGAGCAATCGCTGAAAATGGTAAAAACCCTTGATAAGGATTTAATTATTTCAGGATCTCATGCTGCCCAGGTTTACGACTATATAAGGGAGGCTGCGTATTGCCTGAATTATATTACAAATCCCTCATTTATTCATGTTAACAATGTTCATAATCCGATCCCGGATGAAAGGCTTGATGACCTGAGAAAGATTAACAGCAAAGTTGCGGATTTGTTTGTATATATAATTGAAAAAATAAAACAGGAAAAACTTTCCATAGAAGATGCCAGACTGAAGTTGAACCCTGTTAAAATATTTCTGGAAAAGGAGAGGAATGTACAATCAGTAAACATCAAAGATGCCGACATGAATACCCGAACAACCATGTTATATATGGGCATTATGCACGAAACAAAAAACATGCTTGTTTATCTTGAAAACTTTGTTGTTGCCTATGATGAATTTGTAAAACATCTTCCCCGGCAGTAAATTTAAAATTTACCCACTGCTTATTTTTCCAAAGTTTTTATATAGTTGATTTTATATTTTTTCTAAATGGTTTTTGTAATTTCGTAGCCTTAATTATTTTTTCCCGATGGAACAAAAACTTGTTATTTATAATACTATAACCCGTAAAAAGGAAACCTTTGAAGCTCTTCATCCGCCTTTTGCGGGAATTTATGTATGCGGCCCCACGGTTTATGGTGATCCGCATCTGGGTCATGCCCGGCCTGCCATTACATTTGATGTGCTTTTCCGTTACCTGGATTTTTTAGGATATAAGGTACGTTATGTACGTAACATTACCGATGTGGGGCATCTCGAAAACGATGCCGATGAGGGAGAAGATAAAATTGAAAAAAAAGCCAGGCTCGAAAAGATAGAGCCCATGGAAGTGGTTCAGTATTATACCGACCGCTACCATCTTTTCATGGATAAGTTAAATGTGCTTAAACCCAGTATAGAACCCCGTGCATCGGGACATATTATTGAGCAATTACAGCTTATTGATAAGATTCACGAAAAAGGTTTTGCCTACGAAAAAAACGGTTCGGTTTACTTTGATGTGGAAGCTTATTCGAGGAAGAATCATTATGGAAAACTTTCCGGGCGTGTACTCGACGATTTGTATGCCAATACCCGCGACCTCGACGGACAGGGTGAGAAAAAGAACTCTTTCGATTTTGCCCTTTGGAAAAAAGCATCGCCGGAGCATATCATGCGCTGGCCTTCGCGCTGGAGCGAAGGTTTTCCGGGGTGGCATTTAGAGTGCTCTGTTATGAGTACGAAATACCTGGGTGAAGTATTCGATATTCATGGAGGGGGAATGGATTTATTATTTCCCCATCACGAGTGCGAAATAGCCCAGAATGTGGCGGCAGAAGGAAAAGAATCGGTCCGTTACTGGATGCATAACAACATGATTACCATAAACGGACAGAAAATGGGTAAATCGCTGGGTAACTTTATTACACTGGAAGAGCTTTTTACAGGAAGTCATAAAGTTCTGGCAAAAGCCTACAGCCCGATGACCATAAGGTTTTTTATTTTACAGGCGCATTACCGCAGTACCCTCGATTTTTCAAATGAAGCGCTTTCGGCAGCTGAAAAGGGTTTCGAGCGTTTGATGGATGCTTATAAAAATATTGAAAAGATTCCTGTTTCAGATAATTCTTCTTTGAACTTAACTGATCTCAGGACGAAATGTTTTGAGGCTCTGAATGATGATTTAAATACTCCTATTTTAATTTCACATTTATTTGAAGCGGTAAGAATTATTAATTCTTCGATTGCCGGAAATGAAAAAATAAATAAAGAAGGAATAGATGAACTGAAGAAATTATTCGGCGATTTTGCATTTAATGTTATGGGATTGGTTGCAGAGGGTTCGTCTTCCGGTAACCAGATTCTTTCAGATGTAATTGAACTTATGCTGAACGAACGGCTGGAGGCAAAAAAACGTAAGGATTTTGAATCGAGCGATCGCATTCGTAATAAACTTACCGCATTAGGCATAGAAATTAAAGATACCAAAGACGGATTCGAATGGAAATTGAAAAACTGATGAATAATGAACAGTTTGGACTAAAGTCCAAAAAGTCAGGAAATATATTAACCACCTTAAGGCCGTGGCTAATAAGAGATAGCGTAAAAAAAGATTTTGGTCCAATATTTTTTATCCTGATTTGTTTATTTGTTATTTCCGGAATAATTTTTACTTCATGTAATGGTGATCAGAATAACAACGTTGTAAAAGATTCAGTCGTTGTTACTAACGACATGCCACAACTGAGCATTACAAAACCTCAGAATTTAGCTTCATTTGTATTGGGAGATAAAATTGATATTGAAGCAACTATTCCTGGAGATTTAGAACCGGATTCATCTGAGGTATTTCTGAATGGGAAAAAACAAATGGTTGATAAAACTTTATTAAAATATTCTCTCTCCAGCGATTCAGCCCAGGCTGGAAATAACAGAGTTACGATTAACGCATGGTCAAAGGGCAAACAATGTTCAGGCGGAGTGACAGTTGTGCTCCGGTCAAATGTTATTCCACAACAATATTCATATAAGGTTGTAAAAAAATATCCTCACGATCAGAACTCGTACACCCAGGGATTGATTTATGAAAATGGTTTTATGTATGAAGGAACAGGACAGTATGGTGAATCGATGTTAATGAAGTATAAATTAAACAACCATGAACTTGTGCAAAGTTATAATCTTCCCCAGGATGTTTTTGGCGAAGGAATAGTGATATCAGACAATCATATTTACCAGCTTACCTGGCAATCGCATGTGGCTTATGAATACGATAAGGAAACTTTTAAACTGATTAATAAATTCGATTTCAGCACTGAGGGTTGGGGTATAACAAATCTCGGAAATAATCTTGTAATGAGTGATGGCTCTTATACTTTATATGTTTTATCACCGGAATCTTTCAATGAAATAAGACGAATTGAAGTATATGATAACATTGGTCCTGTAAATCAGTTAAATGAATTGGAATTAATTGACGGAAAAATTTACGCCAATGTATACCAGACAGACAATATTGTTATTGTTGATCCCGGAACCGGATGTGTTACAGGAAAGATTGACCTGACCGGACTTCTTGATAAAACAAAAATAAAAGATCACGATGTTGATGTACTTAACGGTATTGCCTGGGATGAAAAAGGAAAGCGATTATTCCTTACCGGAAAATGGTGGCCGGAGATGTACGAGGTTGAACTGGTGAAGAAATAAATCGGTTGATAGATATATTTTGCTGGTTTATATAATAAGTTTGCTTTTTTACTCAAATTGTAATTATTTCGTATAAAATTCATTCAAAGTGAAAAAGAATATTATTGTTTTAGCCCACATCATTTTCTGGACCATAGTGATTTTTGTGGGATTATTACCGGTAATAACAAATGAGGATCCGGTAAAGGTTCATAGGGCGTTGGTTGAAGAAGTTTTTATTGATCCTATTTGCGCTTTTATTTTTTATATATTTTATATTTTTCTTGCTCCGCGTTTACTTTCCAAGAAGAAAATATGGCAGTTCATAATGATTTTCTTTGTTACAATTACTATTTATACTGTAATCATAATGTCGTTTTATCCGAAATTGATTTACAGTTTTATTCCTCCTTTGGCCAAACCTATTTCAATGACCCGCTGGTATGCTTCCATGTTTACTTACCATTTTATGTATGCTCTCTGGGGAACGATGTTCCGTTTCACGATAGACTGGTTTATCAGCAGCCAGAAACAGAAAGAACTCGAAAAACAAAATGTTACCAGCGAACTTGCATTATTACGTTCGCAAATAAATCCTCACTTTTTATTTAATACATTAAATAATATAAATTCATTTGTTACCCGCGACCCGGAAGTAACCTCTTCGGGTATTATTAAACTTTCCGAAATCATGCGGTATATGCTTTATGATGCAACCAATGAAAAGGTTCTTCTTGATAAAGAAATCGGGTACATCATAAGCTATATTGATCTCCAGAGAATGAGGGTAAAAGATCCCGATTTTGTGCAGTTCAAAATTGAAGGGAATACAGAGGGGTTAACTATTCCTCCTTTGTTGCTGGTTCCTTTTATTGAGAATGCATTTAAGCACGGCAGGAAAAATGTTGAATATCCGGGAATAACAATAAGCCTGAAGATTACACAGAATGAATTAAAGTTTCATTGTAAAAATTATATCCTTCCGGTTGAAGACCATAAAACTGAACAGGGAGGGTTCGGCTTGAAAAATATTAAACGCAGGCTTGACCTGCTTTATGGAAAGAATTATAATCTTGAAATAGAAACCAGGGACGATATATTTGTGGTAGATTTAACAATTAAAGACTATGAAAATCAGGTGTATAGCAATTGATGATGAACCTCCCGCCCTCCACCAGATGAAGGAATATGTATCGCGGGTTCCGTTTCTTGATATTATTCAGACTTTTGATAATGGGATAAGTGCGATTGAATTTCTGAAAGAAAATGAAGTAGATCTTCTTTTTCTTGATATTGAAATGGAAGGGTTAACCGGGATTCAGATGTTAAAAGTGATAAAGAATAAACCCTTTGTTATTTTAACAACGGCATATGATTCATACGCTATCCAGGCTTTCGATCTGGATGTTACAGATTATTTGTTAAAACCTATTTCTTTTGAACGTTTTTTTAAAGCGGTTGAGAAGGTTTCTGATTTAATGAAAGAGAAAAAACAAGCAGGTACAAATCAAATAACCCAAACTACTGCTGACGAAAAGAATTACATCTTTGTAAAGACCGAATACCGTATGCAGCGGGTCGATTTTAAAGATATTCTTTACATTGAAGGATTGAAAGAATACCTGATTATTAAAATGGTTACCGGCAGGGTAATTACATTACAAAGTTTTAAACATATGGAGGAAATGCTTCCATCTTCCAACTTTATAAGAGTTCACAAATCCTATATGGTGGCTCTTGATAAAATAGAATTTATAGAACGAAACCGTATCAAAATAGCCGATAAATTAATCCCGGTAGGGGATACTTATAAAAAGATTTTTTACGAGGCTCTGGGAAACAGGGAGCTTTAAATCATGTTTGTTTGCAAAGAAAGGCGGTTGGATGACCGCTTTTCGCGCTTTTATAGGAAATAAATCGTTTTTTTTTGTAAACAACCTGGTTTAGCTTTCATTCTTAAGTATAATGCAACCCTTTCCTTTCAGTTGCACTGAAATAATTCCATTATTTGCCCTGATTTTTTTATTGGAAATTAAACATGTAAAATTTCCATTTGTGGTTTTTTCATTAATCCGTGTTGGTAAACTACTGTTATTGTTTACACATATTTCGAGAGGTTTGGGCATTTCAATATTTCCATTGTTTATAGCTACCAGAATAATATTTTCTTTAAAATACCGGAGATAAACCATAACAAATGTATCAACATAAATACAAACAAAGTTACCACAGTAAAGGGCTTCGTTTTCTTTCCTTATTTTTATTAATTTGCATGTATGTTCAAATATGTCTTTTTCAAACGCATACTCATCTTTTAAAGTATAATTTTCGTCAAACTTATCCCATTCAAAATCTTTTCTGTTATCCGGATCGGAAAATCCTTCCATTCCTATTTCCGTACCATAATATAATTGAGGAATACCCCGGACTGTAAACATAAAAGACAAGGCTAATTTTATGGTATTAACCGATGCTTGTGTTTTAAAACCACTACCGTGTTTTTGATTCGACCAGGAGGCAAATCTTGCAGAAAGATCATGATTGTCAAGAAGGGTAACCAATTTGTTTTGATTGGTATAGACATTATCATTTTCGAGGATGCCAAATCCTTTGTTAAAAGGACTTACCAACCCAACAAGGGAACCATCGTAAATAAAAGTGTCGCAGATTGCTTTCTGTAAAGGAAAATCGAAAAGACTGTCGAAGGCAAAATGTTTTTGATACTCGGAAATAGATTTTGTGTCGAATACCAAAACCTCACCAATTAACGAAACGTCGGTATACTTACCCTTTATCATGGTCTTGTAATAATTCCAGAAAGCTTTTTCGACATGGCGTACAGTATCCATTCTGATAGCATCAACACCCGTCTCTTCAATCCACGAAAGTATTGTGTTTATGTGATAATAAATAACATCTGGATTATCCAAGTCCATATCTGGCAAGCATGACAGTTCACCTTCAATAACATCGTCTGCACAGCTAAGGCCTTTTTTATTAAACCATGCAGGTTTTATGGGTGTAGGGTTATTATCAGCATCGGTAGTGCCGGGATGATTGTAGCCCGTATGGTTCACAACCATGTCGAGAATAAGTTTAATCCCGTTTTCGTGCAATTTGTCAGCTAAATCTTTTACATGTTTTTTTGAACCTTCGGGATATCTTTTTCCGTCAATATACAGATGAGGATCAACTTTATTGAAGTCGAGCGGCCAGTATCCGTGATAACCATAGTTCATGGTTTCTTCTTTTCCGGGTTCGTCAACAGGTGGTACCTGCAGGTAAACGGGTGTTATCCACAAGGCAGTGATGCCAAGTTTTTTTAAATAAGGAATTTTTTCTATTATTCCATCAAAATTACCGCCATGATATGTGGTGTTTTTTAATTTGTTAATGTCAGAAACATTGCTGTTTTCAACACCGTAAAACCGGTCGGTCAGAATAAAATAAATGATATCGTTTTGATTTATTGCCATAATAATAAGTTATTGGGAAGGTCAAAAATATGAAAATAGTTACACTATAACCATAATGTGTTCATTTATTTAATAAACATTTACTTATTAAAGATAAGATTTGTTATTTTTGAAGAAAATATCTTATGTTCTCACGCAGTAGCGGCATATTGCTTCACATCTCATCATTGCCCGGGAAATATGGTATTGGCAGCCTGGGGAAAGAAGCATACAGGTTTGCTGATTTTCTGAACAATGCCGGCCAGTCGCTATGGCAGATTCTTCCTTTGTGCCCGATGGGTTCCGCAAATTGTCCTTACATAGGGCTTTCGGCTTTTGCAGGAAACCATCTTTTTATTGATATAGACATCCTTGTTGAAGAGGATTTGTTAAACAGGCATGATACAGAAAACATTTCTTTTCCTGATAACTTTGTTGACTATAACCTGGTTAATACAGTTAAAACGCAATTGCTTAAAAAGTCGTACGCTAACTTTATTACCGGTAAAAATTCTTCAGGAAAAGACTACGGATCGTTTTGCTGCAATAATGCTTTCTGGCTTGATGATTATTCGCTCTTTATGGCATTACAGGCTCAAAATAATAACTTGCCATGGTACAAATGGGAAAAGGAATTGAAACTCCGTAACAAAGAAGTATTAAATGAGACAGCAAAAAATCTTGAATACGAGGTTGGTTTTCATAAATATTTACAATTTACCTTCTTCAAACAATGGGCAGCTTTAAAAAGATATATTAATGAAAAAGGAATAAAAATAATTGGCGATAACCCGATATACGTGTCATACGAGAGCTGTGACGTTTGGACTAATCCTGAGCTTTTTCAGCTTGATAAAGAACTTAATCCTTTAAAAATATCCGGAGTTCCTCCTGATTACTTCAGTGCCGACGGGCAACTATGGGGACATCCGTTGTATGAATGGGAAAAACATAAAAAAATCGGTTTCGACTGGTGGGTTAAAAATATGAGTGCCACCTTTGGTATGGTTGACATTCTCCGTATCGATCATTTTATAGGTTTTGTAAACTACTGGGCAGTACCTTTTGGCAGTAAAACAGCAAAAAACGGAAGGTGGGAAAAAGCCCCGGGAAATGAACTTTTTAAATGCTTAAAAAAACAACTTGGAGACACCCCGATAATAGCAGAGGACTTAGGCAATAAAACCCCTGCTGTAGAAAAACTTATGAAAAAAATGAATTTCCCAGGCATGAAACTTCTCCAGGAAGGAATTACAGGTGGAATAAATCATCCTTTTGCGCCCCATAATTTCGATTCTACTAACTATATTGTTTATACCAGCACTCACGACAGTGATACGGTAAAAGGCTGGTTTAACAGTCTTAATTCTTCAGGCAAAAAAGCAGTTCTGGAATATCTCAGGTGCGATGAAAAGGATGTTGTAAAAGAAATGATCAGGCAGGCATGGGCATCGGTGGCTGTTTTTGCCATAGCACAGATGCAGGATATACTTGAGTTAGGCAGTGAAGCAAGGATGAATATCCCCGGAAAAAATTCAGGCAACTGGCAATGGAGAATGAAAGAAAATTATTCGAACAAATCACAGACTGATTGGTTATCTGAAATTGCCCGATCATACAACAGGGGAGAATGAAGAAAGAATCTATGTAATAAAAGATATTATCTTAAATGTCTGATAATTATCATTTAAAAATATGGATACAAAATCATTAAATTTTATCAAAAGCGAGATTTTTAAACATTACGGGCATTAAAAAGGAAGGGAAATACAGAGTAATATATAAGGGATCCCTAAGTAAAGTAATTTACATTATAATCAATACCCTTATGCCTTTCTTAAGGCACGTTATTTTTTGTTCAGGTCTTTTACAATAAAAAATAATTCATCATCAAGAATAAGATAACCGTAATCGTAACAAAAGCTGTAATGGTTTCCTTTTTTGGTAGTATGGGAGTGAGTGAAATAGGTGAAATTATACCCTTTATCGAATAAGGTTTCGCGTTTTACTTTGCTTTTCCTTTGTTCAAGCAGACCCTTCAATATACGGCGGTTTCTTCTGAGAGCATTATTTATGTTTCTTACAAGAGAAGTAGCGTCGCAGTTCATCCGGTTATTATACGTATTACGGCAGGCATCGGAGCAGAATTTCTGGTCGGATCTTCCTCTCAGGGTTTCGTTACATTCAAGACATTTGCGTGTTCTGTTTTCCATACTTAATGTTATTTTTGAATAATATTGTTCATAAAATCGAAAAGAAGTCTTACGCCAACTGCAGTTCCACCTGTTCCGCGATAAGAATCCTTTGACATAACAAAGGCAGGGCCTGCAATATCCAGATGAATCCAGGGATATTCGGTAAAACGTTCCAGGAATTTAGCGGCCGTAATAGCGCCTGCGTATTTGCCTCCCACATTTTTAACGTCTGCAATTTTTGATTCTATCATTTCCGTATAATCCTCCCATAAAGGAAACTGAACTAACCGTTCAAAAGTATTGAATCCTGATTCTTCAAGTTTTTTATACAGGTCATCACATTTGTTCGAAAAAGCTACAGAGGCAACCCTGCCAATAGCCGCAGCAGCGGCCCCGGTGAGAGTAGCAAGGTCGATAACCAGCATGGGGTCATAACGTTTGGCATAATGCAGTGCATCGGCAAGTATCATTCTTCCTTCGGCATCGGCATTCAGCATTTCAACGGTGGAGCCATCCATCATTTTTATTACATCGCCGGGTGCATAGGCATTTCCCGATGGACGGTTATCGGTAGCAGGAACTAATCCAACAACGTGTATGGGTAATTTTGATTTGGCAGCTGCATATATTGCTCCTGCAACAGCTGCCGCTCCGCTCATATCACATTTCATATAATCCATACTGTCGCTTGTGGGTTTCAGACTTAAACCGCCGGAATCGTAAACTACGCCCTTACCAACAAATACAATGGGATTGTCGTTAATAAACCGTTTGGGCTTCCATTCCATAATAGTAAAAGTAGGAGGATCAATACTTCCCATATTAACTGCTAACAAACCGCCCATTTTTAATTCGGTAATTTTCTTTTTGTCAAAAACTTTTACCGAAAATCCTGCTTCTTTCCCCATTTTTTCAATCTCCGATGAGAGTTGTTGTGCATTTAGCGACGAAACAGGTTCGTTTACCAGGTCACGGGAAATAAAAACAGCCTGTGATAAATACCTAAGCTGTTCCCATTTCTTTTTTGAAGGCTTTTCGGTAATAATTCTGATTTTTTTCAACCCTTGCTTTTTCTTTTTATCGTCGGTAATATATTTATCAAATTTATAACTGCCAAGCAATAATCCTTCGGTAAAAGCAAGCAGGAACTCTTCATTATTAAACGACGAAACAACCTGGATTTCCGAATCTTCCGAATCTTCCAGCACTCCCTGAATTTTAGAAGCAGCTTTTCGTAAATCTTCCAATATTTGCCAGTGAGGCTTATTGTCATCAACTATTCTGAAATAATTCCAGTGAGAATATGAATTTATGTCAATCGATTTTTTATCGTTTTTTATAGAATCTTTTAAGTATTTAGATTCTGTTCTGGTAAGGTTAAAATGCGAAGTATTAGCATCTTTTTTTATAAGATATACAACACTTTTTTCGGAAGTTATTTCAGGTAAAAAAGAAATTTCGGGCATCATAATTAATTTGTTTACGGGATAAAAATAAAGAAAATAAATGTAATTATTCTTTTGAAATAAAATCAAAACCCAAACCTGCTACAAATTGAAGTGATGATGTGAAAACTTTTGCATATCCAAGCGCCACAGGAACTTTAGCATATGCTATGGTAGTTTTAATTTCAGTATTTATAAAAAGCCTTTTTATAACATGCCATTTTTTCCCGGCACTCAGGTTAACGGCCGGACCGCTTAAATAATAATCTGTATTTAAAAATTCGCCTTTATCCTCAAAAGCATGCCCCCGTATGTCCGTTTCGGGGTGAGAGAAAACAGTTCCCAATCCGGCTCTTATTATGAAATTTCTTTTTTTAATCTTTCCGTAATTAATAAAGAACATGTTAAATCCGTGCGAAATACTGAACCGCTTTATTTCGGATGGTTTATTTTTCAAATATAATTTATGGTGAATGGCTTCGAGTTCAATAATACTGTTATTTTTTATCCGGGCTAGGCGCCAGTCCCAGTATGGGGGAAGTGTAAAAGGTTCACTGTAAAACCGGGCATTGTGAACAGCCATGTCATTATACCCTGCCTGGTGAATTTTTATATAAGATGGAAAATTATAAGGAGCGCCGCCACAAAGTTCAAACGACCACTTTGTTTGCCCGGTAAGGGAAGAAGCGTTGATAAAAAGGAGAATAATTACAAAAAATAAACGATTCCTTACCATATAGCATAAATGGTTAATGCTACATAAAGGTAAAGTTTTAATTCGAAAATAAAGAGAATACAATCCTGTTCGTTAATTTTTTATCAGCTTTTGGACAGGATAAACCGGGTTAAAGAAAAATAAATATTTCAGTATGATAAATAAACATTGTTTGCTTTCTTATATCTTTGAGTTTTGTGGAAAATAAAAGATGGGTAACGGAATATTATTTAAATGGATTACAGGATTTGCAGTACTTTTTCTGGCTTTTTGCGGAGATCCGTCAACGGTAAATAATCCTGAAACTCCTGTAAATTCTAAAAAAATACACTGGAAAGAACTTGAAAAAGGGCTTTATTTTACTGAATTTACATCTCCTTTGAAATCAAAAATAAGTGATAATAAGCTTTCCATTTTAAAAATCGATCCACGTTATTTTTCATTTGAATTACTTGCCGCTTCCGAACACGACAGTTTAAGAAGAACTCCTGAACTCTGGAGTAACGATTTTAATCTTGTGGCTGTTGTTAATGCCGGAATGTTTAATTTGTCCGATCATATAACCGGAACGGGATTTCTAAAAAATTACAGCCATATTAATAATGGAAAGTTGCGGGAGAATTTTAGGGCAATGGCTATGTTTAATCCAAAATCTGCATCTTTTCCTGCCATGAATATTGTAGATATGGAAAAAGAGAACTGGGAATTTTATATGGAAAACTATAATTCCATGTTTCAGTGCATACGTATGATTGATTGTAACCAGGAACTTGTTTTATGGAAACCCCGGATTCCTATTTCCAGCAGCATGTGTGTTCTGGCAACCGATAAAAAAGGGAATATTCTTTTTATTTTTTCACGTTCCCCATATATGGCAAACCAAATGAGCAAGATGTTGCTGAGCCTTCCTTTAAAAATATATAGTGCCATGTATTTAGAAGGAGGCCCCGAAGCAGTGTTATATGTTACTGCCGGGGATACTTTAATCGAAAAAGTGGGTAGTTGGGTTTCTCGTACTTATCCTACGGATAAAAATGATTATATGTGGGAACTTCCCAATGTAATTGGAGTTAAAAGGAAACAATAATGTATCTAAAATATAAACAAACTTTATGAACTTTCAAATTTTCGACCAAATAAATGGATTATAAAGTTCATACATTAAATAACGGCTTACGTCTTATTCATCAGCATACCGAAAGGCAGGTGGCGTATTGTGCTGTAATTATTAATACAGGGACAAGAGATGAACTGGAACAGGAACATGGGATTGCGCATTTTCTCGAACACCTTATTTTTAAAGGAACTCATAAAAGAAAGGCCTATCATATTATAAGCCGGCTCGAAGATGTGGGAGGTGAAATAGATGCCTATACTACAAAGGAAGAAACCTGTATTTATGCTTCGTTCCTTCATAAGCACATTGAGCGGGCAATGGAATTAATGAGTGATATTCTTTTTCATTCTATATTTCCGGAAAAAGAAATTATTCGTGAACGCGAAGTTATTTACGACGAAATAAATTCCTATAATGATAGCCCGGCAGAATTGATTTTTGATGATTTCGAAGAATTGGTTTTTGACGGCCATTCACTGGGAAGAAATATTCTGGGAACCAATAAAACGCTTAAGAAATTTGGGCAGAAGCAAGTAAAAGAATTTGCATCGAGAACATATAACACCGATCAGATGGTTTTTTGTTCCATAGGCAATATTGATTTTGAAAAACTGATCCGCTATTTCGAAAAATATTTTGGAAACGAACCGGCTAATCCCCGTAAATGGAAACGAACCCCTTTTAAAGGATATGTTCCATTACAAAAGACCGTTCATAAAAAAACCCATCAGACACACTGCATACTGGGGACCTCTGCTTTCCATTTCAGAGATAAAAAAAGACTTCCTTTTCTTTTGTTAACAAATTTGCTGGGAGGCTCCGGTTTAAATAACCGCTTAAATCTTTCTCTGCGTGAAAAGAATGGATTGGTTTATTATATTGAATCATCTTATACTCCATATTTTGACACGGGTATCTTTTCCATTTATATGGGTTGCGATAAAGACAAATTAACAAAGGCTACTAATCTCGTTAAAAAAGAACTCGAAAAATTAAAACAACAGCCTTTGGGAATTCAGCAATTACACAGGGCTAAACAACAAATGACAGGCCAGATTGCGATCTCTCTTGAGAATCCGGAGACCCTTCTTTTAAGTTTGGGAAAAAGTTACCTGATGTACGGAAAAGTAGATAGCCTAGAAAAAGTAACAGAAAGAATTGAAGCCATTAGTTCGGAAGATATTTTGAATGTAGCAAGTAACATTTTTAATGAAGATAACTTTTCACAACTCATTTACTATTAAAGAATGGATATAAATGTAAAACTTGAGCAGTATATTCTGGAACACATCGAAAAAGAACCGGAAGTACTCAGGGAATTATTCCGCGAGACCCATGTAAATATTTATCATCCACGGATGCTTTCCGGCCATTTACAGGGAAGAGTTTTGAAAATGCTTTGTGAAATGATCCGGCCCCGGAATATTCTTGAAATCGGCACCTATACCGGTTATTCTGCTATTTGTTTTGCCGAAGCGCTGGATGGAAACGGGAAGATTCATACGATTGAGATTAATGATGAACTGGAAGAATTTATTCGTTTTTATTTAAAAAAAGCCGGGGTCGAAAATAAAGTACAATTATATTTTGGCGACGCCCTGAAAATAATTCCTTCCATAAATACCGAATTTGACCTGGTTTTTATTGACGGTGATAAAAAACAATATTCAGAATATTATACTTCTGTTTTTAATAAAGTTAAAAAAGGAGGATATATTTTTGTCGATAATGTATTATGGGATGGAAAAGTAATGGATGAAATTTCTAAACAGGATGAACAGACCCGTGCTATTATTGAATTTAATACACTTATCAGGAATGATACCAAAGTTGAGAATGTTCTTTTTCCTATCCGGGACGGAATGATGATTATCCGAAAAAAGTAAAGATGATGACATCTTCGGAATTTGTACAGAATTTTATAATTCAACAGGCTAAAAATTTACAGGAGAAAAAGGCCTTCCTGGCTTCATTGGCAATACTTGCTATCGGGCTGGAAATAATGGGCGGTTTTTTTGATAAAAAACCATTAAAATCACCGAAGCAATCAAAAGCCAGGTTCAGGGTAGCCACGGATAAATTACTGGGTGGAAGATATTCCATAATTAACAGGGATGATAATTTGTATGAATTGTTAAGAAACCAGTTGCTTCATTCCCTGCTGCCGGGAAAGTCGCTTGTTCTTGATATAACTGAAAATGAGAACCACCTTTTATCAGTTAATAATACCATCCTTTTTAATCCCTGGGTGTTTTTAAAAGATGTGGAGAGCGGGGCAATTAAGCTTCAAAAATTAATGATCGAGGGAAAAGCATTTGAAAAAAGGATACCCGACAATTCCCATGAGATTTTAAAATGGATTGGTTAAAACTCAACTTTTCAGGCTTTATATAACATGCTGAATAATTTGTTATTCCTTTCCGGCAAGAAAAAACCGCTTTAAACATAAAAACTAAAAAATTAAAAAAAATATTAAAAAATCATGAAATAACTATGTTATTAAACATAACGAAAAGTGTAGAAAAATATTAAAAATAAACACTTAAATGACTTTAACCGTTATTTGGCAACTTATATGTAGTCAGGTGTATAGAGGTGAAAATTCAAATCATAAAATAAAGTAAAAAAAACCGGAAATATTGCAGTTCCAATTATTAAAATGCAATATTTAAAATTTGCAATTAGGCTAAAAGAATTTTATATTTGAAAAATCAAACTTAAAATTTACAAAAGTTTGAAAGACAACAACTAATTATGGAATTTTTTAATCAACAATTTTATAAACAATTTAAACTGTAAATTTATGTCACTTCTTAAACAAAAACTGAGTGCTATATTTCCGGCTCAGAAAGCCGAAATCGCTGAGTTTCTTAAACAACATGGCGATAAAGTAGTTGATAAAGTAACCCTTGCACAGGCATACGGAGGTTTACGCGGAGTAAAAGGCCTTGTATGCGACACATCTGAAGTTCCACCCGATAAAGGACTTATAATTCGTGGAATCGAACTGAAAGATTTGAACAGTAAATTACCGGAAGAAATATTTTTCTTATTGTTAACAGGTCAGCTTCCAAATGCAGAAGAGTTAAAAGATTTACAAAGCGAATTTAAGTCAAAAGAAGATGTTCCTACATATGTATGGAGTGTTCTCGATGCCATGCCTGCTGATTCACATCCAATGACTATGTTCAATACAGCCATCCTTATTATGCAGAAAGAATCAGTTTTTGCAAAGAAATATAATGAAGGCATGAAAAAAGATCAGTATTGGGATGCTACTTACGATGATGCTATTAACATCATTGCTAAACTTCCTGCCGTTGCTGCTTATATTTACAGGAAAAGATTCAACAAAGGTGCACGCATCGAATCAAATAAATCTCTCGACTGGTCAGGAAACTATGTCCACATGCTGGGTCTTCCCAACAAAAATGACGAGTTTGCCAAATTAATGAGATTATACTTGACACTTCATAGTGATCATGAAGGTGGAAACGTAAGTGCATATTCATCAGCTACTATTAATTCTGCCTTGTCCGATTTATATTATTCACTTTCAGGTGGATTAAACGGGTTAGCCGGTCCGCTTCACGGTCTTGCCAACCAGGAGTGTTTAGGTTGGGTATTGGAAACTATGAAAAAATTCAATGGAGCTCCAACCGAAGACCAATTGTTCAAATTTGCCCAGGAAACATTAGAATCAGGTAAAGTTGTTCCCGGATATGGCCACGCTGTATTAAGAATTACCGACCCGCGTTTCGACGCTTTCCTTGCATTTGGTAAACAATATTGCTCAAATGATCCGGTTTTCCAGACAGTAGAAAGGGTATTCAATACTGTACCAAAAGTTTTGTCACAGGTTCAGAAAATTAAAGATCCATGGCCAAATGTTGATGCCGGTTCAGGTGCTTTACTTTATCATTTCGGATTAACTGAATTCAGTTACTATACTGTTCTTTTCAGTGTATCGCGTGCGTTGGGTATTGCAGCTCAATCGATTGTTGCAAGAGCTATGGGATATCCCATTACCCGTCCGAAATCTCTGCCTTTAAAAGGATACAAAAAAATTGTTGCAGCCGTTACAGCAAATGTTTAATTAAATAAATTAATAAAAATCAATATGAAAGTATCAGTTATTGGAGCCGGAAACGTAGGTGCAAGTTGTGCACTGGAAATTGCTCAGCGCGAAGTTGCTACCGAAGTTGTCCTTCTCGATATTAAAGAAAATTATGCCAACGGAAAAGCGTTGGATATGTGGCAGACAGGTCCTGTTGATGGCTATGATTCAAAAGTAATTGGCGTAACCAACGATTATACTAAAACTGCTAATTCAGGAATCGTTGTTATTACTTCCGGCTTGCCCCGCAAACCCGGTATGAGCCGCGATGATTTAATAGCTACCAACGCTGCTATTGTAAAAAGCGTTACCGAGCAGGTAATTAAACATTCTCCTAATGCCATTATTCTTGTTGTGTCTAATCCTTTGGATGTAATGACGTATTGTGCTTATCTGAATGCGAAAGTTGATTCTAAAAAAGTTTTTGGAATGGCCGGTATTTTAGATACAGCCCGTTACAGAATGTTTTTGACCGAAGCGCTGGGTATTTCTCATAAGGAAATTCAGGCTATTATTATGGGCGGACACGGCGACACCATGGTTCCGCTTCCACGTTATACTACTGCTGCCGGTATTCCTATTACCGAACTGATCGATAAAGACAAACTGAATGCAATTATCGAAAGAACCAAAAAAGGTGGTGGCGAAATAGTGAATCTGTTAGGAACATCTGCATGGTATGCTCCGGCAGCAGCAGCAGCCCAGATGGTAGAAGCCATTGTAAAAGATCAGAAACGTGTTTTTCCGGTTTGCGCATGGCTACAGGGCGAATATGGTTTAAAAGATATTTATCTTGGCGTACCTGTTGTTCTTGGTAAAGGTGGTATTGAGAAAATCATCGAACTCAAATTGAACGAAGATGAAAAAACTCTTCTTTACAATTCCGCTAAAGCTGTAAAAGAAGTTATGGATGTTTATGATGGAATGAAACTCGAAGCCTAAACATTCTATATATTCAATGAAAAACCGCAGGTTCTGGAACTTGCGGTTTTTTTATTATTAATTTAAGGCTACCGAAAACTATTATGAAGCATTAACAATCGTATACGTATCAAGAGCAATTACCAGTTCTTCATTGGTTTCTACAACCATAGTTATGACCTTTGAATCGGTTTTGGATAGAATTCCTGTTCCCCGCCATTTTTTATTCAGATCAAAATCTAAATCTACACCCAAAAATTCAAGTCCATTACAAATTTCACCACGGGTAAAAGTATCATTTTCGCCAATTCCACCGGTAAAAATAATAATATCAACTCCACCCATGGCAGCAGCATAGGAACCTATGTATTTTTTTACATGGTAGGCATACATTTTCATGGCGGTTCGTGCTCTTTCGTTTCCGCTTTCCATGGCCGCAATTATTTCACGCATGTCGGAGGAAACACCGGAAATTCCAAGCATTCCGCTATGTTTATTTACTAATGTGTTGGCCGCAAAAATTCCGATTTCTTCTTTTTGCATGATATACGTTAGAATGCCAGCATCAAGGTTGCCGCAGCGGGTTCCCATAATGAGCCCTTCCACCGGAGTAAAGCCCATGCTTGTATCGATAGATTTTCCGTTCTTAATGGCAGCAACCGAAGCACCATTTCCCAGATGGCAGGAAATAATATTAACTTTATCATATTCTTTGCCCAGTATTTCACATGCCTTTTTTGAGACAAACCGATGACTTGTTCCATGATAACCGTAACGACGAATACTATATTTTTTATACAAAGAATAGGGAATCGCATACATAAATGCATAATCGGGCATGGTTTGATGGAAGGCAGTGTCGAAAATGGCGCATTGCGGAACGCCGGGCAATAGCTGTGTAATGGCATAAATCCCTTTTAAGTTCGGGGGATTATGTAAGGGAGCAATAACAGCACATTCTTCAACTTTTGCTATAACTTCATCATTGATTAAAACACTTGTCTGAAATTTTTCTCCTCCATTCACTACACGGTGTCCAACAGCTTTTATTTCTTCAAAGTTAGAAATACATCCATGCTTTTTACTTGTTATGGTTCCCAGTATATATTCTATACCCTGCTTATGATCAAGTACTTCACCTTCAAGCATAGCTTTGTCGCCATCATTTCTCTCCTGTTTCAGAAACGATCCCTTGAGCCCGATTTTTTCTACAATTCCTTTTACTATTGGAACTTCGTTTGGCAATTCAAAAAGTTGATATTTAATGGATGAACTTCCGCAATTTAAAACCAGTATTTTCATTTTATTTATTTTTTGTTCTTGTATATGTTATTATAAATCGATAATATGAAGTTCGGCCTGTTTACTTGCACGGTTTCCATTTTTATCGTAAGTATAAAATCCCTGGCCTGTTTTCTTTCCCAGATGGTTTGCCCTGACAAGGCGTTTGATAAGGGGAGAGGTTTTATATTTCATAAAGCCGAATTCGTCATACAATTCGTCCATCCAGCTTTGAATTTTATCTAACCCTATTTTATCCGCTAATTCAAAAGGTCCTGAAATTAAACCGAAATAATTTTTCATAGTCAGGTCGATGCTTTCGCGCGAACTTACACCTTCCATTAATACATCACAGGCTTCGTTAATCATAGCAGAGACAATTCTTACACTAATTAGTCCGGGAGATTCTTCCACCGGAATAGGAGTTTTGTTAATCATTTTTACAAACATAATGGCCAGATCATATATTTCCTGCGATGTGTGAAGTCCTCTTACTACTTCTACAATCCGGGCGTTAGGATTCGTTGTTAAAAAGTGTATCCCGATGGAACGATCGCAATGCTTTAAAATAGCCGATAGCTCTGTAATAATGGCAGCCGTTGAGTTAGTTGCTATAATACACGAATCACTGACATTATCTTCGATGTTCTTAAAAATAGATTTTCTTTGGTCGAGTAATTTATCGCTTGATTTTGAACGGATGCATTCTATAACAAAGTCGCAACCCTGTAAATCTGCATAATATATAGATCCTTTAATACGGGAAAGAATAAGTTTTTTCTCCCCGGAGGTCATCCCCCAATGATCGATCTGTTTACTCAGTTCCTTTTCCATTTCCGAAAAAGCATATTGAATTCTAAGTTCGTTGGATTCAATAAAAACAACGTCCATACCGCTTTGGCTCGTAATTAAAGAAATCGTTCGCCCGACAACACCGCATCCGACAATTCCTATTTTAGAAAATTTATTTTTCGAACGGTTTTTCTGGCTCAATCCATATTGTTCAATGGATTCAATCTCGAAATTTGACATAAAAAAGATTTATTTTTAAGAAAACATTATAAACATTGTTATTTTACAAAATTGGATCATTTAGAAAATTTAAATCATGATAAAAATCAAAGAAAAACATAACGTATAACACGATGACGAATGCCAAATGTAAGAAGGTAAATGTAAAATGGAGAATGTGAAATTCTCACTTTGATTCTTGAGTAATAAGTATTAACATCAGACTTTTGGCTTTTGAAATCAAACATGTAACATTGAATTAGGGATTATATTTTGATTGATTCATGATTTTCTGGTAATCATTATCATGCATAAGTTGCTCAAGGGTGATATCGGGATGAAGTTTCATATAATTACAAACCATTCTCCAGCCAATCCATACTCCTGTTCTGCCCGGTGACTCGTGTGGGAAGGTACTGGTAAAGGGGGCTTCATCGGTATACCTTTTTATATTAATCTGAACCGTGGTAAAAAGTTCCTTTTTGTCGATGAGGTAACTCCACATGCTTTGCTCGCTGTTAATACACCATTCCCATTGTTTGCCGGTAAACCCGAATTTAATGGTGTCGGGCAGATCAGGTAACATAGCATCAATAAAATACTGAACCTTGCCCTGGTAAATCATATTGGATGCCAGGTTATCGACAGAATTATCATAAGGGAACTCCGACCACGCAACAGCCCTGAAACAATCGGGAACAATAAATTCCTTCTGCATTTTATAAGTTTGATAAGCGGCCAGGCCCAGCTTGGAATAAAATTTATTTCCCTTTCCAAGATACTTCTCCAGGCCTATACCTAAAATATTATCGCTTGTAACAATTGACTGATTAAATCCCCCCATGTACAGATATACTTCGGGAATGGTTTTATTTTTAAAATAATACATGTAATGCTTAAATCCTTCTGTTAAATCCTGGCTAAGGAATGTCATATCCGGGAATTCTTTCTGGCAATCTTCGTAAGCTATTAACATATTATAGTCAGTAACAAATTTTTGAAGTAAAAGACTGAAATCCCTTGAATTAATATCGCCAATATGAATAACCTCAGTACAAAAGAGGGTGAAAAAATCGCCGAAGTTCTTTTGTAATTCGGGAACAAAGCCAGGAATACTATCGGAAGGAACAGAAAACAGGGACTGGTCGAACCGGTGAATTTTAATATTTACGTTAATTCCTGAAACATCGGTTTTTGGTTTTTCTTCTGAAGTGCCACAGCTATATAAATAAATAACAGAAACAATTACAAAGATTAATTTTGACTTAAAAAAAATACATTTCATTAGTAAAAGAATTATTATTTATATTTGTAAGAAGAATCTTAAAAATAAAAACATAAAATTATGAAAAAATACGTATTTGGGTTGATGTTTATTATTTTCAGTTCAGGATTATTTGCACAGGATAGCAAAGTGTCCGGTGGACTATATATTACTCCGGTAGTAAGCTGGCTTAAACCCGATTCAAAATCAGTTGAAAAAGATGGTTCACGCTTCGGCTTTGGCTTTGGTGTTCCTGTTGATTTTAACGTTTCTAAGAATTTTGCGATTTCAACCGGAATCTCTTTTCAGAACACAGGCGGAAGTCTTAAATTTCTCGATTCTGTTCCGACTTTCGAAGCTGCTGATACAATTTATTCGTTAAAAGCCGGTTCAGCAGTAAAGTATAAAACCCAGTTTATTGAAATACCTCTTTCACTTAAAGGAAAAACAAATGAAATTGGTTACATTACTTATTTTCTGAAAGCAGGTATCAGTCCTTGCTTCCGTTTTAAAGCAAAAGGCGATATTACTGTGAATTCAGGTGATGATATTAAAGCAGAAGTTGGCGCTTTTAATCTTGGATTCCATATTGCCGGAGGTATTGAATATTCTTTGGGTGGCAGCACAAAATTACTGGTTGAAGCTCTGTTTACCAATGGATTAACAAATTTTTCCAAGACAGAAACTTATAGTAAAGGCGCTTTACATAAAGAAAAAATTATTGCCAATAACATTGCTTTGCGTGTAGGAATATTGTTCTAAAAAATTATTCAGAATTTAATTATCCCGGTATAACTGCCGGGATTTTTTATATAAAAATATGAAGATTGCCCTTTGCCAGCTGAATTATAAGATTGCCGATTTTGAGGGAAACTCGGAAAAGATTATCCGGGCAATAACTGAAGCAAAATCGCATGGCGCTGAGCTGGCGGTATTTTCTGAGTTGGCCGTTTGTGGCTACCCGCCCCTCGACATGCTCGAAAATGCCGATTTCCAGGAAAAATGTGAAAACTCAATAAAAAAAATAAAAACACATTGTTATAATATTGCGACTATTGTTGGTACGCCGGTAATAAATCCTGATCCGCTGGGGAAAAAGCTTTACAATGCTGTAAAATTTATCGAAAACGGGGAAGTGAAAAGCGTTCATTACAAAACCCTGATGCCTTCGTATGATGTGTTTGACGAGTACCGTTATTTCGAACCCAATAAACAATTTCACCTGGCTGAATTCAAAGGAGAAAAGATGGCCCTGACCATTTGTGAGGATTTGTGGTTCGACCAGCCGGTGGAGAATTCCTTTACCCGGCAAAAACTCTATACCGTGTCGCCCATGGAAGAGTTAAAAAAGCAATTGCCAACCCTTATGATTAATGTGGCGGCTTCGCCGTTTTCATTTCACCATGCCGAATCGCGAAAAACGGTTTTGTGTGAAAATGCAAAAAATAACAACTTGCCATTAATTTATGTAAACCAGGTGGGAGCCAATACCGAACTGATATTTGACGGCGGCTCAATGGTTATTGACAGCAATGGAAAAGTGGTAGCCGAATTACCTTATTTCGGGGAAGCAATAAAAATTATCGATACAGAAAATCTCAATATACAGCAGTCAAATGCTGAATTACCCGTGATAGAAAGAATTTATAAAGCGCTTATTCTGGGTGTTCGCGATTACTTTGTTAAAACCGGCTTTTCAAAAGCTGTTCTGGGTTTATCGGGGGGAATTGATTCGGCGCTGGTATTGGCGCTGGCTGCCGAGGCCCTGGGAAAAGAAAATGTTCATGTATTGCTTATGCCCTCGCGGTACTCATCGCAGCATTCGCTTACCGATGCCTTATCGCTGGCTATGAATCTGAATGTCAGTTACGATGTTATTCCAATAGAACCTGCTTTCCGCAGTTTTGAAGAAATGATGGTCCCAGTATTTAAAGGAAAACAACCCGACATTACCGAAGAAAATATACAGGCCAGGATAAGGGGAATATTGTTAATGTCGTATTCCAACAAATTTGGCAACATTCTGCTTAATACATCCAACAAAAGTGAAGCTGCAGTGGGCTACGGTACCCTGTATGGCGATATGGCCGGAGGACTGGCCGTTATCGGCGATGTGTACAAAACGCAGGTGTACCAGTTGGCAAATTATATTAACAGCCACGGAGAAATTATTCCCCGTAACACTATAGTTAAATCGCCTTCTGCAGAATTGCGCCCAAACCAGAAAGATTCAGATTCACTTCCGGAATACGACATGCTGGACAAAATACTTTTTGCTTATATAGAACAGAAAATGCCCCTGGGAAAAATAGTTGAACTGGGATTTAACAAAGAAACCGTGCAAAAAGTAATCCGCATGGTAAATACCAACGAATATAAACGTTTCCAGACTCCGCCTGTTTTACGTATTTCATCAAAGGCCTTTGGATTTGGGAGAAGAATGCCGCTGGTAGCGAAGTATTGAAAGAAGTTTTCCAGCTTTTATTCACTTTTGTAGAAACCTTTATTAGTAGTAAATCCGACAAAGAAGAATCTATTGTATTAAAATTATAAATCATATGATAACATTGTGTAATATTTGATAATTTTTCACCTTGTGGAACAAATTTTCAGATGTAGATACTATTTCTTCTTCAACATAAAGGAGTCCAAACGCCTCTTATTGATTTCACAAAAGATCCATTTACTGCTTTATTTTTTGTACGCAACGGAGCCAATTGTTAATATGCCTAGTCCAACCATAATCGACCGGACATTATTATAGTGCAAGACCTACGGCCTTGTGTTTTACATTAATAATTGTTTTTTTACAATTATGGAAGTTCTACGAACTTCAACAAGTACATTTTTTTTACTTTATGAACCTCATAGAGGTTTAGGAATAGTAATAACAACGCAATTTCTTAAAATTAAACATCCTCGGAGAGGATGCACACATCATCATTCTATGGTGAGTTTCATTTCGGCTAGATATATATTAAACCATCAAATCGATTATGAACCATTAAAAAAATTATAATATGCAATTTATGTCCGCTCTTATTAATTTGGGGCTATTACATATTGCGTATCGGCATAACTCGCGTAAAGACTAAAAAATAGCAAGAATGAGAAATTCTGTTTTATATTGCTGTACTATTTTTGTTTTGAAATTTTAATATATGCATAAAGAAGAAACTATAACCGATTATCATGTGCGCATCAACAGGGTGATAGAATACATCAATAATAACCTGGGTGAGCCGCTGGATATTGAAAAACTGGCAGGTATTTCTAACTTTTCCGTTTATCACTTCCATCGCATTATGCGTGCACACATAGGTGAACCTCTTTATGCTTATATCATCCGCCTGAGACTGGAAGCTGCTGCCCACGTGCTGAAGTACAGCAACGAAACGGTGAACAATATTGCATATAAAGTGGGTTACGATACACCGGCAGCCTTTATTAATGCTTTTGGTAAAAGGTTTGGAATTTCACCCGGAGAATACCGGGCCGGACATGCAATTGTAATTACAAATGAAAATAGTACAAACACAAAAAAAATTGAAACCATGAAAGAACCAAAAATCAAGGAAATTAAGCCGCAAAAAGTAATTTATATCCAATGTATGGGCGAATACCGCGAATCGGCAAAAGTAGCATGGGATAAGCTTTGCGATTTTATGAAAAAGAAAAAACTGTGGAGTTTCGGTACAAAGTTTATCGGAATAAGCTACGATGACCCAACCGTTACAGAGGCATCCAAATTGAGGTATGAAGCCTGTATAACAATAAAAAAAGATATTGCCCCCGAAGGCGAGGTAGGCATAAAAGAACTGGCCGGAGGAAGGTATGCCATTTTCAGGCATAATGGTCCTTATGAAAAATTCAGCGAAACATATAATTATATTTACAGTAACTGGCTTGCAAAAAAGAAAGCTGAGCTACGTAATGTACCTTGTTTTGAACTTTATCTGAACTCGCCCGACAAAGCAAAACCCGAAAACTTAAAAACGGATATTTATATTCTGTAAGTACCCCCTTTTTCCTACAGAGCTAAATTAAACATTTTTCATATTTCGTATTCATAAATTCAATAGGACTTTTATTTCCTAAACTATCATGTGGGTG